>JACRMQ010000006.1:478509-793082 GCA_016214905.1 Ignavibacteriales bacterium | reverse complement strand
TGTATAATGACGGTTCGATACACTTTCCCAATTGTTTGGTGTGTACCAGAATTTGAATTCTATCGATTCGCCAAGTCCGCGGCGGATTACCGCTGTACCTTCATATAAATCAGGGTTCAATGGATTCGGTGTCAGTATCGTTGTCTTCGCTGACCATCCGTTGAAATCTCCGTTCACTGAAACGGTATCTACTGACGGATTGAATCTGCCCGACAATCTTTCCAATTCCATGTTGCATGAGAATGTTACAGTTATATCATATTGTTGCACAAATACACTGTCGTTGTTGTACCATGCATAGTAGGTGCTATTCCCATCCGGTACGAGATAATTACGATTTGAAACACTTTCCCAATTCATAGCGCCACTGTGTGCATATCGGAATTTAAATTCTAAATTGTTGCCGCTGCTATCCTGATGTAGCGAATATGTGAAAAGCGAATCATTATCCGGATCGGTCATCATATTATCTGTACCCCATCCGTTGAAACCGCCGCTTATGAATAAACTATCGGTTGCAGGATTAAACAATCCTTTCTTTATCTGAACTCCCATGTTGCACTGAAAATCAACAGTCGCAGCACTGTCAGCATGAACTTCTTCTATAAACAAATCGTCATTCTTAACAGTTGGTCCACCATAGCCCAATGTTAAAACGAAGATCGATAGAAATAGTAAACTAAGGAACTTCATAATATATCTCCTTTATATTTGTGAAATGAATTCTTGATTATATTTAGTTTAATTAAAATTGGATCCCCAGCCCAAATTGTTGTGTGTAATTTAATTTACCAAAATCTTGGTATGCGTAATCGAGGTTCAAAAATATTTTATCAGCAACTTCATACTTCAAACCGAATCCTACGTTCAGTCCTTCTTCGGAATTTGTGAGGAAAAGAGATTTGTAACCTGCACGAAAGAATATATTTTCGTTGAAAGAATACTCACCTCCAAAATTCACAGATTCCGCATTATCATTAGGATGGATCGCGTCCGCGGCAATTGTTAATCTGCTGTGATTACCGATAGAGACATCTTTTGCGATACCTACCCTAAAAACGAGCGGCAGCGGATACGTGTCTGTTTTTAGCTTCGTTAGAATCTGATCGTTATTTCCGTGGATGTTTGGATTAATGTCATACAGAACATATAAATCTTTACCGTCAAGTTGCATATCGGTTCCGAAATTTGAAATTGAGGCGCCTATCCGAATTCCGTAAAAATCGGATATAAAAAGAGTGCCTAAATCGACCGCAAACGCGCTTGCCGATGAATTCCATATTTTTTGATTTATATATTTACCGTTCATTCCTATCGAAAATCGATCGGTTAAATTATACGAATAAGTTATCGAAAGTGCAATATCTTGAGCAGAAAAATATTCACCTGTCCCTTCTTGCTCAGAAAGCGTAGTAACCTCCATTTTACCGTAATCGAGATAGGTGACACTTAAGCCGACTGCCCCATATGAGCCGAGATTGACTATGGAACCTGCCCAATTATACGTAATATCGGCAAACCATGTTGAATGGAGGAATAAAGCCCCGTTTGATTCCATTCTTGAAGCGCCGGCAGGATTCCAATATAAGGTTGATACATCATTCGCAGTTGCGGCAAATGCCCCACCCATCGAGATTGCCCTGGGTCCCATCCCAACATTTAAAAATGGTGCTGCTGTTGAGCCGACTTTCGTTTGTCCGAAAATTGGTACCGTTATCAAAAGCATCAATACAATAATTTTATTCATCATTTTTCACCTTACTTTATCAATGCGAATTTACCGGTTTTTGTTCCGATATTGTCTGCTTCGAGGACATAAACATAAACTCCGTAAGCGGCGTCAAGGTTTTCCTCAGTTCTTAAATTCCATTTTACATCGCCCGAGAACATATCATCGTGCCTGAGTTTTTTTACTAACTCACCTCTGACCGTGTAAATTGAAATTGTTGTACCCGGCGGTACATGTGTAAAGCGGATAAATCTCTCTCCCCGACCACTGGTTTGTGTGCTGAGCAACCGCGGTTCTGCTTCATGAGTAACTACGTAAGGATTTGGAACTACTTTAATTTTATCAAGCTCTGATTTAGCGAGTTCCTTATTTATATATGCGCCTCGAGTTGTAAAACTATATATGTCTGATCTGTTGAAAGGTTTGAATGTCGCGATTTGAAGAAAACCGGATCGTTCCAATGGTGCATTCGGGAAATTGTAATAAATATTTACTCTCCAGGTGCGAGTCAATTGTCCACCTATCATCTCTTTGAAATAAATATTATGAATGGTGCTTAATGCACCTAAATTTTTAAAATACACGAAATCAATATATTGTCCGGTAGTTACGTTTTTGATTTTAAAATTCACCGGCTTCGCCGTTATCCTATTTGTTGATGGATATAAAGTGTCTGCAATTGATGTATCAATTGTGGAATCGGGATAAAATTCTATACGATAATCGAATGGCATTTTGATTCCGTTATACGCGACACCCGGACCGGTAGTTGCCCAAACGAATGGACCGAACAAATATGTTGGCGGAATAGTCGATGTTATATCTTGAAAAAATGAATTCGTTGAATCTCGGTCGATAAAATTGTCATTCAATAATTGTACTTTAAAACCATGTTTAACCGGTGTGTTCCCATAAAATGTAGTTGAGCGCCTTACCAAGGTATCATACGAGCCGGAATATACATTTGTGTCGCTTATAAATGATTCACCGTTAACAATCAATTCAACTCCGGATGGGATTGAAACTGTATCCTGAGGTTTCACGTACTTCGTCTCATTTAACGATGGAATAAAAAGAGTATCGGTCGCATCCAGATCGATTAACGACCAATCGGTGGTATATCCCTGCGTAGCAGAATCTGAGAATATGATGTTATAATGGTTATCGTTTCTCACCGCCTTATCATCCACTACTTCGATCCATCCCGTTCCGGTTCCACTGAATGGTTGAACTTTTTCTAAATTCGACGGTTGTGCGTTCGTGTATCCGATCGGTGGACGACTTGGAGTAATATACCCTGTATTATCATCAGTAATAATCTCGCCGGTATTTGTTATAAAAATATATTTTGAATTCTCGGATGGAAAAATATTTAACGTCGGATCACCTGCATCATAAGCAACCACAGCGTAAAAATATCTCTGCCCGGGTATTACAGTTGTATCGATATACTTATTAACAATCCCATTATCTGAACCAAGCCAATATGTTGTTCCTCCCACCTGTTCTAGAAGATCAGGAGGCGCTTCAAAGAATCCTTTTATATTATCTTTATAATCAAACTGGGCGATCGGTTTATCGAAAGCCATAACTCCAAGCGCGTCTGTTATCACCCGGCTATCCTGGAAACCGGCATCTGTTGCTCTATAGATTTTATAACCCTGGAAATCTTTTCTCTTGGTGATGAAATCGCGTGTGTTTTCGGATAAAGCTCCATCCCAATATAACACTACATTACCGTTTTCCTGTGCGAGAGTGAGTTTCAACTTCGGTTTGCGCGGTGGTTGAGGGAACTTATATCCTGCATTATAAATTTGTAACGCTATCTTTTTATTTCTCACTACGTCTTCATATGTTTCTCCGAAAAGTAGTGCGACTGAAAATCTTTCCGTTTGTTTTTGTCTGATCGGAAAGTATCCTGAGGAATAAATAAAATCGCCATCTTGCGGTTGTGATGGAATAATATCGAATCTTCCGGGTGTCATTCTATCCCAGAGCAACTGATCGTTACTCATATCGGGTGATGCGCTGATGTTGAAAAAATTGAAACTTGTCAAACCAATCTGATCTGACTCATGAGGGTCAGTTTTGCCGAAATTTGGTTCACCTTGATCCGGCATGTTATTCCCCTCCGTACCATCACCATCAGGACCAAAATAATCGTTGTCATTCGGTCCAACACCGTCTGCCCCAACATCATCATAAAGCGCATCCCAATCTCCATCCTCATCGCCTGACCAATGACTTGCCAGCACAATTGTTCCTTCAGGTGTTTTCACCCAGCTTGATATGATTGAGCCCGCACCGTTATCTCTTTTTTCATCTATGAGCGGGTCGTTTACACCGGCACCGGTTACATAATTTATATATTTCAAGATTGGAAATCCACGCCTCTGCCTCGTCTCATAATGAACCGCTTGGTTCTCATCTATCAATCCGTCAAGATCATTATCGATTCCGTCATAAGCAGAAACATCGGGAACAGAAACTCCATTTAGAATTCTGGCTATATGTCCTTCTCTAAACTTTGTAACTCCCGCCCGTATTATAAATCGCGTTCCAACTGAATATACCGTATCGATGGGCCCTTGAATAGTATATATCGACCTCTCATAAGAAACCGAATCGATTAAAACAATTTTTTTACCTACAGGATAACTTACTGAATCAAAATCAGTGACGGTAAATATGGGTGATGCCGGATCTGGTGAATCGCCGTCATTATCTATTCCATCGAACGGATTACCCGGAGATTCCAGAAATGCATAAGCTACATAGCCGACCTTTTGTCCCTTATTACCTTTATTATCGCTATCCCACGAATATGTGATGTTATCGTTTATATCGAAGAATCCAAGGTCATCCTGACTATCGCCGTCACCACCAGCTAATGTTCCCACTACAGTTCCAAAAACAGATTTGCGATATGTTTTTGTCGCATTATTTGTGATATCGTATAACCAAAAATTTATATCTTCCGCGAGAAAACTAGACCACTGCAATCCCCGTACTGTCATCTTCAGTCCCATACCATGCCGGGTGGAATCAGTCGAGTCCGGTAAGTAAAATGAATTGAACTCATCATCCCATTGATCGTCGGCAACATAATAACTTTCCTGATCGGCATTCATAATGCCGCGGCCGAAATATCCGTTCCATTGTGTTTTACCTTTATCATCGACCCAATTAGGTTGATCTGCCCAGCCGCCTAGGGGCCACGAATTTGGAAGATGGCTCATGGCAATTGAAGTTTGATTCGGGTTCAGATATCCCGGTTCAGGATTCCATCCCCAGAAATAACCTTTCGTTGGATGGTGTTCATTTGCTTGTCCGTTTCTGGGACCTCTAGAAATACACACAGAATGAAAAATCTCATTGCGCGAATTTGTTTGTTCCACTCCGATCATCGGAATAAGATCACCGATATAATTGTAGCCGCTGCCAAGAGGCCATTCGCCTCTTATATCAACACCCTGACTGAATCCTGAGATTTGACCATCGTTATAAAATGAGATACCAATTCGGTTTCCGGTATGATACCCGATTCTTCTCAGTGTCGGATCGGAAAGCTGAGCTATACCAAATGACTGAACAGCAATGGTTAGTGAGCAAAAGTAAAATATCAGTTTCATATTATTCATAATCTAAATTTAAAAGCTGATTGATGTACCAAGTTCGATTCTGCGCGGTTCCGAGAAAAATCCAGGATTCGTGTATAATTCATCCAAGGTGTTATAATACACTTTAGCATTTGCATTTTGAGCAGCCAGCTTGTCGAATGAAAAGAATGGATCACCTGAGTTTGCATATACGGTTCTTGCATTATCAAGATCTAACAAGTTAAAGACTCTCAGGAATAAAGAAAGATTTATATTGCCGAGATTGAAATCTTTATTTGCTTTCAGATCAACATTGAAAATAGTTGGACGGAAAGCGCTGTTTCGAGGGAAAGCATTCTTTTTAACAGCACTGTTTTTATTTACTTCCGGTGTATAGGGTTGACCGGAATAGTAATTACCAATGATCGAGAAACCGTAATCTCTCGGCTTAGTGTAGGCAACAACAAGATTAATAGAATGTCTTTGATCCCAATCTAAGGGAGCGATGAATGTTTCGCCCAGCGCGCCGCCTAATTTTGCATTTCTTGAATCTATCGGATTGGATGAGTTACCTTGCGTAATTGAAAATGTGTAATCCAAGCTAGCGGCTAATCCATCGGAAAATCTTTTATCGAATTTAAGGACGATTCCTTTTGAGTAACCGAAATCCGAATTCGCATACCGGCTATAAGTCCGTTCGTTAGTGAATATCAAAATATCATCCGTTTGTGTTCCGGTTAAATCACGAAAATCTTCAAAGAACATCGTGATATCGGCACCGATATCCTGACTGATTTGTTGCTTTAATCCAATTTCACCTTTAACAGTTTTCTGTGGTCTCAGGTCGGCATTTCCAAAAAGTCCTTGATTACCGGAACCAATTCCTAATTTAAATTCCGGATTTGTGTATAACAATTCATAACTTGGTAACTGGAAAAAATGACCGTACGAAAAATGCACCACACCACCAGCACTGATTGGGAATGCTAAACCAATTCGCGGGCTCCATTGATATTTGACGGACGCTTTATCGTACCAGTAAGTCAATCGTTTTTCGTACGGATCAGCAATATGTGACGGGACAACAGGATTCCGAATATCAGGATCAGTTACAGTTGAATCGGATAGAATTCTTCCATCAGGATTAAAAGCATCGAACCGAACTCCTACATTAAAAATTAAATAATTTGCCTCAAATTTTGATTGCAGATAAACAGATGCTTCGAGAGGTTTTCGGATATATTCGTCATAATCTTGAGAAGTCGCAGGGGGAATAGCGACGTTGAAAGGATAGACTTGCTGGCCGCTGTTATCCAGCATTGGAATTAAATTTATATTTTGATAAAATATCCTATGCTGTTTAAATTCTCCACCGCTTTGGATTGAAATCTTTTCTGTGAGTTGTGAAGTCAAATCAATCTTTGCCCCGTACGTACCTGTATTTCGTTGGAACCGGTTATAGTTCGTCCCACCGATTGAAAAACTGTACGGCGGATTTTGCCTTAATCTATTATCAACATATAGTGTAGGGTTGTTGAGATCACCGGTATAAATATTTTCGTAGAGATAATGCCGGTAATCTTTAAAAAGATATGATAAGTTAAAATTATAAAATGTAGAATTTGAAATAGCGTGATTGATACTCACAATGTTTGAATGAGTTTTACGAAATCGATGTAAATTATTATCGGGGGTTAAGCGAGTTCCATTATCGTAATCCTGATAATCTTGTTTATCAAACATGTAATTGTAGGCGAGTTTAAGATTAGGAAGAAATCTGTATGAAAGTTTCCCTTGAGCAAATATCCTTTCGTTGGGATTCATCGAAATATATTTTTCATCACCATTTTTTGATATGATGAAATTTGAACCGCTCGAGCCGGGTTCTTCTACCGAGATATCTGTTGGTAAAAACAATCTATGCCCGTACAGATATCCTTCATTATAATAATATCTGCCATTGGCATAGAACGATAGCTTGTTTGAAATAACAGGCCCGCTTAAACTGCCTTCAAAACTTCTGACTGAAACCGGAGAAACATTTGAGATATTCCAGAAGATATCATCCTTGTTTGACAGATAACTTCCTGAGTATGTTGTGAATGTCCCTGATAACGCGTCTCCTCCATCCCGAGTAACGATATTTACAACACCTGACATTGCCTGTCCGTACTCGGCATTAAACGCTCCACTAATCACCTGAACTTCCTGAATGACATTAGTTCCAACTTCAATAGTGTTGCTATTATCATACGCATCGTTTACAGCGACGCCATCAATCTGATACGCCATTTGCCCGCTGCGACCCCCTCGCATATGAAACTGCCCATCAGAAGAAACCGCCATGCCTGCTTGTAATTTTATTACATCTCTAATTTCGGTCACTGCAAGTTGCGAGATAAGTTCTTTACTTACTATCGAAGTTGTTGCGGTTATATCTTTTTGAATGACAGGTCGTTCTGCCACTATCACCACTTCTTTTTGTTCTACAACAGTTTCGGATAAAGAAAAATCTTGTCGTGTGGTCAGATCTATTGATACTTTTATATTATTGACCGTTACAGGATCATATCCCAAAATTGACGCGCGTAATGTATATACGTTGGGAGATAAATTTATAATTGAGTATTCACCATCGATATTTGTTGAGGCACCTAACGAAGTCCCTGTGATAAGAATATTAACACCGACTAATGGATCCTGAGTTTTGCTGTCAACAATTTTTCCTGATATTTTACCGGTATTGCCGGCAAACAAATTTACGACGGTCAGCAGGAATAACAGTATAAAATAGGTTAAGTAATTTTTCATATTTCGGTTACCGATTGGAAATCAAGGGCAGGCATATATACATATAGAATTATTTTATTGAATATTGAAAACATCACCAATATATTCATCAACCTTATTCCCTTCCATTTAAGGAATTTAGAACAAACAACAAATTGTTGTTCAATATTAGCGATTTTTTTATGGAAAGTCAAGTTTTTAACCATGTCATCTCTTTGATCAAATATATCTAAGAAACAATATCAATCCTGAAATAATTTCATCATTCCGAATAAAATTTGAGTTTAGCGATAGGAGTCTGTATATTTATCGAACAATGAAATTCAATCAAAATAAGAGATTACCATGGGCAGTGTCAGGTTAGAGCGAGTAAATAAAAGATATGATAAAAATGTAGTGGTAAAAGATGTAAATCTTGAAATAAAAGATAAAGAATTCGTTGTACTCGTGGGACCATCAGGGTGCGGTAAATCCACAACCCTGCGAATGATAGCCGGATTAGAGGAAATTTCCGAAGGCAAAATATTCATCGATGATAAAATTGTGAACGACGTGGCACCGAAGGATAGGGATATCGCAATGGTGTTTCAGAATTATGCCCTATATCCCCACATGGACGTTTATGAAAATCTCGCATTCGGATTAAAGATGCGGAAATATCCAAAAGATGAAATTAAGAATCGTGTACACCAAGCGGCCGAGATCCTTGGAATAAAAGATATGTTGGAGCGAAAGCCGAAAGCACTTTCGGGCGGGCAACGGCAACGTGTGGCGCTCGGAAGAGCGATTGTGCGTAAACCGAAAGTATTTTTGTTCGATGAACCTCTGAGCAACCTCGACGCGAATCTCAGAGTACAAATGCGAACAGAGATATCTCGGTTGCACAAACAAATTGAAACAACGATGATATATGTTACGCACGATCAGATTGAAGCGATGTCGATGGGCGACCGTATAGTAGTTATGCACAACGGCATCATTCAACAGGTAGACACTCCATTGAACATATACAACAAACCGATAAATAAATTTGTCGCAGGTTTCATCGGCAGTCCGACAATGAATTTTTTCGAAGGTAAATTGATTAATTCCGGTACCCTCGCCTTCGAAGTTGAAGCGTCTAAAATTATTTTTCCGTTAACGCAGCAAGATCAGATCCGACTAAGCCAATATTTAGATCATGATATCACAATCGGCATTCGTCCAGAACATATATTGGCAAAACCATCGAACAATCACAATCATAAAATCATTGCTAATATAAATGTCACCGAACCGGTTGGGAATGAAATATTCGTCTATTTTACTTTGGAAAATAACGCCAACCAATATGTATCGAGAATTCCATCCGATATAATACCCCTGGCAGGGAAAGAATTTGAATTATACTTTGATATATCGAAACTTCATTTCTTCGATAAAATATCAGGAAAGATTCTTTAAAGATTCCGATTCCAAAATTCATATCTAAGGAAATTAAAATGAAACGGAAATTGTTTTCTCTTCTATTCCTATTTATAGTACTGCCATTTCTGACAATTGCACAATGGACTTCAATTGGTGATATACAATCTTTTTCTCAAAATCCTGGAGAAATAATTTTATTCGCTAAAGATGCTAAGGTTAAAATCAGTGTTTATGAAGGCGATATATTCAGAGTTCAAATGTCCCGGAAGGGAGATTTTTGTCAGGACAAGTCATGGGCAATCACCGATCAACCCGATTTAAATCAAGAATTCAAAATAAAAGAAGTACCGGATAAAATATTCCTTATCGGATCCGAGGTAACAATATCAATCAATAAAATCCCTTGCCGTATTTCGTTTCTTGGTAAAAGCGGGAATGTCATAAATGCCGACGAACCATCGAAGGGTATGTGTTGGTCTGGCGATGAGGTAGCAGTATGGAAAACGATGCCTGCGGATGAACAATATTTTGGATTTGGAGAAAAGTCAGGAAGTTTGAACAAAAAAGGAAAATCTTTTTGCAACTGGAATACCGATATACCCGCGTATAAAGCAGATACCGATCCGCTATACCAAACGATCCCATTTTTTTATGGCATCCGCAACGGAAACACATACGGTATTTTTTTTGATAACACTTTTTATTCTCATTTCGACATGGGAAAAGAAAATCCCGATCAATACTCTTTCGGTGCCATCGGTGGAGAGTTGAATTATTATTTCATCTATGGTCCAACACCCAAAATGGTTTCCGAAAAATTCAGCAAACTTACCGGGACAACTCCCCTTCCCCCAAAATGGTCGATTGGTTATCAACAATGCCGATGGAGTTATTATCCTGAATCTAAAGTGAAAGAAATTGCCTCCACCTTCCGTGATAAAAATATTCCGTGCGATGCGATATATCTCGATATACATTATATGGATGGATATCGCTGCTTCACTTGGGATAAAGAACGCTTCCCTGATCCAACCAAGATGGTATCCGATTTGAGTGAAGATGGTTTTAAAGTGGTTGTAATTATTGATCCCGGCATAAAGAAAGATTCAATATATTGGGTTTTTCAAGAAGGAATGAATGGGGATCAGTTCGTAAAATATCCTGATGGAAAATATTTTACCGGAACAGTTTGGCCCGGCGAATGTGTCTTTCCCGATTTTATTAATACGAAAGCGAGAGAATGGTGGGGATCACTTTATCGAGGATTATTGGAGAATGGAGTTAAAGGTTTCTGGAATGATATGAACGAACCATCGGTGTTCAACGGTCCGAATAAAACTTTCGCCTTGGACGTTTTCCACAACCGCGATGGTTCACTATCAGATCACCGGAAGAATCACAACATTTACGGTATGCAGATGGCTCGCGGTTCATACGAGGGATTATTGAAACTCAAACCCGAAGAGCGACCATTTGTTCTTACTCGCGCTAACTATGCCGGTGGACAACGCTACGCGTCAGCTTGGACCGGAGATAATATTAGCTCGTGGGAACATTTAGAAATGGCACTGCCAATGTGCTTGAATCTTAGCATCTCAGGACAATCATTCGTGGGAACCGACATTGGTGGGTTTGTCGGCAGCCCCAGCGGTGAACTTTATACACGATGGTTACAATTTGGAGTTTTTACACCGCTAATGCGGACTCACACAGAAATAAACAGCAAAGATCAGGAACCGTGGTCTTATGGTTCTGAGTTGGAATCAATCAATAAGAAATCTATCGAGCTTCGGTATAAACTTTTGCCATACATTTACACACAGTTTTATAAAGCATCAATCGACGGCACACCCATAATGCGGCCGGTATTTTTCGATTATCCAAATGAAATTGAAACATATTGGAGCGAAAAGGAATTTTTATTCGGAGATGCGTTTCTTGTGGCACCTGTTCTTTGGGAAGGTGCAAAGAAGAGAGAACTCAGAGTTCCTGCAGGTGAGTGGTACGATTACTGGACAGATGAAAATATTACGGGACCAAAACACATCACTATTGACGCACCCATCGACAAAATTCCCCTCTTTGTTAAAGCCGGCTCGATTATACCGTCACAGCAAATTGTTCAATATACAGATCAAGCTCCCATCGATCCTCTGGCACTTGATATTTATCCTTCCGGTGAGGCATCGACTATTATTTACGAGGATGATGGAAAATCGTTCAATTATAAAAACGGTGCTTACTCAATCCGAAAAATAAACTTCAAACAAACTGACAACGATTATGAACTGATTCTTTCAGGTCCTGAAGGCAAATTTAAGATGAAGGAAAGATCGATCATCGTGAATATTCATAACTTCCCATATAAACCCTCTAACATTTATTATAACACTACGACAACCCGAGACAATGACAATTATTATTTAACATCTTCATATTCTAATAATAATGTTTTATCGATAAAATTTGTTGACTACATTAAAGAACGACAGATAATAATAAAACATTAACTTTTATTTTTTCGGGAAATAATATTTCTTCGAATACTCCATCACCATTCGGTGAGTGTTGTAAACGGGAATGATCGTTCGCATGGCATTTCTGATTCTATCTACCCATTTTCGTGGAATCCCATTTTTATCGCGTTGGTAAAATGTCGGGATAAGCTCATTGCTCAATATCTGATAGAGTGAATCGGCATCGCGCTTATCAATTTCTTCCGGAGAATAGCTGTCTTTAACTTTTTCTCCGATTGCCCATCCGTTCTTCCCGTTGTAGGCTTCACTCCACCAACCATCTAAAATGCTTAAATGCAGTCCACCGTTGATTGCAATTTTTTGTCCGCTGGTTCCGCTCGCTTCCAACGGTCTTCTTGGATTGTTTAACCAAATGTCGCACCCCGCGATCATATGTCGCGCGACATTCATATCATAATTTTCGAGAAATATCACTTTTCCGAGGAAAGGCGGATTATGGGTCATGGCAATTACACGGTTCAGAAATTCCTTCCCATCATTATCACGCGGGTGTGCTTTCCCGGCAAATATTATCTGAATTGGTCGTCGAGGATCATCGAAAAGTTCTTGTGCTTTTACAAGATCAGAGAACAATAACAACGCCCGTTTGTATGGCGCGAATCTCCGGGCAAATCCTATCGTCAGCGCATCGAACGATAGAAGTCGATACAACGCCTCTTCGCCAACGGCTCCTCCGATTGTTTTTTTATTCCGTGCTCGCGAGCGTATAAACTCGATTAGATCGCGTCGTTGCTCGTATCGCAGTGCCCACAATTCTTCATCAGAAACTATTTTAGGATTAGTAACGTGCTTCCAGAATTTCGGATCATTGAGATGATCTTTCCATTTGTGCGAATTATGCCTCTCCCAGAATTCCCACGACCTGCAGGTTGTCCAGCTTGTTATATGCACTCCATTTGTAATATGACCAATCGGCACTTTACTCGCTTTTACTCCCGGATACAAATCGCTCCACATCAAACGCGATATCTGCCCATGCTTGTCGCTAACTCCGTTGGCGGCACGCGAGAATTTTAGACCTAATATGGTCATTACAAACTCACCCTTCTCTTCCATATTCACGGTTTGCCCGCATCGCATCAATTCTTTAATAGAGATTTTCATCCAGTCGGCAAACGGTTTCAGTGTGAACTCAATCAAGTCGGCGGGGAATCTGTCATGTCCTGCTGGTACGGGTGTGTGAGTGGTAAAAATACATTGATCACGAACGATTTGTTTCGCTTTTTGTTTAGGAATATTTTTTAAAAGCTGTTCGCGATACAATTCAAGCGTAAGAAATGCAGCATGACCTTCGTTCATATGAAATACCGAAGGAGATATTCCCAGTGCTCGCAGGAACCTGACACCGCCAATCCCCAGAACAATTTCCTGCCTGATTCTTGTATTGACATCTCCACCGTATGCGAGTGCAGTAAGACCTCTGAAATGTTCATCATTTTCGGGTACATCGGTATCAAGCAAATATATTTTGCACCGACCAACATTAACTTTCCATCCCTGAAAATGAACTACACTTGTTCCTATCGTTACGCTGCAGATAAGCGGTTTACCGCTTTGATCCAGAACCAACTCAACTGGAACGTTAGCAGGATCGGTTGTTGGATAATTTTCCAACTGATTTCCATTAGGATCGATATGCTGGCTGAAATAACCTTGGCGGTAGAATAACCCAACACCGATTAAAGGGATGCCGAGATCGCTCGCCGATTTAACATGATCGCCCGCAAGAATACCGAGACCGCCTGAATAAAATGGCAAGCATTCGTGAAGACCAAATTCAGCGCAGAAATATGCAACTTGTGCTTTGGATTTTTTTCCTGTGATATGTTTTGCATCCATATAATCTTCAAAGCTCTCGAGCACCGATAGCAGTCGTTCAAGAAAATCTTTGTCGCCAAGGCGGGCACATAACTCGGTCTCGGAAAATTGTTTTCGTATCGCGATTGGATTATGGTTGGTCGCTTCCCATATAAGAGGTGAAAACTCTTTAAATATTTCCTGCGCACGGGGATTCCAGCTCCACCATAAGTTAGATGCCAGGGTATCGAGTCGTTTTAAAATTGCTTTCACATCTTTATCATTCTTTTTCACCAGACTACCTTTCCTCATTTACACATTTCCTGTACATTTACTAAACAAATCACAACCCGGCATTATAGATTAAAATATAATTTGAATTCAAACGGATGCGGCATGGTACCGATTGATTTGATCTCCTGTTGTTTGATATTCACCCATTGATCTAACAATTCATCTGAAAATAAATTCCCCCTCTTCAAGAATCCGTTATCAACCGCTAGCGCGTCTAACGCTTCGGCTAAATTTCTTGGCAGGAAATGGATATGATCTTTCAAACTATCGTCATGAATATTTTTATCGAACGGACCAAAACCTTCTTTTACCGGATCAATTTTATTTACTACACCGTCTATACCCGCAAGCAACATTGCAGTCAGGCACAGATACGGATTGGCAGTAGCATCAGGCGGACGGTACTCAAACCGAGTCGATTCAGGATCGTTTACATATTTTGGAATTCTTATTGCCGATGCTCTGTTCCCCGTTCCATAAGTGAGGGCAACAGGAGCTTCAAAACCGGGAACGAGCCGTTTGTACGAATTCGTGCTCGGATTTGTAAATGCAGAGAGCGCGGATCCGTGTTTCAACATCCCGCCGATGAAATACCGACCAACTTGATTAACATTTCCATACTCCCCCTTTTTATAAAATGCGTTCTTCCCATTTTTTGTCATGAATAAATGAAGATGCAATCCATTCCCCGGCTGTTGATACATTGGCTTCGGCATGAATGTAATGAATAGATCGCGTTGGCGGGCTAAATTGAACAACGCGTATTTGACTGTTACAATATTGTCCGCTGTGGAAAGTAAATCTGTAAAATATGTTTCAATTTCCTGCTGTCCCCTCTCACCCGTTTCATGATGATGATATTTCACCTTGACACCGAATTGCTTGAGAAGCTTACAGGCATCATCTCTGAAATCATCGTAGACATCGAACGGATTCGCGGCATGATAAGCGTTGCGGAAAAATTCTTCGGCATGTTCAACTTCGTAAAACGAAGAAGCGGTGCGAGTATCGAAACGGACTTTGTGGAAAATGTAAAATTCAAATTCCGGTCCCCACCACGATTGATCCAAACCGGTTATCTTTTTTAAAATTGTTTCTGCCTGCCGAGCAAGATACCTGCCATCCTGCGAAAACGGCGATCTTTTTTCGTCCGTTAAAAGTATATTCGCGAAAAAACTTAGCGTCGGTGTTGACCTGAACGGATCAACAACGGCGGTAGTTAGATCGGGAATCAAGATCATATCGCTGTTTTCCACTTTCCTGAAACCATAACTCGAGCCGTCAAAGCCAACCCCCTCGGCAAGCAATTTGATGAGAATATTTTCGGATACAGGGAGCGTAATATGATGGAGATATCCGGTTAGATCGATACATTTCAAGTCGATCATCTCGATTTTATTTTTCTTAATAAGATCGTTGCATCTTTTTAACAATAATTTATCCATATAATCTTCAGAATACTTAAATAAAAGGGAATATCGTTTAGGTTGTTAAATATACTTCTTTATTCAAAAATAAAAAAGTGTCAGTGATTTTAAACCACTAACACTTTTATGTGGGCAACAATGATAACATCCGGTATCTTCTAGAGTCAATCAGTGTCAGATAACGGTGTTATGTTTACTTCGTCAATATAATTTTCTTCGTATCGTTAAATGTTGAACCGGTTGAGACATCTACCCTCATCCGAACATAGTAAACACCACTTGGAAGATTAGAACCATCGAACCTAATTGCCTTATATCCAGATGTTTCAAATCCGTCCACCAATATTGCCACTTCTTCTCCCAGTATATTGTATACCTTAATGGTTACATAATCGTCAATTGGCAATTGATAATTGATAATTGTCGATGGGTTAAAAGGATTTGGATAATTTTGTAATAATTTGAATTCCTGTGGCGCCACTTCCTGCTTATCATAATAAATGGTAAACGATTTAACTCTCGAATCGTTTATCGTAACTTTTCCGTCCACGAATAATTGGTGCGATAAAGTCGGAACTCCATCAACCATCTCGGTTAATGAAACTTTTACTCCGGTATATGTAATCTCTATGGGATAATCATCACTATTAATAAGTATCTCAACTGAATTATCATCGTGTGAATAAGAACCGATTTCTGTTGCCCAACTTCCAAATGATCCGGGTATGGAGGATGAAAATCTGACATCAAATATTCCTTCGGGTGGAACCGGTGGCAATTCATACGATCGAACATTATGATTGTTGCTGACACCAATAAGGTATAACTCTTTACGTGATTGATTTTTAGTCGTGAATGTGAATTTACCAATTTTGTCTGATGATTCTTCTGAATCGGAAACAACTTTATGTAAAGCACTCGATACATTATGATAAATCTTTAACAAACCATCCTGTTTTATTTTCAACCAATATCCTTTCCCAGGCATCAGAGTATCTGCAGGATAGTATCCATTTTGAAAACCATAAATTTTTGAATCAATGATCTCGGCAGGATATTGTCCGATATTTATTAATTGATATGGAGATGTTGCAGATCCGATTAAATTCCAACCTTCTTTTACAACTACCGAAATTGTGTCTATTGGGATTCCGGTAATTGACACGAATTCAGTAGATGCGGATTTCATCCAATATCCAATTCCAGCTTGCAGGGTCGAACTTGGAATAAAGCCCCCTCCCGGAGAATAGGCATACGCCCGACTTTTTGCTGAAGGATAAATTACCTTTACGCTATCGTTGCGAACTGTAACGGGTGTTGAGACAATATTCCAACCGTATTCAACTTGAGTTACAACTGATACACTTTGATCAGTACCCAAGATTGTTAAGTTGACCGGGAGAAAATATGTTTTACCATCATATTGTAAAAATAAATTTGTAGAATAATTACCCTCTGCTAAATCAATAGCTGAGATCGAGATATCCACCGAGTTTGAATCACCCGGATATATTGTTCCTTCGATTGATTGGAACTCAATTCCGTTCGATCTTATATACATACCGCGCGATATTAATGCCTGCATAGTATCGATTGTTAACGAATATTTTGCATCTTCACCACCGTTGTTGGTAAGCATAATATTTTTTGAAACAATGGAATTCAGATTACAAATCATTTCCAGAGTTGAGGGAGACATATTAATATTCGCATTGGAATTAGAGCCGAACAAATTAACAACGATAGTCGATCCATTTTTTCTGATGTTGGTGACCGCGATACCTGAAGTAGTATCATTGTATTCATTGGCACCAGGAAGGGATGTGCTGTTAAAAAAATATTTTCGCAGGTTGCCTGGGAACGGGTCGGATGCATCGCCCGAATTGAGGTTTTTTTCAAGGTCATAATTGCCGTCTGCCTGTTCCAAAGCAATCATGTAATGACCGCTCGATGTTCTCGATGGATACCATTGGTTAGAATTCGTAGATTGCGATTCATCGATGTGATAAATAAGTAATCCCTCTCCCCTCAAAGCTGAATCAAATCCTTTTTTCAATCTGTTCTCCAATAAAAAATATTCCGTACTATTATTCGGAGATAATCTAATTATTATCGAACTGTCTACAATATTCGGGATGGAATAATCAAGAAGGTTTTCAGTAACCGTTATTGGTTGAACAAAACCCATTTTCATTCTCGACCACGCGTCGGGATGCGCGGGAGAATCGCCTAATGAACCGTTCCAGCTACCCGATGCCATTAAGCTCCACCTGCCAAGCCCTTTTGAATCCTGACCATAATCATATAAATCGGGAAGATTGAAAACAGAATGTCCCATTTCATGAGCGAACACACCGCAAGTCATATCTCCCGGTTGTATCCAATATTCCGGTTCCATTGAATACCTATAAATATTCACGCCATCTAATTGTAAAGGTGAATTTGTGCTCCATTGATGCGACCAAATATCGTTCACACTACCTGTGAACTCAGCTCCGCTTCCGGAATGGATAATAAATAAAGCATCAACAAATCCATCACCATCGTTGTCGTACTTCGAGTAGTCAATAAAGGAATCAGCTACAGTGACTACCTCTTCAACTAGTTTTTGCGCGTTTTTCGGATAAGTGCCAAAACCATTTTGCCCATCAACATAATAACTATACGATTCTTTTACATTCATCCATCCACATCCTGATGGAAGGTTCACAGTTATTATATCCATTTGTCCGTATGATATTTCACCATAATAATTATTCAACGTTTTGCCCGTTGCACCAAATAGCAAAGTATCATAATAACCCGGATTTGTCTGAGCCGTTTGATCATTGAATTGGACGAGGATTGCGAGTGTGCGGAATGAAGATCCAAAAACCGATTTTAGATTTTGATTCTTATTCAGATAACTGATTTTTGACGGAGCGTTAATTCCCCTTAGTTCGGCCTCTGTTTTATACGCTAATTGATATGGTAGTTTCGCAAGACCTTTTTTTATTAGTTCTTCGACTCGCGGATGTGGTGGAATAGACGCAACCGATAGTGTTGAAGTTAAAAAAATCATTAAACAGATCAATCGTACCGGTATAAATGAATTAGATCTGTGCCGGTTGAATCTTATTTCCATACTCAAACTTTCCCCTTTATAAAGCATTTTTTTGTCTTGATGCTTATAAAGTCCAATTACATGCCATCCCGGGTAAGCAAGTATGCGCTATAGATATTGCTTAAATCAGAAAGAAACGAAGATATTTACGATGTGATTTTTTTACGGGTAATTATTTTGAAAGAATGAAATCGAAGATTGTAGAATCTTCAATTAAGATTTTTGCTTACAATTTGAGATCGCGGATTGATGGTGCGAATATATTTTATTCAACAGGATTCACTACGCCCGGCAAGATCGATCATTTATTTTTGGATGATAGAATCCTCTGAAGAGCGATCTGGGGATCGCGATAGGTTGGTGCGATTTTTATTGCTCCCCTGAAATGTTCCTCCGCTTCAGATAATTTGTTCAACTTTTCGAATAATATTCCGGCGAAATAATAAGCCACCGCGTTCTTTTTTTCCATACGTATAATTTTTACATACTGATCAAGAGCTTGTATCTTTTTATCTTGAACTTCATAAAGCATTGCTAAGTTCATCCGGACATTAATCGAAACCGTATCAATTAAGATTATGCGTCTCCACTGATCTTCTGCTTCGTGATATTTTTTTTGTTTACCATATATTAATCCTAAATTAAAACACGCATCGAGATTATTCTGATTTAATGCGATTGCTTTTTTATAAGCATATTCCGAATTAGAGAATTGATTCATCTTATCGTACAATACCCCAAGATCGGTGTAATAATCTGAGTTTAATGAATCTAACCTTATCGCTTCAGAAAATTCATCAAGTGCCAAATCGTATTGCTGCTGCTTACCGGCCAGTACTCCTAGGATATTATGCGCTTCAGCATATGTGCTATCGATCTGTAAAGCCCGTGTGCACTCCTGTTTCGCTTCGATGTACTTTCCCTGATATATGTAAACCTCTCCTAACTGACAATGTGTAAAAGCATTCGATGAATCCAGTTCGATCGATTTGAGAAAATATACCACCGCTTCATCGTACCTTCCTTCATCCGCATGCACATTTCCGATTCTTAAGTATAATCTCGGATCGGGTTTTACTTTTTTTAGCAACCAGTTATAGTGATCGAGTGCTTCATCATATTCACCTATCGAAGCCAAAGCTTTCGCGAGATTGCTGCGAATTCCGACTTCATTGGGTTTGAGCTGGTACGCTTTTCGTAAATTATAAACAGCATCGCGATGTTTTCCTGAATCAGCATAATCAACACCTAAATTCGTGTAAGCGATATCGTTATCCGAAGTTACCGAAAGCGCATGTTGAAATAATGTTTTGCTATCTTTCCAATATTCTGTTTGTGTTCTTGCCACGAATGTCATCATGAGTGAAACGGCTACGAATCCGAAAGTAAAGATATGCTTCGGATTTTGTATGTGGCGTCGGAGGAATATCGGCAATCCCCATGCTATAGTAATTGTTAATCCGATCATAGGTAAATACATATAACGATCTGCCATAGACTGTAATCCCACTTGAACAATGCCTATCACCGGTACCAGTGTTCCAAGAAACCAAAACCATCCGACGAATAAAAATGGGAGAGTTGATCTTCGTTTCCAGACAAACCACGTGAATGAAAGAAGAATTATAAATGAAAAAAATACTAAAAGCAGATTTATATTATTCGCGGGATGAGGATAAAACACAGAAAGATCGGTTGGGATAAATGTTTTAACAATGTATTTTGAGTATGATAATACCGCGTTGAACAACCTATCTTTAAACAACAAGCCACCAGATTCCGCCATACTTCCACCCTCACGCTGAACGATATATGTTATTATACTTGAACCGAGCGAAAGAATAAAGAACGGTATTTTATCTTTGATATTATTAACGAGCGATGTTGGAATAATATATTTTTCCTTTTTTCCTGTCATCGACTTGAAAGATAAATGATTCAGAGGCCAATAATCGAGCAATATCAAAACGAATGGAAGTGTAATTATCATTGGCTTTGATAAAATCCCTAATGAGAACAAAAATAACACCAACATGTAACGGGATAAACCAGGCACCTGACGATAGCGTATATACGCCCACATGGTAAGCATCCAGAATAATCCGCTCAATACATCTTTCCTCTCAGATGCCCATGCAACCGACTCAACATGGAGGGGATGTATAGCAAACACGACTGCAACAAATAAACTTTGCCAATGCGAATCGGTCGCTTTTTTTAGAAATATAAAAAGTAGAACGGAACTGATGATATGCAATAAAAGATTCATGAGATGGTGGTAGGTCGGATTCAATCCGAATAACTGATAATCAAGTGCATGAGACATCCAAGTTAGCGGGTGCCAGTTCGATTGTTCATTTGATTTGAATGCCCACACAATCGTTTTTAATGAAATGCCCGACCGAACGTTCTGATTTTGTGTGATGTATCCCGGATCGTCGTAATTGACGAAGTTATTATTTAATAAGGGAAAAAAGGCGACAATAGATACGCCCGCCAATATTAAAAATGCCGACCATTTATTATGGAATATTGTCGTATTCAAATTCATCGTGTATGAGAATTATCAGTCTAGTTATTGTCCATTATTATTGGAGAAAGAAAAGATTTTCTTTTTTATCTTCTTATGCCATTCTTCAAGTAACGAATAAGCTGTTGGAACCACAACCAGCGTTAGCACTGTAGATATGGTAAGTCCGAATATGATCGCTACGGCAAGTGGTCTCCAGAAATCTGCACTTTCCGCACCAATAACGAAATGAAATTCGCGCCAGTCGAAATCAAATCCCGTTGCCATAGGCAGAACTGCGAGCACTGCGGCGGCGGCTGTAAGCAAAACCGGTCTCAAACGAACGCGCCCAGCTTCTACCAACGCATCATCTAACGATACTTCACCTTCTTTATATTTATGCTTTACAAAATCGAGCAGTACAATACCGTTACGGACAACCAATCCGGCAAGCGCTACAGTGCCGACACCTGTCATAATTACACTTGCCGGTGTCCGCGTAACAAGTAATCCAACGAGAACACCGATGAGAGATAAAATGACCGATAACATAATTACAAATGGAACTTTGAGTGAATTAAATTCGGCAACCATAATCAAAAAGATTAGTAATAACGTAATCACAAACGCGTTAGTAAGAAATGCTGCGGCTACCTGCTGTTCTTCTTCCGAACCGGTGAGTTTAATGTTATATTCCACCGGGAGATTTATCCCTGCAATTCGATTTTTTACCTCATTTATAACTTCAGATTGCACACGACCTTCAACATTTCCCGAAACAGTGATCACACGTTTTTGGTCTTTTCGTCTTATATCTGTAACTGCGGTCGTGCGATTGATTGTTGCCACAGACGTGAGAGGAATTGAAAGCAATTCACCGCGCTGATTCATGAAATTTATTCTCAGATTCTCAAGATCAGTTTGTGATGCCCGTTGATCTTCACGCAATCGTACCCGAATTTTATATTCATCTTCGCCAACGCGATACTTCGACGCTTCTACTCCCGCAATAGCGGCTCTCACCGTTGATGCAATGTGCCCCGTGCTGGTCCACAGAAGACCTGCTTTCTCCCTGTCAATTAATATTTCCACTTCCGGTCTTCCGGTATTGTAATCATCTTTCAAGTCAACGAGACCGTTAATATCTTTTATCTTCCCTCTTATTAATTTGCTCAGAGAAGCCAACTGGCTGTAATCTTCACCAGAAACTTCTATGCTTACAGGCGCGCCAACCGGAGGTCCATGTTCTTCTTTAACCACCCGGATGTCAGCACCCACAATACCAACTGTGGTTTTTCTTACTTCTTCGAGAGTTTGAAAAGTGCTTTGTTCCCTTTTCAACTTCTCAAAAAAGTTAATCGCTATCTGACCTTTATTAGACGTGCCCTGTCCGCCAAAGTCGAACGGATCGTCAGATGTACCGATACTGGTGGCAATAAACTCGACATCACTCTTTCCGGGAATTTGGTTCAATCGTTCTTCGATAATTTTCGAGATACCGTCAGTAACATCCAGCGATGTGCCTGAAGGCGCTTCCATGTTGATGCTCATTTGTGCCGGTTCTGTCGTCGGGAAAAATTCGACACCTTTATTGAATAATCCAAATAATACTATCACAAAAATAAGAAACACGAAAGAAGCCAATACCGTAATCCCTTTCCGATTTAATGTCCATCGGAGTGTCTTCACGTACTCTTTCTGCATCCATGGGAAAAATAATTCATCGACTTTATGATATAGAATCGTGAACGGATTATACTTCCGGTACCAATGAGGATGCTCTAGATTTTTCTTCGCTTTTAAAATCTCTTTTTTATAATTTATCCATTGCGCACCCTGCACCGGACTAATAACATAAGCCACGAATAGAGAAGCCGTTAACGTAATAATTAACGTGAACGGAAAATACTTCATAAAGTCGCCCACTATGCCGGGCCAAAATGCTAACGGTAGAAATGCCGACAACGTGGTAATTGTAGAAGTTAGAACCGGGACGAATACTTCGCCCGCCGCTTTCTTAGCTGCGACTATCGGAGGTTCGTTATACTCCTGCTGATGGCGGTAAATATTTTCGATTACCACGATGGCATCATCCACTAAAATTCCAAGTACCATAACGAGAGAAAATAGCACAACCATATTCAGAGTTATACCAAGCATTGATATAACCACAAACCCAACAAACATGGATAAAGGAATCGCCGTTGAGATTAACAAAGAATTTTTGAATCCAAAGAACATAAATAGAGACAGAACTACAAGAAACATTCCTGTCATAATACTGTTCTCCAACTCTTTAACCATCCTTGTTACAAAAGTTGCCTGCTCATTCGACACCGTTAATATTATGCCTTTTGGCAATTGAGATTGTTCTTCATTCACAATCCGTTTTACTTCGTCGGTAATGCGGAGCAAATTTTCACCCGCTCGCTTTCTTACAGCGAGAGAAACCACTTCGGTCCCATTCAAGCGGGCATACGACTGGCGGTCTTCAAATGAATAATTCACCTTGGCAACATCCCGCAAATAAATCGGTTTGCCGTGCTGGATTTTTAAAACAATATCTTCCAGCGGAGAGACATCTTTAAATTCTCCGGGAATACGGATTGTAAGATTTTTTTCTTTCGTATCGATTGACCCGCCGGGGATCGACAAATTTTCGCCTCGAATCGCGTTCGCGATATCGTCAAAACTGATTTGATAAGCATTCATCCTATAAACATCAGCGTTGATTTGTACTTCCGGTTCTAAACCGCCTGATATATCTGCACGAAGCACGCCGGGAATACCTTCGATTTTATCGCTGATTCCCTCAGCAATATTCTTCAATCTTGCCAATCCAACATCGCCGCCCACATTCACAAATAGAATTGGAAACTCGCTTATGTTTATCTCGCTGATGATCGGATCGAGAATATCCGTGGGAAGCTGAGAACGTGTTGTGTTCACTTTATCGCGAACGCGACGCAACGCTTCGTCAATATCTATTCCCGTATTGAATTCAACACGGATAGTAGAAAGACCTTCCTTCGATACGGATGTTATCTGCTTTACATCTTTCAAACCTTTTAGGTTGCGTTCCAAAGGTTTCGTAATCAATCCCTCAATATCGACCGGTGAAACACCGACGTATGGTGTTGCAACAATTATCCACGGAATTAAAACTTCCGGCGTCGCCTCACGCGGCAAACGGCTGTAAGATGCCCATCCGAATATAACTATCATCACTATCAGGATGTACACTACAACTTTATTATCGACTGCTAAACTCCAAATATTCATCCTTCAATCTCCATTCAGCGGGTAACAACAACGGGTGTTCCGTTAATGCACTTCTGATATCCGGCAATAATTAAGTGATCTCCGGTTTTTAATCCATCCAATACATCTATCTTGTTACCCTGCCGAGCCCCCAACTTCAATCTTCGTTCTTCTGCTTTACCCTCTTTTTCAACATAAACTATCGCGCGGTCACGATCTACAAGCTGAATAATATTTTCGCTTACGAGTAAAGCGTTCGATTTCGTTTCTCTCGGTAATTTCACTTTCGCCATCATGTCGGATTTCAGTTTGGAATGATTACTTACCAGCGTAACCTCTACCATTAATGTTCTGTTTGCAGGGGATAATGTTGATCCTATGAACGACACTTTCCCCTTCAATGTAAGATCAGGTATCGCGTCAAAAGAAATTATCGCATCTGACCCGACCGTAATTGATCCCGCATCAATTTCAGGTACTTCTGTTTGCACCTTCAATTGCGACATATTGACTACTCTTGTAATCGGGACACCGGGTGGCGCGAACTCTCCTTCATTCCCAAACGTATTATCCACTACACCATCGAACGGACTGCGGATTTGTGTGCGTTCCCATCTGGCTCTCATCAGATCGGCGTTAGCTTTTGCGGCATCGCGCGTGAATTGGATATTTTTAAATTGAAGCTCGCTTATTCCCTGCTGCGCATATACCTCTTTTTGTTTTTCAAGATTTAGGTCAGCCATTTTGTATTGAGCTTCCGCGGCATCGTACCCTGCTTTAATCATATCGTCGTTCAGAATCGCGATTACATCACCGCGTTTTACATGCTGACCTTTCTTCGCTTTCCATTCTTTGATTACGCCTCCTTCTTCAGGGCTCAAATTGGCATCTTCATATGCTTTAACAGATCCCGAAACCTGAATGGAGACCGTGAACTTAGCCGGCTTCACAGTTTCAATCTGCACATCAACAGGTTGAACAGCTTGATTGTTATTTTTATTTTCATCTTTACCGCATGCCGTCAATAAAATAAGCAGAGGAAAGATGATCATTAATTTAATCCGCTTTAAATTCATCATTGTCAATTTCCTTATTTCAAATTTTCTGAATTCTTTGATTCACTTAAATAACCTGGCACCCGACCTATTAATTGATCGAACTCTGCCGATGCTACAAGATAATCGTATATCGCCTGAATGCGATTGACTTTCGCCTGCGTGAGCGCAACTTCGGCATCGTTCACTTCAAGCTGTGTAGCGGCATTAGCCAAATAACTTGCAGAAACTATTTTATAGCCGCGTTCGGCTGTCTCAACTGTTTTCTGCTGAGCTTCAACCCGCTTTCTTGCTTGCCGTAAATTACCGATGATTGAATGAAGTCCTGTCTTTAGATTTCGTTCCAAACTTACTTTTTGCTCTTCACTCTTCATCTGCTCAACCTGAGCTTGCTCAACACGCGCACGTGTTTGCAACCCCTGGAATAAATTCATCGACACGGTAAGTCCGACCATAGAGCTTGATATCAAATCGTTCGTGGAGAATTTGAATTCATTCTTCGCCGCCTGATATTGATATTGTCCGAACGCTGCAATGGTCGGCATATAACTTGACCGCTCTGCCCAAACAGCCGCGTTGTTAAGTTCTATCTGTCTCTCTACCGCTTTAAGATTCGGGTTAGATTTAAGGACCATCTCCTCAGCGCTTTCGATTACAGATTCTTCTATGAATTCGATCTTCATCGAATCTGTCATAATATAATTTTCATCCTTATCAACGCCGATAGCGTTTCGCAATGCGTCAACCGAAAGTTCAAAATTGTTTTCGCTCTGTATCACCGAAGGACGAAGATTCTCCACCTGGACCGAGGCGCGCAGTTCGTCATATTCCGATACAATACCCTGCTTCCGCATAAGCAGAACATTTTTGAAATTATCTTCTGCATTTTTCAGACTCGATCTCATCATCTCAACAACCTTATCGGCAAGCAGTGCAGTGTAATAAGCTTTCCGTACTTTTGCAACAGTCTCTACCCGTTTGCTTTCATAAAGATCTTTAGCAAGATTTGAATAAACCTTCGCCGCGCCAACACCGACGATTACCGCACCGTTAAAAAGTATTTGCTGTGCGGTTAACGTTGCATCAAGCGAATAGTCCGATCCTATTTTGATAGGTATTGTACGACCGCTGTTCAGATCCTCGAAATCAGGCAAGAAGAACACCGGCAGTTTCAATGCGCGTGTAAAGCGTCCCGATATATCCAGCGAAGGCATAGCATTACCCCATGCCTCAAGCACCCGTGCATCCGATCTTTCAATCTCGAGTTGAGCCGTTTTCAGTTCAGGATTATGAACCATTGCAATTTGAATTGCCTCTTGCAAGCTTAGCGGCTTTTTGATCTCCGTTTGCGAGTGTACATTTTGTATAATTAAAATGAAGACGAATATTAAATAACCTATTCGTGATAAACTTCTGATTGTCATTTACTCCTCAATCTTATTTTATTGCGTTTTAATTGACATTATTTCGGACTCAACCCTCTTTAATCCCCCTTCTCTTTGATAAGATAAGGGGGAAATGGGGGATGAGTTTAATGTTACCTAAATTACGGAATAGTAATTACGTTTCAAAAAAGCGGATGTTTCATTTTTTGGCAAGTATTGGATGTAGAGCGAGATGTCACCTCGCTCAGGACGAACTATCAGTTCGTCCTACATCTCCTCTTCTTTTTTGCAGTTCGATGAATTACAATACAGCCCTGAGTTTAAGAAATTGGTATGTTCCACTAAGAAAGATGTTTGATTTAACTTTGATAAATTCTGATAAATTTTTGACTGTATGTTCCCTCAGTAGTGTTAGTCATAATTACAATCGTTGCCGCCAAGTCGACCATAATCACATCGTTAAAAAATAACGACAAAGGATATCATTTTCTCTTGACGGCGCCTGTCCCATCATCTTTTGATGGGAACCTTTTATAAAGTGTTATACGCAGGCGGCAGCTCATGAACGTAGAAATGAAATGTCGTTTTTCAGTAAGAAGAGTTCCCATTCATCGATACATCTCCCAGCAAGCTCGAATGCGTCGTAGTTTTTATCTCCAGCAGATATTAATATTGCTGCGCCAATTTTACCATCCGTGTTACTTGAGTCTATTCGACGATAATCCCTTGGGCTAATTTCTGGATTAGATCCACTTCTTGAATTGTTTAGAACTAAATGCTTAAGTCCATTACAAATATCAGCACAAAGGCTTAGTGCTGGTGATTCGTTGATGTAAGCTTCTACAAGCTTGTTCAAATGTGGTACACTTGAATCGTTCTTGATCCAATCTTTGAGATGATAGCAATTCATAAAGAATGCAAACATATCATCGCGGTGTTGGTCGTATGATTCAACTTGAACGGTCCCTTCAGCGATAGGTTGAAGCCGTTCATGCCATCGACGAATGCGTTCAAATTGTTCGAGATATCGAGGAGAAGTCATAACTGTCAATCAAGACCCACATATAGATGAATTGGCATGGACGCTTGCGTATAACGTTCGCAACTATGAAATATTGCGTTGTTCTCGTTTTTAGTTTTTGCCTATTTAAGCAATTATTGTGTTTCATCTGGTATTTTATATTCGTCTTTCGTGTAAGCCCATCATCATAACCACGCATTCCATTACCGTCTCATCATTAATACTTCATCCATATGCGTGAGTTCCCGTCTATCAACTCCATCATAATCGTGATATGCAAATTATAAAACATCCCGTTCATTGTCAAGTAAAAAACAGTAAAACCTTCCTAAAGCTTACCCGTTCAACCTTCTATAACTTGCTGGAGGTTATAATTTCGCTACCCCGTTATTTTGCTTGTTTTTGAGGGGTCAAAACAGCTACCTCACAAAACAGAACGTTTTGGGCACAATCCTATGTCGGATCGTTGCAATCCTATATTGCATCGTCACGTTCCTACATTGCATTGCGGCAATCCTATATTTCCCCGCCGCGTTCCTATATTGCATCGTCGCAATCCTATATTTCCCCGCCACGTTCCTATATTGCATTGCGGCAATCCTACATTTCCCTGCCACGTTCCTATATTGCATCGTCGCGATCCTACATTTCCCTGCCACGTTCCTATATTGCATTGCGGCAATCCTACATTTCCCTGCCACGTTCCTATATTGCATCGTCGCAATCCTACATTTCCCTGCCACGTTCCTACATTGCATCGTCGCTATCCTTATAGCTTCTGTCGTAATGCAGAAAGGGATTATCACAATAATGTTAAGTGTCGAGGATGATCTGAGTATTTTAGTTTCAATACTGATCAGAATGATATCAGATCAAGATATCATAGGGTGAGCATCTTCGAAAATCCTACCTCCCCTCAATCGGGGTGACTAAAAAGTACTTTACTGTCACTCCCGCATGTTTTAAGCGGGAGTCCAGTCCCCAGATATATTCAGATTCCTGGATTCCCGATAGAAGCATTCGGGAATGACAACTCTAAATTTACTTATTGGTCTGCCCCACGATTAATTTCACCAAGAACATTATTACAGAGAGGTATTTCATAATCCAATATTAATTGAGAAGTGCGACTCACCTACACATTTGAATCTTCGATGGAGGTGAGTCGCACATAAACTACTCTTACTGGGAGGAAGCTTTGCCCCGGCCCGCATAAATGGCTAAATGATCGGGAGTACGTGCGCCAGAGGCACATCAGTCTTTGGTTGAAACACACCAGCGGTCATACCATATAATTGACTCGAAAATACACACCCCTGTAATCCCCTCTCAAGAAGGGATTGTTTATGATTTCAAACCGAGTATTGAATCATCCGAAGTATCTCCCTCTGTTGCACTGCTGTCTTTTTCTGCAACACCTAATCCAATCCTGTAAAGCAACGGTATGCTGAACTCCATGCTCGAATCTACGCTTCTGCCGTTAGGCGTAAGAAGTCCTGTATCGTGAACGGAACGAATGCCCTCATCACCGTTTGGCGTGAGGTTTTCGAATAATTTATTTAACTCGTCGCGCGTGAAACGGACTTTCGGTGAACCTCGGAAGACATCGAAATGTTTTGCCAAATGAGGAAACTCGGAATATAAATATGTATCGCATCTGTAAATTGAAAGATGCGCGAATGCTTCTTTCAGCGCTTTGGCGCCTATCAAACGGGTTGCGCCATGCTCACCTTCTTTTCTGTTCATCTCTAACTGTTTCTCAACAGAAAGGTTTCCCAGATGAATCTGTTCGCGTGGATAGACGTTTCCCATACCGTCGGTTAAATGTTTCAGCATCCATGAATGCACAAACGGGAACTGCCCAACTTCGGCATCGCTCTCATCCATCGTCGATTCGAAAATAACGTAGAACATTCCGAGGACATCTTCATCGGTTCCGTTGATGATATCGGTGACTGTTACTTCCATTCCTGTCTGCTCTTCGCAATATGCGCGTACTGTCGGATCGGCAACCGCACGTGATACGAGCAATTTTAATAATAATGAATCGCTCCACTTCATCTCGCTTGTGTAACTGATTAGGTGCGATTTGTTCACAATCCGCAACTGACGGTAAATATCGGAACGCAGGAATATCTTGAAATGTATATTTTTGAATCTGTTGCTTTGTTCGATAAGCAATTGCACCAATCCCGTGATCGATGATTTCAGTTTTTCAAAATCATCTATAAAAAGAAGATCGAGTTTATCCAGCATGAGCCACGCTGTGCAGTTGATCTCCTGTAGGATGGTATCGATTTTATCCATAACTGCAGTAACGCTCATTCCCGTTCTGTGTTTAAAATCTTCCGCGAGTATCAATTGCGGCGGATCGTTCGATCCGTTCCCTTTCATCGATGGTTTTACCAACTGCATAACCCGCTGTTTTAATTTCGAGACCGCGCCTTTTTCAGGTTCGATGCTTAAATCTTCAAAAACCTGAAGAAGCGTTTTATACGCGTCTTTGAGTTTTTGATTTTTACTCTTCGTAACCATATCCCTGATCTTCGGTTCTTCGGCAATAGTTGTAACAGCTCTCAGTCCGATTATCATTAACCAGAAATATCTGAATTCATCGATTGAATCGGATTTCATCTCACGGAATTCACTGCCATATACATACTCTTCGTTGTACAAACCGTAAACGGGTATAGGAAATACATCTTCGAAGTTACGGGGAAACAACGGACGTAACCGTTCTTTGTCGGTGCAGAGAAGTCGGAATGCCGCGCTTTTTCCCGATCCTTTACTGCCGAGCACTAGCGAATGCTGCGCCCGAAGCGTATGGCGAAGCATATCTGTTCCGATGAAACAATTTTCAAATCGGTTATCAGATTCGGCGTCAACCCTTCCGAAATTCAAACTGTGTAAAACCTGATTGGGTTCTAACTTTTTATCTTTATCGTTTTCCACGTTTCTAATATAAAAGAATATTTGATATTTTCATATCGTTGATTATTTCCATTGAGGAACGATGACAACATCGATTCGTCTGTTCTTTGTTCGTCCTTCAGGTGTATCGTTGCTGGCAATGGGTCGGCTCTCGCCATAACCATTCGAATTGATCGGGGGATCGACGCTCATATTTGCCATTATATATTCCGCGATTGCATTTGCGCGTTTCTCTGACAATGATTGGTTCGCATCGTCGCTGCCCTGAGAGTCGGTATGCCCTTCTATGGTTACCCGACTTCCCGGAAATTTCCTTATAGCTTGTTGAAGTTTAGCAAGGAGAGGATAAAATTCTGATTCGATAGAACTCTTGGCAACACCGAATGTCAATCCGTACATTCGAATGATTATATTATCTCCCTCACGTACAATATTCGCCTCCTGTTCATTGAACAATGAGAGTAAGCTCTTAACGGTTTCTTCCTGTTCATGCTTGAGAGCCAATTTGCGTTGCAGTTCTTTTCCTTCATCCTGCAATTTCTTTTCCGCGTCACTCAATGTTCCCAATCTCTGGACCATGAGATCATTTTGTTTCTTAATGTTTTCAATCTCGGCATTTTTCTGTTTTACCGTTTCATTAGCCAACCGTAACGCTTCGGCGTCGCCTGATGATTTTAAATCTCGTTCTTTTATAGCTTGCTGAATCTCGGCGACCGCACCGGAAAGTCCATTATCGAAATGGACATTGACTCCTAACGACACGGCAACTTTTTTCATCTCAGCTTCAGCCATCAATAGAACATCTTCAAATGTTTTCTCACCCGTTTTATATTGTTCAATCGTGCGATCTAAATATATAGAATGAGCCGCTTCAATCTTGGCTTCCTGAGCGAGTTGCCGCGCTTCATCGGTATCGTACCGGTTATTTTTCAGTAATCCTTCAACTTGCCGCGCTAAACGCCAGGCATTCTGTAATGTTTTTTGCGCGTTTTTTTTCACATCCATTTCATCTGCCTTCGTAAGCAGGGCGCGTGCGGGAGATAGATAATTCGCTTTGATAGCTTCAAGCTCGGAAGTTCTGTAACTTTCTTCTGCTCTCCTGCCTCCTTCCTTAGCATCGGTAAGTGATCCGCTTTCCAACTCCTCACCTGCGGATTGAAAATATTTTTCACCCTTTTCCCACAACTCGGTTGCATGTTTGCGAGCTCCGGCACTATCCGCATCTGTACGAGCCGCAGTCACCGAACTGAAAGTCGCCTCTCCCAATCTGCATAGATCAAGAACCTTCGTGAAATATGCCTCTCCGTTTTTTATGCTCTCTCTTATATCTTCCAGACTTTTTCCGCGCCTGTAATAATCGTTCGCCTCGGCATAATATTTCATCGCCTTCGAGAAATTGGACGGAGCAAACAGTTCACCATTCTGCGCCCGGGCTTTATTCATTAACTCTTCCACATTTGAGAATAATTGAGAGCGCAACTGCTCTTGCGCAAATCCTGTCGTTCCCAGCATCAATATCAATATTAACAAAGTTTTAAAAAGCTTCATACGATTCTCCATAATATTTGAATAAAACCATTTTGAATATAGCTGAATTCATGTTAATGGTCAAGAGTTTTAGCATAGGCGCGTGATAAAATGCTTACCGGATGTAATACTTCCATTTTTAAACCTTTTTTCTCTATTCCATATTCAAGCTGAAGGTGGCAACCGGGATTCGCGGTAGTTACAATCGCGGCTCCGGTTGATTTGATATTTTCCATTTTACGATCCAATATTTTCATTGAATCATCATAGCGGACCACATTGTATATCCCCGCTGATCCGCAGCACCACGATGATTCAGACAATTCAATCAATTTTACACCCGGAATATTTTGCAATAACCCGCGCGGTTGCCGACTTATTTTTTGAGTATGAACCAGATGACAAGCATCGTGGTATGTAACGGTGGCTGAATATTTTTCGGGTATTTTTGAAAGACCAACCTCTGAGAGAAATTCGGTAATTTCTTTTATTTTGTATGAAAGATTTTTTGCCCTTTCGGCATAGTCGGGTTCATCAGCAAAGAATTTTCCATACTCTTTCATAAACGCACTGCAACCGGCAGAATCCACAACAAGATAATCGAATTGATATTTTTCAAATACTTCAATATTTATTTTCGCCAATCGTTTCGCTTCTTTGAGATCACCGTTGTGAGAATGCAATGAACCGCAGCAGACCTGTTTCTTAGGAATGACAATTTCGAATCCATTAAGATTTAAAACCCGAACCGCGTCTTGATGAATTTTTGTGAATGAGATATTCATGATACAGCCCGAAAGGAATGCTATTCTGCCCCGCTTCTCGCCGTTTTGAACATGGATAATTTCATTTACCGATTCATCGAAACAGTTTCTATCGGCTTTCGGTAATAATCGATGTTTCTCATGAAATGACGGTGATATTATTTTTAGAATTCCCGATTCCTCAATGGCGTTCCTCAAACCAATCTCCGCGTACCAATAGAGAAGTCTCCCGAATAGTTTTGTCCGGGCAGATGATGACAGTACGCCACGTAGAAATATATTTTTAACAATTCTTAGCAGATAATGATCTTTATTGGATTCACCAATAACGTTTCTTGATGCCTCAACAAGTTCTCCATACCGAACACCTGCCGGACACGCTGTTTCGCATGCCTGGCAATCGAGGCAGTAGTATATTTCATTAACGAATTTATCTGAAAGAGGGATTGATTTATTCTCAACAGCATACATCAGCTGTATTCTTCCTCGCGGCGATGATTCTTCGCGAAGATCGATATTGTAAGTCGGACATGTAGGCAAACAAAGTCCGCAATGCAAACATTTGTTATAGATATCATTCAGATGCGTATGAAGAGTGGCTTCCACTTCACGATCTCTTTCTAAAAAACGGCAGCATTATTACACCGGCTAGAAATCCGCCGATGTGTGCCCACCATGCAACACCGCCTGCATCAGCGCCTATACCGAGTGAAAATAAACCGCTGAATATTTGCATTGCAAACCATATCCCCAAAAAAAGGAACGCGGGTAATTCAACGATTTGAAAAAAGAAGAAGATCGGAATGAGTGTTACAATTTTTGCGCCTGGAAATAGGAAAACGTACGCTCCAAGAACACCAGCGATTGCGCCGCTCGCCCCCACCATTGGAGTTGTCGAATCAGGGAATATGATTGTTTGCATTACAGCAGCGCTAACACCTGCAAGAATATAAAAAATGAAATACCTGATATGTCCGAATTTATCTTCGATATTATCTCCGAAGATATAAAGGAATAACATGTTTCCAATCAAGTGCATCCATCCACCATGAAGAAACATCGAGCTAAAGAAGGGAAATATTGAGCCAACCCCGATAGACATCATCTTGAAATCGTTCATGATTGTTGCAGGAACGACTCCATAATTATAAATGAAATTCCCCAAATCAGCATCAAGTGATAATTCAAAAAGAAATATAATCAGATTAGCCGCGATCAAGATGTAATTCACTATCGGGACTGTACGTGATGGATTGGTGTCGCGGAGTGGGATCATTGATTAGAAGGGAAACCTTAGTTATTGGTGATTGGTTGTGAGTTAGTGGTTAGCAGTTAATAGTTTTTGGTTATTTTATTTTTGCAGATCACTCTATGCTCTATGCTCTATGCCCTATGCCCTATGCTTAAATATATCTCTCAAGCCATTTCATTATATCCGCCAGACTCTCTTCATCGATCTGGTGATCCATTTCATACTCTCGATACGTGACCTGAGCTTCCGATTTCTCTAACAATACTTTTGCACGTTTCGCGAACGCCACGGGAATTATCGAATCATGAACACCGTGAGACACAAAATAAGGTCTCTCTTTAACTTTTTCCCATTTATAATCCAAATCCAATCCTTCGGGAATAATTCCGCTGTTTGCAATTACCCCTCTAATCATTTCAGGATGTGTAAGAGAAACGGCATAAGCCATCATAGTACCCATGCTGAATCCGAATAAAAAGATTTTATCGGGATCGATCGGATAACCGCTTTTCACATCGTCAATGAATTTCAATAATTTTTTATAACTCTCGTTGAACATTTTAAGGTCAGGTTTGCCGATATCCTCAATATCGAACCATGTGAAACCGCCGGTATAAGCAAACTGGAAAGGTGCTTGAACACTGATGATGAATAATCGCTCATCGAGGTATTCGGAGAGACCGATTAAATCGTTTTCATCGGCGCCCCGCCCGTGTAGCATGATCAACACAGGCGCTTTTCCGGATGTCCCTTTTCGCGGTAGAAGTATTCTGTGAATGAGAGTTGAGTTGATAAGATTCATTGTGATTTCAGATTAATATTTTTAATTTTTCATTTTTAATTACGTATTCATTTAAATCCACGCTACATCTTCGAATTTCTTTATTTGATCTCTATATGTTGGCAATGTTCCTTCGCACTTCGGTTTCAGGTCAAATATTTTACCGGGATTAAGAACATTGTTTGGATCTATCATCTGCTTCAGAGTTTTCATCATAGTCAGCGATGGTGAACCTACCATTTTTTCTAAAAGTCGTTTCTTATATAAACCAACGCCATGCTCACCAGTTATTGTTCCTCCCAATTCAATTGCGGCTTCTTCAACTTCTATTATCGATTTTTCAGCCATTGCGAATGCTGCCTTATCTCTCTTGTCAGTCATATAATTAGGATGAAGATTACCATCACCCGCATGACCGAATGTGCCGATGCGAACATTATTTTTCTTCCCAACTTCGCTAATACGAGAAATCAATTCAGCAATTAGAGAACGCGGCACTGCAATATCTTCCGACATCGTGTTCGGTGTAGCTCTTGCAAGCGATGCAAATGCAGAGCGACGCGCAGATTTTAACTTTATAGATTCCTGCTCGCTCTCGGCAGTTTTGATTGTAAAAGCATTATTATTCCTGCATATCTCATAGATCAATTTTGCATCATCTTCAACAGCAGTTTGTCTGCCATCCACCTCAATTAACAAAATCGCTGCTGTGTCTACAGGCAAACCAATGTGAGTGTAATCTTCCACGCATCGTATTGTTGTATTATCAAGAAATTCAAGCATGGAAGGTGTAATCTTGGCGCCAATAATTGCAGAAACTGTCTTTGCCGCATCATCCATCGACGGGAAAAAGGCAAGAATGGTTCGGGATGTTTCTGGTTTTGGAACAATCTTCAATAATATTTTTGTGAATATACCAAGCGTGCCTTCCGATCCGACAAGAATATCTTTCAAGTTATATCCCGCGACATCTTTTACAGACTTGCCGCCAGTTCGCAATATTTCACCGGTAGGTAAAACAACTTCAAGTCCGAGAACATAATTTTTTGTTACACCATACTTCAAACCGCGTAAACCACCGGCATTCTCGGCAACATTTCCGCCTAGTGTAGAGATGCTTGAGCTTCCCGGATCGGGCGGATAAATAAATCCATATTTCTCAACTTCCTGCTGAAGAACGGCGGTAATAACTCCCGGCTCTACCCAAACACTCAGATTTTCTTCATCAATTTCTATGATGCGATTCCAATGATTTGTCAGCAGAACTATTGAATTTTCCATAGGCACTGTACCCCCGCTTAAGCCGGTACCTGAACCCCTGGGAATTATCGATAACTTCTCTTCGTTCGCAAGCGTTATGATCTTAGATATTTCCTCCGCTGTGTTTGGTCGCAATATTAAGTCAGGAATTCTCGCCGCAATGGGAGAAGAATCATACGAATACGCTGTCCGGCTTTCCATTGAATCGAGAATGTTTTCATTCCCGATCAGTTCACGCAGTTTTTTAACAGCAGATGATTTTAACATAATCTTGCGCAATCATCGATGATCATATATCTTTATTTTCAATAGCTTCCAGAACCAATTCAGCAACATCTTTCACGAATACTTTATCAGAGGCATCTTTATCTTTAACGCCATCACTCACCATCGTCATGCAGAAGGGACAGGCAGTGCCTATCACATCAGGATTGAGGGTGAGTGCTTCTTCCATTCGTTCATGGTTGACACGCTTACCGGTTGTTTCTTCCATGAACATTCGAGCCCCACCGGCACCGCAGCAAAATCCTTTATCACCCGATCTCTTCATTTCAATTGATTCCAATCCCGGAACGGCAGAGATCAAATCACGCGGGGCATCATAAATGTTATTATACCGACCGAGATAGCATGAATCGTGATAAGTGATTTTCGCTTTTGTTGATTTTGATAATTTCAACGAACCGGATTCGATTAAACTCAAAATAAAATCTGCATGATGAATCACCTCATAATTACCACCGAACTGTGGATACTCATTCTTCATTGTATTGAAACAATGCGGACAAGTTGTTACAATTTTATTGAATTTATATTTTGCCATCGTCGAAATATTATCGTTAATGAGCATCTGTGCAAGGTATTCGTTACCCGCGCGGCGTGCCGGATCGCCATTACATTTTTCTTCGGTGCCGAGGATCGCAAAATTGACTCCCGCGATCTGCATCAGTCTGGTAAATGCTTTGGTAACTTTCTTGTATCGTTCATCGTACGAACCTGCACATCCAACCCAAAACAAAACATCAACTTTTTCTTTGGATGCCATGAGTGGAACATTCAACCCTTCTGCCCAATCGGCGCGGGAAGAATGACTGAATGCCCATGGCGTAAAATTCCGTTCGAGATTTTGAAAAACAACTTGCATCTCTTTCGGAAACCGTGACTCATTGAGCACCAGGTATCTTCTCAAATCCATAATAGAATCAATATGCTCTATTTGAACCGGGCACTCTTGAACACATGCCATGCAGGTAGTGCAAGACCATAATTCCTCCTCCGTGATATAATTATCAATTAGCGGCTTACTGAGAATTCTATCATCAACCGATTCACTATCATTATTCTTCCATTGTCCATCCGCGAATTTCAGATCGTTTTTTGTAATCAACGATGCTTTTTCAAGTAGCCGATGCTTTATATCGACAATTATTTTTTTAGGAGAAAGCGGTTTACCAGTTATATTCGCAGGGCAGGAAGCGGTGCACCGTCCGCACTCAGTGCATGTGTATCCATCAAGTAATTGCTTCCATGTTAAATCTTCAACATCCGATGCGCCGAACTTTGTCGCAGTTTCATCCGCAAGATTTAACATTTTAAGGCTTGCTCTATTATCTAATTTAGCGAGGTAAACATTCGGAATTGATGATAGTATATGAAGATGTTTTGAATAAGGGAGATAATTCATCAAGCTCAAAACAAACAATATGTGCATCCACCAGAATATTTCGTACCAGGATTGCTGCTGTTCAAAAGGAAGACCGGAGAAATACAAAGCGATTTGCGCCGATATAATTTTCCAGGAATAAATGGTGGTGTCGGACTTTGCGATCTGAGCGGCACTTTGTCCGAACATCGATATCATTATTAAAACAATCATCGTCAATATCAAAGTCGCATCAAATTGCGCATGCCCGCTAACCTCCAACCTTTTGGGACGCAATATATACCTTCTGAACAACGCGAATGCGACCGATGTTATGACCAGCAAACCCATAACATCCTGCAGCATGCATAACGGTTTATATAAAACGCCCAAAAAAGAGAAATTAAAATCCGGATATAATCCTTCACCTATCGTTTCAAGAATCGCAAGTAGAAGTACAATGAATCCCCAAAATATCATGAAGTGCATGATGCCAGCGAATGGTTCACGAAGAAGTTTTTTTTGTCCGAGCGCGATCGTGATAACATTTTTTATCCGCCGCCATTTATTATCGGATCTATCCTCCGGTTTGCCGAGTTTCAGGTACGACAACAATCTTTTTACATTTATTGTAAAAAGAGTAAAAGAAGAGATAAGTATAACAATAAATATTATCGATTTAATCATTATAAATCCTGCTTAATCATTCATGTATTTGCATCTCACCATCCATAACGGTGATCGCATTACCGCCGATCCTCACGGAAGTAATTTTCTTAGATCTGAGTTCTATCTGCACTCTCACTCTACCTTTCCTGCCTATAACGTCACCCTGTTCTCCCTGAAATTCATAAAAATTTTCAGCATGTTTTAAGTAACCATTTTCATAAAGCAAGAATGCTAAAGGTCCGTGCGCAGAACCTGTAACAGGATCTTCATTGATTCCTATCGTCGGAGCGAAGAAGCGCGAATGTACTTTAGAATCACGGTCAACCGTTTCAGTTGCATAGACGCACAATCCCTCCAGATTCCGTGATGCAAGAAAATATGACATCGTTGTGAAGTTCGGTTTCATTGTAAAAAGAGTATGGAGGCGTTTAACTTGAACAAACAGATTTTTATCGCAAACATCTGCCGCACGGTTTTCGAATTCACCCGGGTTTATATCGAGGACGCGTATCAATTCAACCTTCGGCTGCACACCTTGATCAATCACCGGGTGTTTCAATCCGAACCAAACGGTGATCCGTCCCGTTTCTTTGACAACCTCAACTGGCAGAATACCTGATGCTGTTTCGATCTTAAAATTATATTCTCCAGCATCTTTCATTCCCAGTAAACCATCTTGAGCCAGTGCATGGAAAGCAGCAACGGTTGCGTGTCCGCATAAATTAACCTCAGTAGTCGGCGTAAACCACCGCAAATGAACATCCGTATCCGCTTTTTTTGGTTTGCATACAAATGCGGTTTCAGACAAATTTATTTCGCGTGCAATTTTTTGCATCATCATGTCGCTCAGGTCAGATGCATCCAATACAACGCCCGCCGGATTTCCGGTGTTGGGTGTTAAAGTGAACGCATCTACTGTTTTAACTTTAATTTTTCGCATGGTTGTTCTTATTTAATTTCCAGGGCATTTAAGATTTTGTGATCTTTCAAATACAGAATAATATTTTCGATCAGGAGAAATATTCCTCGCACAGGATAATTTGCAGATCGTATTACTGTATCCTGGTATATTATTTTGTTTTTATCTTTGTTGATAATGATTATATCCTGATTAAATGTCGATCGATTGTCGATATCAGACGACAGATAATAACCAGCAATAACCATCATCTTATCTACTTCGATATATTCAGTTAAATTGAATCCTGATATTTTCTTTTTCAGCATAATAATCTCTTTTGTTGATTCAAGCGGATTGAGATCGTTCGATTCGGGATAGACAACAGATTTAGGCACAGGTATTATTGATTTCTGCTGTAACGATCTGACCGAACATTCATCATGCCTGGCAATGATATCACAATTTTGCATCTCACATTCGACATACCCGATATTGAAATTTGATCGTTGTTCCGCAACGAGTTTTCCGGAATAACAAAAAAGATATTTGAGATTAATATCTGACCAGAGTACTTTCCCCGTCTTCAGGTCAACAACCTGAACACCTTTATGTTCCGGCAGTTCGGGTGAAGCATATCCGTGAAATATGATAGCACCATAGTAAACAATCTCGATACCAATCCACCATATTTCATGGAATGATTTTCTCCAACATTCCTTTCCGGTCAGATAATCGAGAACAACATATTCTACAATTTTTGAATCCTTGTTCCTGTCTTCGAGAACCAGGTACTGATCATCTGCGGGAATGATTTTCCAGAATACACCGTTCGCTTCATATTTCCATAGAAAGCGGGGACGGTTTTTAATAAACGGTAACTCTATCATCTGTAAAATTAATTTTGTATAAGATAATCATACTACAGACGATTTTCAAGAAATTTCTCGATAATCATAATAATTACGAATTGGGTGAGATGATGTATATTTTGTCGATACCCTACAAAATATCATTAAAGATTATAATACTCGATGAGAAATTTTATCAATTTTTGGAATGCGACAGCCCTGTGGCTGATTTTATTCTTTTCCGTAAGAGTTAATTCAGCATACGTCTTTCGATAACCGTCAGGGACAAATATCGGATCGTACCCGAATCCTTCTGTTCCTCGTAAATCGTGTATAATTTTACCCTTGCAAATTCCTTCAAATGATCTTTCAATTTTTCCATCTGTAAAGACAGCAACGCAACGAAATTGAGCACCACGCTCTTCATCCGGAACACCTTCCATCTCCTTGAGCAGCTTTTGATTGTTATCGGAATAAGTGACATTCTCACCTGCATAGCGTGCCGAGATAACTCCCGGCATCATATTAAGATGATATACTTCTAAACCTGTATCGTCGGAAATGGTAGGAGATTTTGTGGAATCATAAATTATCCGTGCTTTCTTCAACGCGTTTTCTTCAAGTGTGTTTCCATCCTCAATAATTGCAGGAAGATCGTTTCTTCCTATCAGACTTTCGATATTAATCGGGATACCGGCGATCAGACTTTTAACCTCTTTTACTTTTCCCGGATTATTTGAAGCAAAAATAATATTTTTCATTAATATTCATCCTGAGCTAAAGGAGCAGTTTCATTGCGTCATCGATTCTTTCCACACCAATGATCTCGATGCCATTCGAGTTACTGAATTCTTTCATGTTGTTCTTCGGTATGATAATTCTTTGAAATCCGAGTTTGGTCGCTTCCTGAACTCGCTTTTCGATATGGCTCACAGTTCTAACTTCACCTCCGAGGCCTATTTCGCCGACAGATACCGCCTGATTATCAACCGGTACATCCCGAAAGCTCGAAATTATGGACGCGGCTATACCTAAATCGACTGCGGGTTCATCGATTGAGATTCCACCTGCGATGTTGACAAAAACATCTTGTTGACCGAGGTGCATACCAAGACGTTTTTCCAAAACGGCGAGTAATAAATTTAATCGTCGCAGGTCGACTCCGGTTGAATTCCTTTGCGGGGTGCCATAATTTGTTGTGCTTACAAGCGCCTGAACTTCTATAAGTATCGGGCGGGTACCTTCAATACTCGCTACAACTGCTGAACCTGAAGTACCGAACGATCGTTCAGATAGAAATACCTCGGAAGGATTTTTAACTTCTTCCAATCCGTTTACCCTCATCTCGAAGACACCGATTTCATTTGTCGATCCGAAACGGTTTTTCATCACGCGCAGAATCCTGTAAGCATAATGCCGTTCCCCTTCAAATTGCAGAACCGTATCAACCATATGCTCGATAACTTTCGGTCCGGCTATCATACCGTCTTTAGTGACATGGCCGATCAGAAAAACCGGGATCGATTTCTCTTTCGCGATCCGGGTAAATAACGCCGCGCTCTCACGAACCTGCCCGACACTTCCCGCCGAACTTTCCAACTGAGGTTTGAACATCGTCTGAATTGAATCGACAATAATAATATCAGGTGGTGTTCTTTCGATTACTTCTTGAATGAGGTCCAGGTTGGTTTCAGCGAGTACAAGAAAAGAATCGCTCTTTGGAAATTTCAATCTATCGGCGCGTAATTTTATTTGCCGTGCAGATTCTTCACCGGATATATATAGAACTATCTTATTCGTAAGGTGGGCGGCAATTTGCATCATCAAAGTCGATTTACCTATTCCGGGATCTCCTCCGATCAGCATAACAGAACCATCCACGATTCCTCCTCCCAGAACCCTGTCCAGTTCAACAATATTAGTTCGTGTGCGGGAATCATCCTGTGTATCGATTTCCGTAAGAGGAGTTCCTTTGACATTAGATGAGGAAGCTGTTTTGCGTGTTGCGCCTCGTTGAGCGAGCTCTTCAACAAAAGTATTCCAACCGCTGCAGTTCGGACATTTACCGGTCCAGCGGGGTGATTCATATCCGCAACTCTGGCAAATATATTTCGAAATTATTTTTGCCATTCACTTTGTTTCTTTCCGGACATCTTTTACCCAGTTGAGCTTTGTTCTAAGCAGATCAAAATATGTATGCTCCCTTCGTTTAACAAGTTTCACTCTCAGAGGAGATTTTTTGATCCTGAATTCGGCGGGTGTATTATAAAAATATTCTTCCTGACCATCGATTGTTAAGTGAATCGGTTGATTACCGGCAGGAATCTTAATAATGATTTCGCTGTGATCGGGGATGATTACCGGACGGGCAGAAAGCGTGTGAGGTGAAATTGGACTGATTGCCAAAACCGCACTACCGGGGACAACAATCGGTCCACCCGTTGCCAACGAATATGCTGTTGAGCCGGTTGGTGTGCTCACAATTATACCATCGGCAACGTAAGTCGCGAGGTAATCACCATCAACAATAGTTTCTATCTCGATAACGCGTGGGGAAGAACCGCGATCCAACACGATATCATTAAGAGCGAAAAACAACTCCTGATCTGTGGATGTAGCGCCTTGCAATGCCAACCGCTCTTCGATGAAATACTGACCTCGTGCTATCTCATCAATGCAATCGTTCATATCATCTATAGAAACTTCAGCAAGGAAACCAAGTTTCCCGAGATTAACACCTAATATGGGTAATCCGCGCTGGCGCACCATTCGCGCCGCCGATAGCATAGTACCATCACCACCAAGAGCTATGAGCATATCGCATTTCTCGCTGATCTCCGATTCAGGCACCATTATAGATTCATCAATCGTCAAACCGGCACCCGATTGGTTAAACCATGTTCCTAATTTCTGGTGTACGACGAATGGAATTTTTTCCATCGTAAGGTAACTTACAAGATTTTCTGTTACCTCGATGATCGCAGCTTTTCTTGTGTTTCCGAATATGCCGAATTTCATTGTTGTTCCGGTTGAGATGCTTCGGGTGATGCTGTTGAAGTTTTTTGAGATTTGTTCACTTCATCAACGTAGTTAAGCTTTAGTTCCTGCAAAACTCCGGTAAACATTTTCTCTTCTTCTTTTGATAGATTGTTCTTCATTTTGTTATGAAGCATATCAAGCAAATCGATCGAGATCTGTGCTTGGGGCAGGTCTTGATCTATTTTATCGGTTAAAGGATTTTTTAATTTTCCCATATGCTGAAGCGCAGCCGTCTGAAACATTAGAATGAGCTGAGTGAGAAGCAGGTCGTCTTTTGTTATTTGATCCATATTACATCCAAAATTGTTCCTGAGAAATTATGAAAATTACAGTTGAAAAACAAAAATATAAATAAAAAAACCCACTCGATGACAAGTGGGTTTTGAACGATCATCATCATTATTTTTTTATTATTTCAGCAAAATCATCTTTTGCAATTGATGATATTGAGCATTGTCAGTGTATAAACGATAGAAATAGATACCCGATGCTAATGAACTGGCATCAAAAATGATTTCGGTTGTACCTTCATCGCATTCTTCATTTTCGAATAACGTCGTTACTTCTTTTCCAAGTATATCGTACACTTTCAATGTCACCAACGATTGTTCTGGTAAATCAAAAGAGATCGTGGTACTCGGATTGAAAGGATTCGGGTAATTTTGGTGTAACTGGAATTTATCGGGTGATAGCTCGATGCCATTTATGTCAAACGCCAATGGTTCAATGGGCGGCGCGATTGCCGGTTTTAAAAACCATACACTGTCAATTGGATTTACCCCGGTAACGACCAACGGATCACGTGAAACTATTTTAAGTGTATCAAAAAACGCGTGGTTAACCGACGACAATATATTATCGAGTAGTAGCCAATCGACGGTAGAATAATTCTTACCGTATGTCAGATAATTATCGGCAGTGGCAGCAATTTGTCGAAGTGTTTTATTCCGATACGGATTGAGCGGATTTCCATCATCAAACCTAATATCACCGAATGTAGGTGCTGTTATACCGGCATCACTCGCTGCAATGCTGATTTTCAACGCAATCAATTCTCCGGCAAGATGGTTGTTGTGTTTATCTCGTTTAGGATTTTTCTTTTCACCTACAAAAGGTGCGGATGAATAAAAATCGAACCACCTTGGTGAACCTGTATCCGGTAAATAGCTCGATACACTCTTTCCCTTATCAAATCTCATCCAACCATACGAAGTTGCAGAGTCGGGGTTTTGACTTCCAATTACCATTCCACCCGGATACCCGATGTATCCTTTTTTGATTTTTGGATAAGCCAACCTCATCGCCTCTTCACAAACATTACCCATATTTGGTTTTTGAGTAAGTTTGATACTGATAGCTTTTAGAGTCAGACTTTCCTGAACAAATGAGCGGTACTTTACAACATCGCTATCGACATACTTTATCGTTAAAAATTCAGAACCCTTTAATTTTTTCGATTGACCTGTAACATAAACAGCACCGGACGATGAAAGCACTGCAACAGGTGTGTCGTCGCTATTGGTATAACCGTTATACCTTGCGGAATAATTCAGATTGCCATTATTACCGTTGTGTTGGATGAGTACAAAATCTTTACCAACACCGGTTCCCATACTTGCACCTATTATGTAAGGATTGGTGGTTCCGGTTATCCCCACTCCGATGTCTTCATCACCCGCTGTCCCATTATAAGATCGGACCCAATTTGAGTCGCCATCCGATTGCGCATAACATACGGTTACAATATCATTGAAAGACCCGGTTTGAATACTTTTCCCTGTTACATAAATACGATTCGTACCGGATAAACCGATTGCATATGCTTCATCATGAGTATTGGTAGGACCGTTATATCGGCTTATCCATTTCACGGTACCGCTTGAAGTATAACCGATAGTTACATAATCATTATTTCCTGAAGCATTCATACTCGATCCACTAATAAACACTTCGTTATTTGTGTTTCTAACAATTCCACGGGGAATATCATTACCTAGAAGATATCCATTGTAGCGAGCAGACCAGATAGAATCTCCGGTTGCCGGATTATATTTAATTGTAAAATAATCGTACCCGGAATCGACACTTGTTCCTGTCACAAATAAATCTGTATTTCTATATAATACCATACCGAGCGCGCTATCGGTGCTGCTTGCAGGACCATTATACCGTTTGACCCATTTTTCAATACCTGAACGATCATATTTTATCGTTACATAATCTACCCCCGACCCGACGCCTTTGCTCCATCCACTAACAAAGACATTCAGAGAATCGTTAACGGCAATTGCCGTTGGTTGATCATCTTTGTTATCAGTTCCGTTATAAAGAATCGACCAAAGCTGTTGAAGATTGCTGTCATATTTAACTGTAAGAAAATCAAAACCACCTCCTCCTGAGGTAGTATATCCGGTGACATATATATTTCTACCAGTATCAACTGCGATTGCGACAGGTTTATCGATACCGGAATTTTCTACCAGGGTCCGTTTCAACTCCTCGCCATCGGATGAATAAATTACGGTAACAATATCCACACCGGTAGATTTATTAGTCGCCCAACCGGTTACTATTAGTCTCCCGGTTTTATCAACAACTAGTGCCGATCCACTGGCAGGTGAATTTTTTAAAGAACCTGATAAATGCGAAACCCACTGTCGGGTGTCTTGAGCGAACGAAAGTGCAGAAAATAGAAACAAAAAGATGAGGTATCGCTCAACTTGTAATTGTTTCATATGGGTGTTCATCCCCTTTCTGAAAGGTTATTTTAGAACTATCATCTTCTTAACCAGATGATGAACATCGGCACCTGAAAGCGGCTCAGCGATCAATCTATAAAAATAAACGCCTGATGAAAGATTTGAAGCATCGAAATCTAGACTATATTGCTCTTCATCTAAAAACGCGCGATCCATGAGCGATGCAACCTGCTGACCAAGAATGTTGTAAATTGTAAGGGATACGTACGATTGTTCGGGAACAGAAAATTCAATCGTGGTGTATGGATTGAAGGGATTAGGATAATTTTGAAGCAAGTTAAAACTTTCAGGGATTTCCTCTTCGTCGCCTATTGCCTGGAATGTTGGCAACTGGGGTGGCGGTTCAACACTCGGACGAAGGAATGGAATCGAGAATAACGCTTTCACAGATTTCATCCTTAGAGGTGAAGATGAAACTGTATCGAATGCTCCGTGAAATGCTCTGTTAATTCTTTCCAACGATGTAGCAACCGAATTATAATTAACCTGCTTGTAAGATTGCCACATAGTTAACATTGAATCGACAAGGGATGCAATATTTCTAAGTTTGCGATTGTTTAAAGGATTATTTTGAATGGTATCGAGAAAGACAATATCACCCAATCCTTCCGGTATTAATCCTGCGTCGCTCGCACCGATATTGAGTTTTAATGCTATCAATTCAGCTAGAACACGATTATTATATCGCATCGAACTCAAGTTCTTTTTCTCACCGATAAATAATCTGTCAATTATCCAATCGAAGGGCCGCGCCGCGCCTTGTTGTGGTAAAACTCTCTTTAAGAAATACGATTTTGTATATCTTATCCAACCATATTTTTTTGCGCTATCGAGACGAGATACCCCGGCGTAAAGTCCGTATGGGAACACACCTCGTTTAAAAACCGAGTCTCTGATATTGCCGGCATTCGGCATCGCTAGTATTTTTCGAGATAAATTGTTGATATATCGTTTAGACTTTGCACTTAAACTATCCTGGATAAATGTACGGTAGCACCCACCAGCAGGTAATCCATTCGCACCAATCCGGTGACTGAATATATCCGTTGAGCCGCTGTTGAGGTGATAATCAGCCCAACCAATTATTGCACCATTCATGCTGTCGATAGATAACTGCGGTATAAATTGATCCATTGGAGATGTAGCAATCGGATTTCCGTTCGTACCCCAAAGAATTTGCCCCTGTTGGTTGAATCTTTGTGCGTAGATGTCAAAATTAGCACCACGCTTATCTTGCCAGGTAACTATAAAATAAGAATTTTGATAAATGATTTGAGGATTGTACTGATACCCTGTTGCATTGCATATGGGAATGCCAGAAACTCCCCATTGCATGTTACCTTCTCTAGAAAATCTTTGGGCATAGATATCGTAATCAATTCCCGATCTATTGTCTTGCCATACCACAACTCCGCCACCGAGACAATCGGAAACTAATTGAGGATAATATTGATTACCTGCAACTGGTGCAATCGCCAACCCATCAGATAGCCATCTTATATTACCGTATGGATCGATTCTTTGTCCATAAATATTATCATATGTATTATTCCTTCTATCCTGCCAAACAACAATCGTTCCGCCGATAGTATCGGGAATCATTTGAATATTCCACTGATTATTTTGTGAAGTACATAGCGGTAATCCGTTAGCGATCCATGCGTTTTGTCCTGAAGGGAAAATCCTTTGACAATAGACATCTGAAGAACCGCTACCCAATCTGAAATCTTCCCACGCGATGAATGCACCGCCCCGGTGATCGCTTGTGATTTTGGGATTTATTTGACTTGTTGAATCGTTACAAATTAATTGCCCGTTCATCGCCCATGACGTCTGCCCTAGTGAATCAACTCGTTGAGCGAAAATATCGAACTGTCCTTTACGCCGATCTTGCCAGGTGATAATTACACCTCCCAATCCGTCGGTTGTTAACTGTGGATTGTATTGATGTCCGATAGCGTTGCAAACTGTCACACCGTTCGGCGACCAGTTCGAAACTCCGTTGCCATCAATCTTTTGAACAAATATATCATAGTCGTAACCTGATCGATTGTCTTGCCAAACAATGAAGGCACTGCCTTTTCCATCTGATAGGATTTGAGGATAATACTGATATCCGGAGGTTGAAGTGAGAGGAAGTCCATCGGTACTCCAAATCGGATTACCTGAAGGAGTTGTTCGCTGAATATATAATTTATCGCCGCCACCTCTGCGATCCTGCCAAACATAAAATGCACCATTCTTCGCATCGCTGGAAATACGAAGATTCCATTGACCTCCTGAGGCGGTAACAATCGGGACGCTGCTATCAGTCCGGCATGGCCAGTCTGCTAATAACAAACCCTGAAAAAACAGGCTAGCGAAAATATTTAGAAGTAAAATCCTTACCAATTTGGTCATGCTATAATCACAAAATTCAAATGCATCTCAGTCACATCTATCATTAACTTCATTACATTTAATGCGTGTATAAATCCTAAAATCTTTATGCTTAAAGTATATACGCTCGCAACCTACTTCAGATTAAGATAACTTCAACAAAGACATATATGGTTGAAATAGGTTCACACTCTTTAAAATAAATCAAATATTTTTTTGGATAGCGTGAATCAGGAATACTGTATTTTTTATTTATCCTCTAAGCCATTTCTCCTTTAACAACCCGCACTTGGCCCGGTATCAATTGAGAATCCTATTTAACAGCTCTGAGGTGTGGTGCTTTACTTGGTTATTACTTTACAAAGTATACTAAAATATACAATTACAGTCAATACCTAAATTAAAAAAAACGAGAAAATATGATATTTTCTTTTATTTGCTTAAAAATCCAATTATCCACCGAAATAGATAAAAAAAATCGTTCATTTTTTCATATTTTGGCTACATTTTGATCACTCATTAACACTATGGGAGCTTACAACCTATGTAAGCTCCCATCCAATACAATTATTATTTTAATAATACCGCTTTAGTGATCGCATTAAATTTATCTGCAGCCATTTTGATAAAATATATACCACTAGTAGCCGGGCGATTATCATCGGATAATCCGTTCCATTCGAGGACGGAAATTCCTGCTTCTTTTTCACCATGGTAAAGTGTTTTAATTTTTCTCCCGATCGCATCGTAGACTACAATATTCACAACGGTTGTATAAGGAATTTCGATCTGAAATTTTGTTGAAGGGTTAAACGGATTTGGATAAGATTTGCCAAGTGTAAAATTCTTCGGTAATTCTTTTTGAGAATTATATCCGAGCCTCAGTGAAGTTACCGGCTCATTGAATATAATGCTATTAGCACCGGTTATCAATTGATTTTTACTTTCAGTCCGCAGATAGCAATTTCCAATATCTTGTTTAATATCCCATTCAATCGTAATAGGATATTGCACTCCTTGCAGATTTATAGAAAATTCCTTTGATGATTCTTGAACTCGATCAACAGCTTCTATATTTCGATTCGAAGCGAATCGAATATCGAATATTTCTTCAGGACCTAATGGTGGTACGTCATGAGATTGAAGTTGTTTTTCATCTATACCATTTCCGAAATACAATGTTTGTTTCTTTCCGGTTTGATCCGTGATGGTTAATGTATTCAGTGCAAGACCATTTTCCGACGAAGAAGAATTGTTAGAACCAACTAAAACTCCACTGTTCAAAACCAGTTTCCCTCCACCATTTATTTTTACCCAATATCCATGGCTCGGTTTAATTGTATCAGATATCAGATAAGTATTTGTAAATTCAAAATATTTTGATGTTACAATATCGGTCGGAATCTGCTGAATACTGGCAGTCAAAATATTCTTGCCGATTGAACCTATCATATTCCAGCCATCCACTACAATAATCGTATCGTTGAGGATATCTGCACCCGAAAAATTAAATGTTGCGTCAACAGGGAATTTCAACCAATAGCCGAAACCTTTTTTGAGTGTATCTTCAACTTTGTAAGTACCTTCATAATAAAAAGCGTTACCAGGTGCTGTTGGATAAAGGATACTCTTTCTTGCATCTGCGACATAGTATGGTAGAGAGATTAAATTCCAGCCGGCCGTGACCGTGTGTGATTTTGTTGTAGCTCCGATTGAATGTGCAGCATCAGAGGCTGTATAGAAATCTAGTGAACTTAATCCTGTCGCCTCGATCTTATTCAATCCTGCATCGAATGTTGCAGATTGCGCCCACCATGTAGTGCCGTTATCGGTTGATTTCCAGAATGACAATGTCGCTTCGTTCTGGCCGTTCAACTCACTTTGGTCGTAATAGAACGACATTGTCGCATTCAATCCGATATTCACTTTCGGACTGAAAGAGAATGCCCGCAAAATCGATTCATTACCACCACCTGTTTGCGGTGTACCTGTGATACGATAGATCACAGTCGTATCGGGAGTGGCATCGAGCGCGTTTACTGTAACACCAATACCGCCGCATGTGTTGGCAACTGCCTGGGTTAACACACGTTTTGTTCTAACAACTCCAATAACAGTTTTACCCGACGATTCAACTATCTCGCCATTAACAAGCATAGTATCTACGTTCATCGAATTATTTAAGATCACTGTATCGATCGCACCAACTTTGACAAATGAATACGTGCCTGCGCTGCTACCACCAATGGTTTGCTTTGAACCGGTTGGATCTTCGGTTAATTCACCAAACGCTACCGAATATTTACGCGAACCGTTCGGTGACTTTAGATTGAGAGTTCCATTGTTAGTGATACCGCCATCTTTCAGATTGATATAAGCTGTGTTTGATCCGCTTAATGCATTATTCACAAGGAAACTCGCCCCAGTCTCAATTACGATACCACCCGTCAGCATCGGTAATCCTGGCGTTGAAAAATTTCCGATAGGGTTGATATTGGCTTCCGATTCCATACCGATGATAAATGAACTTCCGGTTTTCACTGTCAAACTTCGAATGTTCATGGTCGCGTTCGCTGTTTGATTCCAATACAGTATTTTCGCGTTCGTTCCATCACCAATGACAAAATTCGCGAGACGGAAACCTGCATCGGTTTTTAATGAATCTGTGGATGCACCTGTGAATTTCACAGTACCTTCGTTCATATTCAACCCGCGGTCACCATTCGCTGTCGTATTGGAGGCATTCGTGAACGCTCCTGCTTTCAGAACCAATGTTGCGTCGGTATTTCCGTTGGATGTCAGTTTCGGTCGTCCCGGTGTACCAGATAAATCTAATTTACCGTTAACAGTCAATGTTAACGCACCTGACGAATTAAATTGCAGAACCGGACCGGCTACACCGCCGACGGTATCCACACCGACCATTGTCAATTTATTACATTGCGCATCGGCAGTGATTGTAACAACAACATTTCCTGTTGTCATAGTAACATCATCGGTTGACGTTGGAACAATGCCACCCGACCATGTTGCACCGCTGTTCCAATTACCTGTCGCAATCGCTTCGAATGTATTCGTAGTGATATTTACCGTTGGAGATGAAGCTATTGGTGTGAGCGTTCCGCTTGCAAGAGCAGTCTTCACAATGAAAGATGTATTACCACTTGAAGCGGGGGTGTTGAGGTCTTTAATTTCAATTGTTCCGGGATTAACATCTGTTAAAAGCAATCCTGCAATGGTTATAACATACGGAGTTGTAGAACCATCACCAGTGATAGTCGGTGTCTTTCCGGCAAACGCGCCGGTTAACACATACGAAGCAGTATTCGTCCATGCCCATGTTAGTGGGATCTGGATGCTGACACTTTCTAACGTATTAACTCCATCACCGGTAACGGTGAGTGTTTCTGCAACCGCAGTTAGAGAAACAAGTCTGCTGGTTGGTTTAATTGTAGCTGTCCCAGAACCATCGCCCGTAGAAAGACCTAAGTCTTCAGCTTTGCGCGGTTTGATTTCCATATATGTGTAGTAATATGCTAAGATACCAGTAACATCTGTTGCTATTGATGGAATTGTTTTCCCTAAAACTGTATTTGCAGTTCCGTTACTTTGTATGTAAACCGTTATTGTGTCATTATCAGATTCTTTGAAATTATAACCATGTTCAGCAAAAGTTCCGACTGAATCAGTTGTCAAGCCGAGAATCTTCACCAGCTTACCTTCATTCGAGTAAGATGAATCTTTTGGAAGAGGTAAAGTTAAAGTAACCGGAGTAATTGTAGATGTACCAAGAGCGGTATCTACAAAATTGAAATTTGGTGTTTGCAGTTGATAGACATGAGATGATGCTGACCCGATAGTACCCTCAACTTTGGCGTTACGTCCTGCCTTTAATGACGATGGCATTCCGGTAAGGGATAAGTATAATCCACCTGTTGCATCTTGAATGTACGTTGAATTAGATGATAAGGTATTAGCATCGACATTTAACGTCCCGTTTATTCTGGCTCCGTACCCCGCAACAGAAGAAACACCATATGATTTAATCGAACTGATTGGTGAATCGCCAACAAAATATCCGTATACGCTGGATGCCGAATATGCCCCAAGGTTATCTATTGCCGTTATAAAATATTTTACAAGATCTCCGTTTGTTACATGTTTTGAAACCGGAATATCTCCGCTATAAGTTGAACCTGAAACAAATGTCATTGTAACAGATGAATCATAATTCCCCCCATTAACACTGATTGCTAATTTTACTGATGTAATAGTTCCATCATCAATAACATTTGCAGAGATAGTATTTGTTGAACTTGTTGCCGGCACAAATGTACCGCGGGTAATTGCCGAAATACTTGGAGATTGATTCCCTGATGGAGGATCCTCTGCTGAGGAAGCTGAGTTTTGTGGTACCTGAGTCGATTGAATTACAAAATCGGCGCTATTATCATTCGAATCCCATCCATTACCGTTTGTGACATCAGAACCGCCCGCTGCCATAGTAATTGCTGTTGATGATGATTGCGCTTTACGTTCAGCACATGTTGTATTACTCAACGATGAAGTAGGTCCTGATCCTTCATAAAGTGATGCAGTGCTACCATAACCAATAAAATCGACAATATTTGTACTTGAAGGACCAGTAACAGAAATAGTATCATTTGCAAGAGCTACTTTCCCATTCGAAGAAGACATGGCAATTGAGCCCGTCGCATCTGCAAGTGGTAAGTCTGTGGTACCGCCAGCTCCTGCTGCCTCTTTTACCAAAAAGAATCCATGCGCAGGTATGGTCCCTGAGAATATAGTTTTATACAATGCTCCAGCTTGAAACACACCCGCTGCTGACGCGTATTGCACAGACCAATTAGTCATTGTTATAGGTGAACTCGTAGGATTATACAATTCAACATAATCGTTTTTATATGTTGAACCGCTGTTACCGCCACCACCATAAACTTCGCTTATCACAACATGGTTAGTAATTTGGGCAAGGGCACCTACACTAAAAAGCACTAAAAATAGTGCGAAATTAAAAATTTGTCTTAAAGTTTTCATAATCCTTTCCTCCAAAAATATTTTTGAATTTGTTGATTGTATGATTTTAAAATTTTTGTTAATGAATATTCAAATATAAACTCACAAAGGATATGGGAGAAACATAAAATTTTTATTAACAAATATGAATTTCTATGTCAACTATCTCTCTGCCAACCTCGCCCTCAAAGTTACTCTAATATTGCAAAATTCCATAAATAAAACAAAACACCCGCCGGAATTCCTCGGGCGGGTGTCGATCTGGGATTTATACATATTCTGCTATAGTAATTGCTTTCCAACTTAAGCTCCCAATTTTTTATCCTACAATTGCATGATAATATTTTTAAGGATTACATTTTCACCTGATTAGAACCAATTTCCCGGCAACCTGAGTTTTGGGGGTCGAAAGAGAGTATATGTAAACACCGGTCGGGACCGAAACACCATTCATATCTCTCCCGTCCCACGAGGGCGCGTAAGGATTACCGCGTGAATTATCATAAACCCCGGCGGCGACAAAACCTAGCGGGATTTCCTGTACCTTTCTTCCGAGTATATCATAAATTTTGATCATCACACTTGTTGATATGTTCAATTCAAAAGGTAGATACGTGCCCGCTGAATGATTCATAGGATAATACGGATTTGGGAAATTTGGTAATAGTTTAATTTCTTTAGGTGCTTTAGCCACAATAGGATCTGTGTTTAAGACCCTACCGCCACCATCGACAGTTTTTAAAATCGCTCCCCTATCGCCGATAACCCACCCAACCTTATCGGAAATAAATTTTGCTGAATAGAGATCCCGGTTTGTCCCGCTCGCAAGTGCGAACCAATTTTTACCGCCGTTTGTACTTTTTAATACTGTTCCTTGCTTTCCTGCAATCCAACCGGTACTATCGTCGACGAAAAATATACTTTGATAATCTACTTTTAGAGATGGTGTGTTGATGCGTCTCGGGTACCATGTTGTGCCATAATCTGTGGTCGTCAGAATTGTTCCGTTACGGCCCGACGCGAAACCTGACTGTGGAGAAATAAATTGTACAGATAATAACGCCATATAGGGTTCGGCATGCGGAACCACCCATGTTACTCCGGCGTCTGTGCTTTTGAACATTCTTCCCAATCCGGATGAATCACCGACTGCGATAATTGTATCTTTATCTATGAACTGAACATCCGCGAGACGATAATTGCTATGCAACTGAATAAGATTCCAATCAAGTCCGCCGTTTCTTGAACGAAGAATAACTCCTCCTTCACCAACGATGATGCCTACGAGTGAAGAATTTAATCTAATTTTCATGAGTCGACTTGTTACGGGACTTGTAAGTTTCGTCCAAGTCAATCCACGATCTAAAGTGTATAGAATGATACCGGAATCACCTACGGTAACACCAGTCAGTTCATCCAAAAAATCTATTGAGTTTAAGACAGTTTTATAATTAGTATGCACGGTATCCCATCGGGCACCGCCATTTCGTGTGAATGCGATAACACCATTGGCACCCGAGGCGAAAGCGCGGTTCGAATCGATCACAGCAAGTTCTCGCAAATCATTCACATCGCCACCCGAATAATTTACCCAATTGACTCCGTTATTTGTGGTTTTCCATATCCGTCCATTTGTCCCCACAGCCCATCCAATACTATTCGGTGAAGAAAGCACAGAAACATTCAAGAAATCTGACGTGCTGTCGAAAACGCCTGCATTCCATGTCGATCCGCCTGTAGCGCTCCTTAAAATTACACCGTTATTACCAACAATAACACCTACCTGTTGGGAGAAAAAATCAAGGGCATTTAATCCTCCGGTGCCGGTAGATTTTTTTGACCAGTGCGAACCGCCGTCTGATGTAATAAAAATTTCTCCGAAATCGCGACCTAACACCCAACCTAAAGATTGATTGATAAACTTCAGATCAACAAAATCGCTGGGTGAAATCGAAGCTAACGTATCGCTTAACTGCCAATCATTGCCACTATTCATTGTTGTATAAAGTGTACGCCGGTCTGCCGCTAAAAAACCGACTTGCGGTGAGACAAATTGAATTGAATTGAGTGAGTTAGTAAGATTCAATCCTAACCGTTCCCATGAAGAGCCGTTATTTGTTGTTCGAATTAAATATCCATTTTGACCCGATATCCAACCAAGATTCCTATCGAAAAAAAACACATCTTTTAAAGTATTGGAAGTCCCGATATAACTGACTCTCCACCTATCTCCCTGATTCGTTGTGTTTAATATTCTTCCTTCCTCTCCAACAATCCATCCATTCGATTGTGTGTTAAATTGGAGCGACCGAAATGATGTGCGTATGTCTTCGAGATTTCCTCTAACTGACCATGTCGAACCACTATTGGTACTGCTCAGGAGCATTCCGGCATCACCAACTGCGTAAACAGTTCGTGCATCAATGGTTACCACATCGTAAAGATCGTTACCTTGAGGAAACGGATTTTGCCAAATCCATCCTTGAGATTCTTGACTGTGCAACGCAGGATATGATAAGATGAGAAATACAAAGATGGAATATAATCGCTTCAAAACATTTTTCATGTTTGAAATTTCTTTATTTGAGAATATCCATATGAGCCCGCTCAAATCTACCTCCATTATTTACCTGATGTATAATATTTTTCTGACCACCTGGTACTTCATCTTTTCCGATACAATATGCACAAAATACATTCCGGTTGCATAAGATTGAAAATCAACAGAAATATTGTGCGAGCCCGTATTAAATTCTTGATTTTTAAACAACGACACCACCTCTTGTCCGTAAACGTTGTAAATTCTAATTGATAGATTTGCATTTTCCATAAGCGTAAACGAAATATTCGTTGAGGGATTGAATGGATTCGGATAATTTCCAAGCTCAGTGATCAGAGAAAGATATTTCGCTTTCGAAGAAATATATCCACCTGACGAATCGTAGCGCAGTATAGTTGAGTTCCTACCGGCAATCCATCCGATGGTTGAATCGGCAAAGGATAGACTAAATAGATTATTTGCTGTTCCGCTGCCTACTTTTGCCCAGGTGAATCCACCGTCAGTCGAGTGTAATAAAATTCCATACTCACCAGTTGCCCATACATTATTTTCATTCAGGAATTTTACAGAAAGAAGATTGCGTTTCGTTCCCGATGCAACAGTATTCCATGTTCCACCGCCATCTGTTGTGAGAACGATCGTTCCTTTGTATCCCACGGATACACCGCGCTGAGGAGAAATGAAATCGATGCTGCTTAAATTGTTGCGTAACGGCCTGATTTCTTGAGGCACCCAACCATTTCCACCATCATAAGATTGAACCAGAATTCCATTTCTGCCGCAAGCCCAGGCAATTAAATTCGTTACCATTTTTATAGAATTGAGTTGACGGGATGTGTTGGCATTTTTGGATATCCATAACGAGCCGCCGTTTGTAGTACGAATAATTTTGCCCCGCGTGCCAACTGCGATGCCATTTTGTGAATCATAGAAGTGCACACCATAAAGTGTATTCAACGTAGGAGTGCTTTGTTCAATCCATGTTGCGCCGCCATCTGTTGTGTGAAGGACAGTGCCTGATTTTCCTACAACCCAACCATTCAAATGGTCTGTGAAATGAACCGCATTAAATCGTATAAGCATTGCTGAATTTTGCTGAGTCCAATTCAATCCTGCATTGGTGGTTTTCATTATTAAACCGCCATCACCTACAACCCAGCCAATATCCCGTGTTGGAAAATGTGCACCACGAAAGAATCCTGTTTCTCCACGATTTAATTTTATCCATGACGTACCGCCATCGCTCGTTCGTAATATAATTCCGCCATACCCAACAATCCAGCCCACTAAAGGATTAGCGAACCGTACACTAGATAAATAATTTGTAGTCGGCGAATTTTGACTTGCCCAGGCAGATCCTCCATTTGTCGTTTTTATTATCATTCCTCCGTAACCTACCGCCCAACCATGGTCCTTGTCGACAAAACAAATAGATTCATACGATGCAAATGGTGCGGCTTGCATTATCCATGTTAATCCACCGTTGGTAGTCCGCCTTATAACTCCATCGATTCCGGCAACCCAGCCTGAATCGGCGTTAATAAATTCGACAGATTGCAATATTTTTGTTGTATTCGAATTTTGTGCCACCCATGTCGTTCCGCCATTCGTAGTTTTAAAAATTTTACCCGAATCGCCAACAACCCAACCTTGAAGTTTATCGATAAAGTCTATACCCCGCAGTCGTACAAAACTTAGAGTGTATTGCGAGGTCCAGGAATTCCCTCCGTCAGTTGTTTTTACAACAGTGCCATTGTAACCCACAACCCATCCTGTCAAAGAATCCACGAATTTTAAAGCATGGATCGGCATAGATGTACCGAAAGATGTAGGTGCCCAGGATTCACCACCGTCTGAAGATCGGACCACCAATCCAATTGTACCGGCAGCATAAATATATTTATCATCAACAACATCGATAGCGAATAATCTTCGCGTACTCTGTCCTACGGAATGCTGCTTGTACCACGATGATCCATCATCTGTCGTTCTAAGGAAACTTTCTACATCTCCAACCGCGCACATTCCTGTATCTCTAAATACGTCGACCGAATAAAGTGTGTTTCCCTGAGGGTATGGATTCAGCCAATGCCAATTTGCACCGGCTGCAACTTCTGAAGATGTAAGTGCTTCCTCATCATCCAACAAGGGATTACTCGATTGGACGAGATCATCCATGTCCACATCGACGCTATCCATTTCTTCCTGAGCGAAGAGAGGCGTGGAGCAAAACAATGCAAGGAGAAATATTAAGGTAAAGATATCATTTCTATTTTTCATAATCATCTTCCCCCAATTTTTATTGTCAAATATTTTATTAATCAATGCATTCATTACTTCGATATCAAAACAAAATTCTTATTATCAATCAGATCACCGTCGGTTGTTAGATTAACTTCGATGTTCATGTATGATGGTTGTGCACGTAAACCAAGAGCATTCAGTTGGGTCTCATCCAGAGTAAGTCGATATCTTCCCGGGGGTATTGATGCATACTCAAATTCACCTGTTGAAAACGATGTTGTTGAATATGTTTTACCTTGATCAGACTTCATATCTTTCAGCAATAATCTGATACCTTCGGCAATGATAGTGTTATTCTGAATTTTAACAGAGCCACGCACGGTACCGCCAATGACAAGAGGAATATCGATTGCACGTACTTTATTCGGTTCTGCATAAACCCTGAATACATTATTCAGAGGTACCCATGTTGGATTTTCGAGTGTGTTCTGATCTACCGCAACATCATACTCCTCGTATGCAGGCAATTTCAAAAGGCGTGTTGAATTCATCTGTATAGACGAAACGCGTTTACTTCGCGTGATATCCGAGAAAAATAGACGGCCTACTTTAGATTTTTCTTCATCCTCGTCAAGAATCCCGTTATTATTTCCATCAAAGAACGGATTGACTTGAATTCCGCCATATCCAAGATTGGTGGTATTATTTTCGAATGATACAAGAAATGGTTTAGGAGTAATATTGACTACACCCGATCCGCCAAGCGTATATTCTCTGAAATTATTCGTTCTTTGTGAGACACTCGAATTCACACGTAAAAATGGAAAGACATACTCCAGGCGGAGAGTCGATATCGGTGAACCAAACATCGGAAATCGATAATGAGAGAACGATAACCTGACAGAATTAAATAACATTTTGTTTATGGTGAGACCGATAGATTCAATCCCTTTTCTTATATGGTTATAAGAAATATCTCCGTAAAGAAACACGCTCAGTGGAAGTGTGGTAGATAGATCAAAAAGGGAGATATGATTTAACAGCGTTCTCGAACCATCATCGACACGCCAATACATACGTGATGTAATTCGCGGAGAAATAAACTTTGAATTTATGTAGAACGAGATTTCACCATTCTGATATAGGTGACGAGCGTAGTTTACCTGACTACCGTTAAGTTGGAAACCGGTACCACCGACAATCGGAATTGTCGATGATAAATCGAATCTGGTTTTCATGCCAACCGGGTTGTAGTAATTATTTCGTGCGTAGTAAGTAGCTCCTAAATTTATCTCGGCATCCGATGGAAGAAGCCACTGAATACGAGCGCTGGAATATGCATTTGGAGTTGAACTTAAATTCAGCAATAATCCGGAATTAATCCGCGCTAAAGAACTGAATGTCGGATAGAACTTAGAATTAATTCGTGGAAGGTCGAGATAATCAATCGATATTCCAGCTGTAAAATTTGTCGATAATCCTACTTGAACATTCGCTGCTGATGTAAATCGCTGGCCGGCTCTCCTCATTCTTCCAAAAACAAGAGAATACTCGGCTGTGCCCGGCGGTACTAGCGAAAATGGGACATTCATCCTGTATCGATTCATTTCCTGTAAACCCCAAGGATCATATGACTGTATATCAATTCTACCTTGTCCATAATAGATCGGGACATTAAAATTATACCGACCGAGTGAATCGGTTTTTGTGTACATCAGGTTGGATTGAGTGTTTCTTAATTGAACATCGATATCAGGTGTGAAGGTTCCTTGGAATTCTTCATATCCGTATATGTAGCGTCTCTGCAATGGACGATTAGATATCTCAATACCTCTCGCTAAACGTGATGAAAATCCGGATGTTACTACGTCTCCTATAATTATTTGCCTTATAGCAGTCTCATCCAAAAAAGGATAACGCCATTGTGCCCGGAATTCACTGTAAGGTTTATATTTCCTTTGTACTCCGAAGGCGCTCATATTGAGATCGCCGCCGAGAAGTCCGCCACCCACCGTAAATTTATAGTGTCGGTAAGGATTGACCGTGTTCGCAAATCGATTAAAGATATTCCATCCCAACCGTCCACCATCGAATACTGAGAATGTATGCCCTATTTCAACATCGGGAGGCGGGAGTATTATTCTTGTGCGTTCTAGACGTTCTAACCTTTTAAAACCCTGGATATATTTTACTTTGGGTAAATCTTCAACTAAGGGGAGTTGAATCAATAATTGTCTGGGATTGAACTTAAAACTTAATCCGAAAAATTTATTCAGGAATGCCATTCTAAGAAATAAATCACCGTTGTTTACAAGAAAATCGTTCGCTGTCATTACAGTACGATTTTTTTTGAGTCTCGCCTCCAAAGCCGAACAATCGATTGTATATTGATTATCCGGATTTTTATAAAATCCTTTAATGATTAATTCTTCTGCGTCATAAACATTTTGTATCCCTAGAAAAGATAGAACGGTAGTTGCCGGTAAATAGATAGCCGAATCTTTTTCGATTATTTCTATATTGAGCGAACCTATCGCTTTCACCCGCAATTCAACCGGAATTCGAGTTTCTACCCCTAATTGCGACGATGCAGTATTAAATAAGAAACCAAAGTAAAAGCTTATTACTATCAGTAGCTTCACAAAAAATCCCTATTAAAATATTTCAACTTCACTTGAAAATCGAATCGGCATTGTCGATAGCAAGTACTTACTTAGAATATCGCGCCTTTTTGGAACAATTTCAAATTCGGCCGTGTATCTTCCGGCCGGTAAATCTTTTATTTTTAATCGATCTTTTAGTACAAACGTGTTAAATACAACGAGAGTGGTCATCGAGGATCGAACTACATTTCCCTCTCTATCTTTTAATCTGAGTGTTCGGGAACCGTTGAATGCAGCATTTCCTGTGCGGAATAAATTTACAGAATAGATTAATGCAGAATCCATTTTTGAAACGGTGAAATTATTTGCTTCTAATCCGGTGTGTACTTTCCCTTTACGGTAATAGATAGGCAAACCCAATTCTTGCGCCATCATCATTCCACCTTTTACTTTTAACTTGGTAGTATCCGTAAGAACTCGACGCGGTATCACTCGCACCATAATACGTGCCCAGTACTCTCCGTCGGGGAGATCCGGCGGGGGGGTTGCGAGAAGACGAATAGTTTGGCTTTCCAATCCGCCCAGGACGAATCTTGTAGGGTATGGCTTGATCCATTGGGCGGCAGATGTAAGCTCGGTCGATGCTGAGTCGACTATCAGATCAATTTTCCCCGTATCATTTGTCGTGATATAGCTATATACAATTCGGACTGCAATTTCAATTTCTGCTTCGTCCTGATTTCTCACTGTCACAGGGATCATACGCTGAGTTTGATCAAAAAATATTTGTTTTGGGGTAACTGTAACTGCCCCGTTCATGAACGAACAAAAAATGATAATTAAGAGAAGTATTTCACCCAAATATTTTAGATTGCGCATGAGTTAGAGCTCCGAAAGTTTCTTTGTTAATATACTAAAAAGGTAGCTTGTAAACCATACAAGCTACCTTTCGTTAAGGTTAATACAAAAATCGTTGTCTATTATTTAATAGAACGAACTTTTACTTGTATTGAACTGTGAGTAAGCCTTCACCTAGCCATGTACCACCGGCTACGATAGTCTTCGGAACGCATGTATTGAAACCAATCCATACTTCGGCTGCGCCGCCATCATCAAGAGTTCCAACGAACGGTCCGGCTGTTGGATTGAAGAACCATCCATCACCAAGTCCGTTCAGGAATTCTGCTGATGTTCCTGTGTATGTAAGAGCTAAGTTACCTGTTGTTCCATCGCCTAAAAGAATGGTTGGAACTGCACAGCTAACGATAACTTCTGAGAATGGATCGCCTGCAATAACTGCTGCTGTGATTGCGGCAAGTTCTGCACTTGTAACCGGCGTGATACCACCGCTTGCAATAAGACCAGCTGGATCTGGCACTACTTCATAACATACACCAGGCATAAGCCCTTCAACTGTTACATCGCCAGCTTCAACTGTTAAACCTGTTGCAACTGAGGTGACATTAAATGTATAGATGTTTTGGTTGGCAGGTTGTGCAAGTGCAATACCTGATACAAACAAACATACTACTAATAAGAACATGAATTTTTTCATGTTTGACTCCTTTGTAAATAGTTATTTAATTGGTGGATTAGATATTTTGTTAATTAGTTTTAGTTTTATTTTATAATTTCAGATTTCAAGAGAACTTCTTCATCTCCCTAGAAATCCCGCTCAAAACTTTATTAGTGTCCTTGCGAAGGTTTTCAACCTTCGCAAGGTTTACAGATATTTAATTACTTCAATAACATCATCTTTTGGACTTGCTGCATTTCGCCGTCGTTGACGATGAGGCGATAGTAGTACACGCCTGATGCAAGCGCGGAAGCGTCGAACTCAACATCGTTGGAACCTTCTGTGTATTCCTCACGATCGATAAGTGTCGCAATTTCCTGTCCTAACATGTTGTATACCTTCAACGTTACAAACGCATCTGCTGATAGATCGAAAGATATGGTCGTAGTTGGATTGAAGGGGTTCGGATAGTTCTGATTTAATTTGAACTCTACCGGTGTTGCCGATTCTACGTAATTCGGTGTTGTAATCGGTTCAACAGTTGCAAACGAAGTTCGGTAAAGAACACTGACATTCATCAATATTTTTGCATTTTTCAATACAGTTTTTGTGCCGAAACTTACTGTATCAAATGTACCAGCAAATGCACCGTTGATACGACTAATAATGGTATTCAATTCTGTTCCAGTCGCAGTTGTTGTGAAACACGAAAAATATCTATCTGCGATTGCTAGAATTGAATCTACTGATATACCATCAACCCATGATGGATCGCCTGCTTGAGCTTTATAAGCTAGTGAACCGAATCCTGTATTTGTGTGTCCATATTTACTAGAAGCTACATTGAACTTCAATGTGGCTATCTGAGCAAATAATTCGTGCTTTGATTTATCTGCGGTTAAACCTTTTGATCCTTTAGCAACTGCCTTTGTACCAATAAATCTGAAACAGGTAGTAGCGCCGCCTAAGTGAGAACCCTTGCCGATCAACGATTTATTGACATCTTTCCATTTCGGCAGGTTAACAAATTTATATTGCGGTGCTCCCTTTACTGTACTATCGGATGCGACAGTATTTAGACCGACAATCAAACCAAGTGTTGGATCGAATGCCGGTGGTGGACCGCCGTAAACCTCTTCTCCAACGTTGTTCCAGTTCGGCATTTTTAACCATAAGCGTGAGGAACCACTGTTTGGATTAACCGGTCCTAATTTAGTCGGTTTCCATTTTAATGGTGGGACATTAGGTATCCACCAGTATTTTTTCGCAACAAGTTCCTTGCCTTTGTTACCTTCCGCAAATACTGTTACTGTAGCCGGACCTAGTAATTGTGTTCCGCTGGTGAATTCAAATGTATACTTCTTCTTCTTTCCATCTAAATCTGTTACCTTATCGAAGTGATCGTAATCTAATGTTGCAATATTAACTTCCTGGCTGAATTCAACATAAAGAGCATCAGTGCTATCAGCTGAATTTGTAAATGAGAATTCACCTTCACTTGCAACAGTTTTACGTTTCTCTGCTTTGCCTTTGCCTTTTGAGTCTACTGCTTGCTCAAGAGCCAATACGGTTGCTGTATTAAAACCAAGGCCGTCACCTTTAGCAATCATGAAATACACATACGCATCGCTTTCCGTTTGAAAAACGTAGTTCGGTTGTGCCGTCATATCGCAAAGCTCAACTCCGTTATCATCAAGTAAGCGCCAGAATCCGCCGTAAACATGCGCCATATCAGCGGGCCAGCTAATCGTAACTGGTGATCCGCTAAATTCCGGTGCGAATGCGATTCTAAATGTATCGGTTTGACCTATCCGATATTGTTTGTGGTAATTAATGCGAACACCATCCGAGCCTAGTGTATCCCATCTCGGCATAGAGAAACATCGCATATCAAAAGCGTATCCTTTGGGCGGGAGTGAGTACTCACCTAATGCGGCATCGATACCACCCGTTGCAGCCGGGTGGATACCGATTGTGACGGATCCACTTCCTGAGCCATCGGTTCCGCTAATAACAACGCTTTGTTGCGCCAGTGACACACCAACTGTGAGAGCACAGAGGGCAAGCACGAGCGAAACTTTCTTCAATAAATTCATAATTTTACTTCATCAGCATAATTTTTTGAACAGCAGAGAAGTTATCGGCAGTCATACGGACGAAGTAGATACCAGTAGGCACAACCTGATTGTGTGCATCTACGGCATTCCATTCCATCTGGTATGAACCGGCTTCTTGTTCACCGTTCATCAAGGTAACTATCTTTTGTCCGAGGACATTATATATTGCTACCTCTACGTTTGTTGCTCTCGGCACGTCAACCGCGAAACGGGTTGTCGGGTTGAAGGGGTTCGGATAGTTCTGACCGAGCGCGAATACTTTCGGCACATTTACATTGCCGTTTAACGCTAAGCCCAATCCGGCTCCATTCTTTACCTTCATGCTTCCGCTGCCTTCAAGCACTCCTAATAATTTGCCGCCTGATACAAGCGTTAAGCTCTTCTCTGCCGATTTACTTATTTCCCATTTCACTATCACAGGATACGCATCCGTTGATATGCTGATAGGATATTCGTATTTGGCTGCTTCTAACTTTGCAGGATAGGTTGCTACCATACCATTTGAGTTCTTGAAGCGTGCATCAAAGCTGGGTGCTGCCGGGGGCCATTCGCCCGCGTCTAATCCGGCTGCATTAACTAATCCTTCTTCTCCAATGTAGAGTGTCTGGTAACGGCCTGCTTTGTCGATAATCGTTACTTTGTTGATCTGTGAATAATCGGCTACTTCCTGTTTCGGAAGTGATGCACTGCCGGTCATGGTTAATGTACCGGGCTGGTTTGTCTTTACCCAATATCCTAAACCGGGGGTTATAGTTGTTACCGCTTGGTAACTGCCTGCATATTTATATACAGTTCCAATCGTCAAACCGGATGATAATCCGATATTTGCGACCGCTACCGGCTTTGCGATTGAACCAATCATATTCCAGCCGGTGAGAACGTCTATTGATACGCTGTTCTTCGGAATACCGGGTCCGCCTGCGTATGTAAATTTATCAAACTTCAACCAGTAGCCAGGTCCGTTTGTTAGTGGATCGGTAGGCTGATAACCAGACGCATATCTGAAGGCCACTGATGCTGCCGTCGGATAAATGGTTGCCTTGCTCATATCGTTTCCGTTCGTTGACGCTCCGGTTGTTGCAACAGATAGCATTTGCCAGCCGGATGTAACATATACTGGCATACCTGCATACATCTTGATGCACCAGTTATCACGCGGTTTCGTTTCGTAAGGATATGTGTTGCGATTGATGAATACAAATCCGGGATCTACTGATGGGTCGGGTTGAGTAAGATCGTTTGAATCTGCCTGCATTCCAACCAATGCCAATGAATCCAATCCTTGTGTGCCTACGCTCTTATATTGATATTCTATACTGCCTTCACAGTGATTCAAGATCGTTCGGAATGTTGTTACATCGTTTGTCGATCCTGCTTGATCGAATGTTCCGATTGAATCCCATTCTACTATGAACTGACACGGATCTCCGCCAGTACCATAAACTATCTTTCCATATACTGCCGGTGTTGCACCTGTATCGGCAATTACCATATCTGCCCAGAACGGTGCTATGAAGTTCGGAGGCATACGCGATGGATAATTTGTATCTGCACGGTAATGATGTTGAAGCATCGGGAAATCCCATCCGCTGGTTGCAAAACCGTTCGCGTTGACATCGATTGTATCTGTTGCGCTCTTCGAAAGAGCTAACGCACCGTTTACGCTGACCCATGCATAACGAACTGTGTCACCGGCGAATAAACGCATTGTTCCGCCAATGTCGTATGGACCGGCTGTTCCGTCGTCTCGTGGTGCTGTGCCGGCTCCGGTCATCGCTGAATTGATGAAGAACTTATCGTAGGTGATCGAGGTGCCGGTCTGGCTTATGTTCTGCATTGTGCAGGCATATCCGGTATCTACTCGATAATATGGACTGTTGATTGTTACAACTTTGTATCCGCGGCTCGGTCCTAACTGAACCATTCCACGAAGGTCTTCTGCAATAATCCGATAACTGATTGTTGTGCCTGCCGGTTGTCCGGGTATATCTGCAGTGTAAAAATCAGACCCTAATGATGTCATATATATATCTGCTTGATCAACAAATACTTCTGTCCCGGCAACTGTTGTCGCCGTAAAAATCAGACCCTAATGATGTCATATATATATCTGCTTGATCAACAAATACTTCTGTCCCGGCAACTGTTGTCGCCTTTGACCATTGTACCTTTGCATATTTTACTCCCGCGCTGTCTATAAACTCTGCATCGCAATCATAAATCAGGTATGACAATGTTTGCGCTTGATTTGAAAATGTATTTGTCGGGTCGCCCCCTTCTTGTGCCGATATTATCGGCGGAACGTTCGTGGTTACTGACATCGAATACCAAATATTTACTGCGGCTGAATATAATTGGGCATCTGGTACCTCACCAGGGAAAGGACCACGCGCAACCCAACCACGTTTAACTTGTTCTCTGGTTGAACCTGCGCAATTTGAAGGTCCTGAATCGTGTTCATAAAATTTCCAGTTTCGAGCCGGCCAGTTTTCATCTGTTGTTGATAGTGGTAAATCGGAACCCCATGTAGCAAAATTAGTACCTACATCAAATTGCGCAGATATGTGCATGTTTGGGGTGCTCGGTTGAAATGAGATAAAAAATCCATCACCTTTTTTAACGTGTGGTTGAATGCCGGTACCTGCTAAATCAGCTTTAATAACTTGATTCGGTTTTACTACAACACCCATACCATTTGTTCCACCAAACAATGAACTATCGAACGGTGGGAATGATGTTCCAGCTGCGAGTGTGGAATACCATGTTGTATCTTCAAGAGGTGATAACGATGACAAGAATGCTGCAATACCGTTATCGGCATCGGTTGTAGATTTCCAATATCCCCAACTTTGACATGGTGGTTGCGAAGTATATGGACCAAATCCAGGACCGGATCCCGGACCTATCTTTGATCTATGAATTCTAATGTTGATCGTCGAGTCTGGAGAACCGATCCTATCTAATTGAAACCAATAAACAGTATCGATAGTGCCAGCTGCTTTTGCAACAAACCATTGACCTAGTACATCTTTATGGTAGATAATGTGATTAATATTATATTCGTACACATCAGTTGGGTATCCAAAATTAAATGTTCCTGTACAATTAGCAGAAGTCGAGAAAGTATTTTTTGCAATCCTTTTTGCGATTTCGGCAGAGGGACTTGAATATTTTGGTATTGGGAAAGCATCATGATTTGGAGAGATTAAGAATCTTTGCTGAGCAAAAACAATTTGACTTAAAAGTAAGAAAAATATTAAAAAATGTTTCATGGAGCACCTTTTATATTGTTTAACTGGTCACCCTATTACTATTATCTATTATCGGATAATTTAGATAAAAAATCAAGTGAAATCGATCATAAAAAAAATATTACATATTTTTTATGATTGCCTCAGCCATTTTGAGTGTTCCAACAGGATTAGAGGGATTTATATCTCTCGTCACATTTTCACCCTTTGCTATGGTTTTTGCAATACCTTTTTCTATTCTATTAGCAGAATCATATTCTCCGATGTGTCGCATCATCATCGCAGCGGCAAGGATCAGAGCGCTGGGATTTGCAATCTGCTTACCGGCAATATCAGGCGCGCTGCCGTGGACTGCTTCAAACATCGCAAGATCTTTACCGATGTTTGCGCCAGGCGCTAACCCGAGACCGCCAACTAATCCTGAACATAAATCCGATAGTATATCTCCGAATAAATTCGTAGTTACGATGACATCGAATTGATGCGGATTCATTACTAATTGCATACTTGCATTATCGATGATTTTATCGTTTGTTTCAATCTCAGGATATTCTTTTGATATTTGTTGTCCGACTTCAAGAAACAATCCACCTGTATATTTTAGGATATTTGCTTTATGAACCATCGTTACTTTTTTTCTTCCATGTTTTTTCGCGTATTCAAACGCATAACGGAATATTCTTTCACAACTGTATCGCGTTACGATTCCTATTGCTTCTGCGGCACTTTTTTGAGCGTCGATGTAATGCTCAATACCGGTGTAGAATTCTTCAGTATTCTCGCGGAAGATAATTAAATCAACATTATGCCAGAGAGATTGAATTCCTTCAAATGATTTCACAGGACGAAAATTAACATACAGATCGAACTCTTTCCTAAGTGCTACGTTGATGCTTCTGAATCCTGTTCCAACCGGAGTCGTGATTGGACCTTTGAACAAAACTTTATTTCGTTCAATCGATTCGAGCACATGTTTAGGCAAGGGATCTTTATATTTTTCAATCGCAGGAAGACCCACTTCATGGCGTTCCCATTCAATTTGAACTCCAGTTGCTTTTATAACTTCAATTGCCGCTGTAACAATTTCAGGGCCTATCCCATCACCCGGTATTAATGTTATCATTCGCATAATTATGATCTCCTTTTAAAAACTATCTTTCTGAATTTTCTGATTATTCTGAATCTCTAACTTTTTTTAATTCCGTTAAATTCGTGATTATTTTTTCGGGAATTCGTTTGATATACCGAATATAACGGTAAATAGTTAAAAATAGTTCATTACTATCAAGATTGATAAAGTAAATAATCTGCTCGATTATTTTGAGATTATCTATCCAACTCCCATTAATTATTTAAATTATAAATACTAATAACAAAATGTTTTTTTACATTGTCCGTAGCAAGATTTCCGAATCTTCCGTAACCGATGATTGCAATATCTTTTTTCATACGTCCCGCTGAGCTTTACGCGCGTTTTTGATTATTATTTTGTACACATCTTTTATATAATCGGGATCAAGTCCGGATTCTGCGGCGAGTGAAAGGCGTTGGGAGTATATCTCTTTTTCCCGTTCTGCATCATAAACAGGAATGCTGACTTTTTTCTTCCAGATGCCAACATCTTCAGCCAGTTCTTTTCTTTTAGTTAGCAGTAATATCAACATATCGTCGATTAAGTTAATTTGATTCCGTATTTTCATATTTGTGTTGCTTCTTCTATTAAGCTTTTGCTTCATGAGGTGATCAGCGAGCACCAGCGCTATCATCGATTCTACGACCGGTACAACTCTCGGGCAAATACATGGATCATGTCGTCCTTCAATACGGATTGTTTTCCTATTACCTTTTACATCAACTGTATTTTGTTTTTTACTGATCGAAGAAGTTGGTTTGACAGCTAGTCGGATGATAATATCTTCACCAGTAGAGATGCCACCTAAAATTCCACCTGCATAATTTGTCCTTGTACGAATGCTGCCGCTTTTTTTATCTTTAATAAATTCATCATTGTGTTCGCTTCCCTTCATTTTTGCCGAAGAAAAGCCGGAGCCGATCTCAAAACCTTTAATGGCAGGAATTGACATAAGCGCTTTTGCAAGGTCTGCTTCGAGCTTGTCGAATACCGGTTCACCAAGCCCCGCCGGACAATTCTTTACCACTGCTTCAATGATGCCCCCAAGCGAATCACCTTGTTTTATAACTTCTAAAATTCTCTTTTCCATCTTTTTTGCAGCAACAGAATCTGGACAGCGGACAGAATTATTCTCTATTTCTTTCAAGACAATTTTATTTGCGGTTATGCCACCAACTTCTTTGGTGTATGCAAAGATTTTAATTCCCTGTCTTAAAAGAATTTGTTTTGCCACAGCCCCTGCTGCCACTCGACCTGCGGTTTCTCTTCCTGAAGCTCTGCCGCCGCCGCGGTAATCCTGAATTCCATACTTGGCAAGATACGTGAATCCGGCATGTCCGGGTCTTAATAAATCTTTTATTTCTTTGTAAGCTTTTGAATCTTGATCTTTATTTCGAATCAGAAGGCAGATAGGTGTACCCAATGATCGCCCATCAAACACTCCGCTTAAAATTTCAACATGGTCGGATTCGTTTCGTGGTGTCGTAACTTTACTCTGTCCGGGTCGTCTCCGGTTTAATTCTTGCTGAATCACTTTTTCTGAAATCTTCATATTAGGTTTTACGCCGTCGATTAAAACACCGATGACTTTGCCATGACTTTCGCCGAATGTCGTAATATTGAAAAGCGTACCGAATTTATTTCCTGCCATGGTTAACCCTCTAATTTCTGAAATTCTTCCCAAAACTTCGGGAATGATTTAGTAACACACAATGGATTCTGTATACTCATACCATCGACCTGAAGTCCGGCAATTGCGAAACTCATCGCGATTCGATGGTCATTGTAAGTTTCGATGACAGCGCCGTGAAGCTGCTGTGGATGAATAACGAGTTCGTCATCGGTCAATTCAACTCTTGCTCCGATTTTTGTTAATTCTTTTGAAATAGCTTCGAGACGATCGGTTTCTTTGTGTCTTAGGTGTGCAATATTTTTGATCGTTGTTGGACTTTTTGCAAATGTTGCTACAACAGCAAGTGTCGGAACGCAATCGGGCATCTCGTTCATATCGACTTCTATACCGTGTAGTTTACCTCCGTGTATTTCGATACTTTCTGTATGCCTGAGAATTGTGCATCCCATGTCTGATAAAATTGAAATAAATTGGATATCTCCCTGGAGCGACTCAGGCGTAAGATTCGTGACTATCACACGACCTTTTGTTATCGCTGCCGCACCGAAAAAGTAAGTTGTTGAAGATGCGTCCGGTTCGATAGTAAAATCATGCCCGATATATTTTTGTTGATTATTTATTATGAAGGTTTTCATATCGATTGTATCTATAATCGCTCCAAAAGAACGCATAACATGAAGTGTCATGTCTACGTACGGCATCGAGCTAATCTTTCCGTTCACATGTAATGTAATGGTTCGCCTGGCATACGGGGACGAGAGAAGGATTGATGATACAAACTGACTGCTTATGGCTGCATCAATATTAATTCTTCCACCTAAAAAGTTTCCTCCAAGGATCTTCACAGGTGGAAATCCATTTTGGGACGAACATTTAACGCCGTTTGATTTAAGCGCTTCAACCAAATCATTTATCGGGCGTTTATTCATCTGCCCATCTCCGGTTAAAATAGTTTCACCCTCTGCCAAACAAGAGAATGCCGCGAGAAAACGCATTGCGGTGCCTGCATTGCCGACAAATATTTCTTGCGTAGGAGCTTTCAGCTTACCGTTTGAACCGAGGATTTCTAATTTATCGCCATGATCTATTATATTAATTCCGAATTTTCTTAAGGCTTCGATTAAATAGAATGAATCATCACTTCGTGATGGATGATAGATATTTGATGTTCCCTCAGCAAGTGCTGCCGCAATTAGTGCGCGGTTGGTGTAACTTTTAGAAGGAGGAACCTGGATCTCCACATCCACTGATTTTGCGAATCTTATTCTTCTAATTTCTTCCATTATTTCATGCAATCAATAAAATATTTCGATTGAAGTTTTGCTTGTTTTTCAAATAATTCCAATCCGGTAATAATTTTGCATCCTGTTTGAACTGCATCCTGGAGAAGCGGAGTCATAACAGGATTGTAAACCGCATCAATAATCAACATATCTTTCCTTAAGATTTCTTTGTGAACGATTCTTCGTACCGGATTACCTTTCATACCAACAGATGTCCCGTTCATTAGTATATGGGGATTGAGCGAATGAAGTTTATCGAATGTAGTCCACTCGCAACCAATTTCGCGCGCAAGAATTTTCAATTTCTTTGAATCTCTTCCGATGATTGTTGTTCTATAACCATTCCTCATTGAAGAATATACCATAGTTTTTGCTGTTGCCCCTGTACCTAGTACGGCAGCTTCTTTTCCGTTTAACTTTGAATGTTTCTTCACAAGTGAACTGATAGCATCTAAATCAGTATTAAAACCGACCAGCTTGCTCCTCCTTTTAATCACAGTATTAAAAACACCGAACTGTGATGCATCGTCATATACTTTATCAATTAATGGAGCGATCTCTTCTTTAAATGGCATCGTGATGCTTAGACCAGAAAATAAATCTTGGAATGCGGATAGAAATAATCTAAGATCATTAACCAGGAAATTTACGTATACAGCATTGTGAAGCTTTTTCGAAAATACTTCATTGTGAAAATAAATGCCTTTACTATGCTTGACAGGATTTCCAACCAATCCGAAAATCTTCGTTCGATGATTTAACTTGTCGGCATGATAAATATTTTTCAACTCATCGTAAGTCAATTGACCATCAGCGGTTCTAACTTGATCAGATAGGGAGGCGTATGTTAAATAATTTCCGAACTTACCGCCGAGTATTCTGCTGATTTGGCCGGCTTCGCCCATGCAAAGAGCGATTATTTTCTGCCGATCTTTATGTGCTGCCTTCATCAGATCAAATATCACTTTGTTATCAGCGATACCTTTTGCAGTTGTCGCAATCTTAATGATGTGTGCACCAGTCTTTCTCATTAGTCGATAAAGCGGATCGAGATTATTCTGTGTTCCTTCAAAGTTATGATATGAACAGATTATCTTGGTTTCTTTTGATTGAGAGATGATCTTATTTACGAACGTATCTCCCCAGCTATACTCCACATCGACATATTCAGCACCTAGTCGAATGGTTTCAGATAAGATCTCAAATTGTTGATTTGCAGAACCGATAAACTTTCCCCCTTCACTTCTTCTTCGATTAGTGATTATCAACTTTGGTCGCGGATGTTGAAGAAGTTGAGCGAGGTTTAAATCTTTAATGCCATCAATGCGAACCTCGATTATGTTTGAAGCATCATGATATCCTCGAATTACCTTCAGGGTTTCGCGCATCGAATTGGGAGCGGTGGATAAACAAATTTTCATTCCGATAGAACCTGAAAAACAATATTATTGGGAACAGTAAGATCAACTATACCTTTACCGATATTTTTCAATAGTGTATATCTCACGTTTCCGTTCTCAACTTTTTTATCATGGCAAGTTAACTGAACTATTTTGTTTCTATCCATCTTGGGAGGAATGGAAGTGGGCAATCCGTACATTCGGATGAGATTTTGTATGCGCGCGACGGCTGATGATTTTAATAGTCCAAGTGACGCGGAAAATTTGGCTTCTGCGGCCATTCCTATCGCCACCGCTTCACCATGCGAGAGACTATAGTTCGATAAATATTCCACAGCATGGCCGATGGTGTGTCCGAAATTCAGGATTCGGCGTAAACCGGTTTCTCTCTCATCTTTTTCAACAATCATTTTTTTAAGTTCACAACATCTGCTGATGAGATGAATTAAAGAAGATTGTTTGAGATGTATAATATTTTCATGATTCTCTTGAAGGAAGGAGAAAAGATTTCGATCAAGAATTGCGGCATATTTAATCACTTCAGCCATTCCACTACGGAATTGTCGCATTGGTAAAGTTTTAAGTGCCTCGACGTCTATGTAAACTTTTTTGGGATGATAAAATGTACCTATCAGATTTTTCCCAAGCGGATGGTCAATGGCGACTTTACCACCAACACTGCTATCAACTTGAGATAGGAGGGTGGTTGGAATCTGGATGAATGAAATTCCACGCAATAACGTTGAAGCAACAAAACCGGCAAGATCGCCAATCACTCCACCGCCAAGTGCAATGATCAGAGAGTTCCGATCCGGATTATGTCTAAGAAGTTTGTCTTCAAGCTGTTCTTTAGTTTCTCTGGATTTGCTTTTTTCACCGGCAGGAACTGAAATGATAAACGATTCTACGTCATGATACTGAATTGCTTTTAGAAATTCATTGCCATAAAGTAGTTTTACATTCGAATCGGTGATGATAAAATATTTTGAGAACTGATTTCTTGCGGCAAGTTCTTTAGCAACAGAAGCTAGCTTTGTACCAATAATGATAACGTATGAGTTGTCTGCTGATTTAAGTAATTTTACTCTAATATTTTTAGCCATCTGTAGTCTCGATAGTATAGCTATCAAGATACGCAAGCTCTATTGGAAATTCAAATCTGAGAGGATTTCATGTAAGCCACAAATTTCTATCCAAACTCCTATATTGAATCGCCTCACTGATATGCTCCGGTTTGATATCGGGCGACGAGGTAAGGTCTGCGATAGTGCGTCCGACTTTTAGAATTCTATCATAGGCGCGAGCGGATAATCCTAATTTAGTAATCGCCATTTTTAACAGCTCTTCTCCTGCGGAATCGAGCTTACAATAATTTTGCATATCCTTCGATTGCAAATCAGCATTGCAGTACATTCCTTTTCGGTCCACGAATCGTCTCATCTGGACTTCACGTGCCTGCACAACTCGCTCTCGAATTTTCTGTGATGATTCGCTCGTATCTTTGCTTGCTAATTCTTTATACTTCACGGCAGGGACATCGATGTGAAGGTCAATCCTATCGAGAAGTGGACCAGATATCTTTGCCATGTATTTTTGGATTTGAAGTGAATTACAAGTGCATTCTTTTGCAGGATCGGTGAAGTAACCGCATGGGCATCCCTGCGTTGCATTTCTGCGATGTAACCCTAACCGCTCAAAAACCATTATCTGAATCATATCCAATCTCATTGATGACGATCGGTGAGCATCTTAGGAAGAGGCGTCTCGATCTTAAACTCTTCCAAAAGGACATTGCAAAAATACTAGGGGTAACTACTGATACTGTTACAAACTGGGAGAAGAACAGAAGTAACCCGACATTGAAAGTAATGCCTATAATCATAAATTTCCTTTGCTATAATCCATTGGAAGGTAATGTAGAAACTATTAGGGGAAAAATCAAGCAATATCGATGGAAACGAGGTCTAAGTATAAAGGCTCTCGCTAATATATTGAAAATTGATCCATCAACGCTTGCGAGGTGGGAGAGAAGCAAAGTTGAGCCACGTGGAATGGTCAAAAAGCGTATAAATTCACTTTTTAAGAACTTAACTGGATGAATAAAACTAGCGGTTAACCAGTATGAGCAGTTTTCAAATCTGTAGGTTCATTTCGTGAGCGCGATACAATGATCGAAAGATTGTCACACTACCACAGTTTATTTTTTTCACCTACTTTTAGAAAATGTGCATTGCTATTGGAACTTTTTGGCATAGATCAAGACTCGATATTCCTTCCTTTTTGTTCCAATACCTTTTAGGAAGAAATCCGATATCTTTTCTAAAAATTCCTTTTATATAATAATTGTTAACACAATTCAGTAATTGATTATTATCGTTTCCGGACTTACTGATTTATCTATTGATACGTATTAATAATATCGCATTAAGTTACTTCCGGCTCAATTTTATTCCAAATATCACAACACTAATGACTACGCCAATTAGTAGAATTATTAGAAGCGTAGTCCCGAAAATATTTGCACTTGAAACAATGTGAACGCGAATCTTCTTATCATCTGATTCTACCTTTCGGTTATTTGCATATGATTCTGTCCTTATTGTTGCTTCATAATCACCAATACTAACATCCGCAGGTGGAGTAATTGTAACGGAAATCTCTTCTTCTTTGCCGGGAAGCAAGGAAGAGATCAAATCGGGATTGGTGATTGATATCCAGTTCAAAGGAGCTTCAGTTTTAACTTTGATATTATCAAGACGGCGGGTTCCATCGTTGTAGATTGTTAAGCTCATATGGACATTTTCTCCAGGATTGAGTTCCTGATAGAAGTTTGTTGCTCTCACCTGAATTCGTCCGATACCGCGCGGAACAAGCTCAAGTCGGACGAAGCTGACTTTCATTTTCTCAAGTTCACTTGTGCTATACTTCTTTTCTCTATTAGCTATACCATCTAACTTTGCTTGTGGGATCGCTGCTGCATAAAAGCTAATGGGTTGATCAATGATGAGCGATGTACTATCGTATCGGTCAGGTAAGTAAATGGCCAGTGAAAGTTTCCTTGCGTTAATATCTTGCGAAAACTTTACTTGTGAAAGGCGTGCATTCGTCTGTGCTTCAAAAAAATCGAATGCAATTTGCCTGGGTAGATTTAGTACCTCAAGTTTGTATACATTTTCCATGCTTGAAAAAAGTTCAAGCGTCAAATCGTAATTTGCTCGGGTTCCGAGGTCTGCTTCTTGTGAGAATTGTTCAGAAGTTAATAAAACCTTATTTGCACTTTCATCTTTCTGCAAGTATATTATTTTCTCTTCTGATTTATCACCGTACACACATTTGACTGTAACGTTATCAACGTCCTGAAGTAAAAAAAAATCAACGATTACAGGTTGGTTGTACGGCATCGATGCTACTTTTGCTTCATATGGTCGACTTATAATGGCACGTTGGTCGTTGATCAGTGAAACATATATATTTGAAATCTGATCAGTCCTGATTCCTTCAAAATCCTCAAGTTGTATTCTCTTTTCTTCCACTAATCCACCCGTAGTATTTATTAGCGTGAGACGTACCCGCTTCTTGCCATCTCTTGATTGGTACTTGACAGCTTTATCAATTGTAATATGCGGCTGTTCGAACGCAAGTGATAGAATCGCCTGTTGATATGTAATCTGTGCGGTTTTAAACCGGGCTTCAGATTCGTTGAATTCTTTCTCTGATATCAAACCTTTATCGTGTAGCATCTTTTGACGGCCAAACTCTTCTTTTTGTACTTTATAATCGCTTTGTACTTTTTCTAGATACAAAGATTTAAACCGCTCATCATTAGGATTATATAACATTTGGCTTGAGGAAATATCAAGAAGGATAAAAAATAGTGGGAGTATATATTTTACCATAATGATCATTTCTTTTAAGATTGTAGGGTTATAATTGGTAATCTTATAACTATTCATTGTCTTCAAGGACTTCTCATATAAATTGCTTCTGTGATTAGATATCATTGTCGCACATCCATTCTCAAGAATTGGAAAAGAGCAAGAATAAAGAAAAAAATGTTAAGAATTATTAAATAGCAGATAGACTTCAACGATTGCACAATATCTATACTGCTTACATGTCGTGATGGGGCAATAAATCGTGGTACTATAGCTGGGTCAACTGGTTTATTAGACATTGATCTAATTTTCGGATTTAGATCAATGCGATGCCTGCTTAGTTGATCAAGTTTATCCTGGTCATAAATAAATTGAACCAATTGAGATCGATACTGCCTAGCTCTCTGAAAGAATTTTTTATGGTATGATAAACCAGTATTAGCAAACCGTTCCATTGATTGCTTAAATGCTCCATAGGGTGAAAACAAATTGAACGATTCTGCTTTGATTGCTTGATTCGTGAGTTCCATGAATCGCTGAGTAATAAATTGTTCGAATGCATTATTTCGCTGATTAAGATATCGTTCGACAACTTTCCAATTCTCCTCATTATCTCTTCCTTGAATGCATTCATAATATTCTTGTGGTGTTTCACTCGATGTAGTGCTTAGAAGAGAGTGCCATTTTTCATCATATACTTGTTTTGATTCAACCGGGTAGTACTGCTGTACGATCATACCACCGATATAAGGACTTAAGATAACAAGAATTACCCAGGACACTAGTAGCAATGCCAAACTCGTTGATGACTTGGCAACACTCGAAGAAATCCATAACCCTAACAAGATGAACATAGATAAATAGATGGTTGATAGAACACCAGTTAATAACGTTTCAAGAGGGAACGATATAAGCACATTTTGACCAATAACAATCTGGAAGATTATGATACTAAAAAGTGAACCGATGAAGACAGCGAGAAGCAGTAGAACAAGTATGGCAACGAACTTGCCAAGAAGTATCTGTACACGAGGTACTGCGTTTGAAAGTTGTTGCTTCAGTGTTCCCTCTTCACGATCACGTGAGACGGAGTCGAAGGTAAGAACGATAGCGAAGAAACTCAACACGATCCCAATAATGAAAGTGAGATCGAAGTCTGTGTAGTTTTCTATTTTGTAGTTTTTACCGGAACCACCCACAATCATACCACCTGATGCTGAAGCTCCTTGGGGTGCATTGGGAGCAATAACAAAAGCTTTCGGGAAGCGAGATTCATTACCTGACGTGAAATAACTAGAGAGTTCCTGAAACTTCACGAGCAAAATTCCTTCCTCGTATAGTTTTTCTAAACCTTGCTGCGAGGTTTCCAAATTCGATTGATATATCAATTGGTTACGGCTGTCCTTCACCTTTTCATTTAGATACTTCTTGGAGAAAATGAAGCTTCCTCCTGTGTATACAATTAGAACGAAAAGAAGACCTATCACAAAACGCAGACTTAGAAGATTATGTTTGATTTCGTTGAGAATTAATGTTGTTATCATTCACCGCCTCACTAACTATCGTAGATCGTAAGATTTCATACTTTTACCAGACATGAAGAAAAGGATAGCAAAATAAAATAGGGTTGGTACAAAGCTCCCAACTGCTTTGGAGAAATCAGTTGTGATGTTTGATTGCTGAGCATTGAATATCGGTGCATCTCTCATATCGAGTGGTGGTTGATCATTGATATATGGAACCAAATTCGGATTTTGCATATATAGCGCCATTCGCTGTTCTGTTGCCTTTCGGTTGATTTGATCTTTGCTTAAACGGCTGAAATACAGGTAAGCGTTGTTTGAGAATATACCTTTTTGGTCAAGATAAGTAAGATATTGTGTTCGGTACTGTCGAGCTTGCTCGAAGAAGTCGTCAACATTATCAATGTCACTTTGGGAGAGAATCGCAATAGTACGCGAATACATTGCAGCAGGAGAAAGAAGTTCTAACGTTCGTTTCCATTTAAGTTGTTTATTGAGATTGGTGATAAAATGATTCTTGTAAAGATCGAACTCCTTTTCAGCACAATTGCCGAGTTTACGATAAATACGAATCTGTTGCATCCCGTATTCGAGGATATCATATGTTGCGTCTGTGATAATGGGACGAATTCTAATATTACCCCAACCAATCACCGTGCTGTATCCAAGTGCAGAATAGTATACGCGTTTCGTTGGATCCTCAAATAGACTACCGTACTGCTGTTGGAGTTGTTCCAGTTCCTTCATAGCTCCGCAGTTATCATCGGTAAATACGGATTGTGCGTTTTGCAGCCATTGTTTATTTTCAAATTCTGTCACAATGTAGGTATTGAGATTCGGTTGCAGAATAGCTAGAAAAAACCAGAGTAACAATAAAACTGCGAGGGATGTTGATGAATGGTTAAATTTGAGAGATGCAATAATACCAAGTGCTCCCAAAAGAGCTAGATAAAAAATCGTGGCAATAGCCATTAGAAGTACGCGTAAATAAGAACCAGATTCAATTGGTATACCAGAAAATACACGGACCATGATAATAGTCAGTATGTAAGTTAAGAAGACTACAAATGAGATGATCATTATTGTGCCAATGAATTTACCGTAAAGTATATTCATCCGTGCGACTGGATTGGAAAGTGCCAGTCGTAGTGTTCCCTGTTCTTTCTCACCCGAGAAAGAATCGAACGTTAACAGAATTACGAGTAAGCTAAATAGAACCCGTGCAACAGTTGCAATATCAAGTGAATCGAATATGCTCATCATCGGATTCAAACCAGCTTCTCTTGGTTTGTACAAAGGTACTTCGTTGATTTCAATGTTCACAGTTATCGGTGTCGGTATATCGATTCCGCGACTAAAGACACTGAGAGGAGATGGAGGAAGGTAAACAACCGGCTTATATTGTGAATAGACTTTAATGCTACTCAAGATAGATTGACTCTCCGTCAGCAGCTTGTCATATTCTACCTTTTTTGCGTGATAATCGCCACTGGCAACTATAGTTGCCACTAGAATCAGTGCTATCGCAATGATAAACGAGATGACTACTCGAAAATCAAGTATTTTTTCGAGGAACTCTTTTTTAGCTATTGTCCAAATCATGATATCTCAAAAAATGCTGAACTATTTTTTCTTTTAATTTATTTTTGTACTTACTCCATATATTTCAGATATAGCTCTTCTAAATCCTCATTCTCCAAATCTTTTTTTGTTTTTTCAATAATAAGAACACCCTCCTTCATTATTCCAATCTTGTCGGCAATCTCCTTGGCGCGAAAGATATCATGTGTTGACATCAGCATCGCTTTGCCTTCAGTTTTTAAATGCAACAACAGTTTTAGAAAATCTGATGCAGCTAACGGATCGAGACCCGATGTGGGTTCATCGAGTAGAAGAGCTGGTGCTTGTTTTAATATTGCAATAGCGATACCAAGCTTTTGACGCATACCCTTTGAAAATGTTTTTACGCGCTGCTCAAATGCACGCTCTGGCAAACCGACTTCTTTCAGTACCAAATGGTAATCTTCTTTTTTCAAATCTTTCCGACCTGCAAGCTTTGTGAAAAAGTCGAGGTTCTGCCGTGCAGTGAAGTTACCGTATAGCATTACATTTTCAGAGACATATGCAGCATGTTTCTTAGCATCGAGCGGATTCTTTGTACAGTCAATGCCGTTTATAATCGCAGTACCACTTGTTGGTTCTATGAAGTTGAAGAAAAGATTGATAGTGGTTGTCTTACCGGCACCGTTAGCACCAAGTAGGGCATATATTTGCCCGGGCTGAACATCGAGGTTCAGATTGTTGAGGGCAACTAAACCATCCTCGTATTGCTTAGTGAGATTAATTGCTTGAATCATGGATTGACTCTTCTATAGCTGAATAAGATATTTAAATTTTAAAATAATAATGTGAGAAGATTGTATAGTGCATTAAGATTATTCTCCTCGAGTAACTTCATATAAGAAGTTGAATCCAGAAGGCTGTCGAGAACCAAGTGTATATTACAAACATTTTTAAAGAATGTCAAGCCAGATTAAAGAGAATAAGCTACAATTCTTCAACGATTTTAGAGCCCCTTATATTTATTTAAAACTTACAAGGGGGAAAGAACAAAGGTGCACAATAATGCACAAATTATTTTTAAAGTGGAGAATAGATTTTTTTATTTTCTTAATGCATTATAAAGATTTATTGATATTCTATTGGCATCATATTTGAAGTAACTAAATACATAAAATATTCTTCAAAACATTTTTTGAAAGGAGGTGATTAAATATGGTGGAATTAATCGGTGGAAACATTAGTCCCGATATAGGTGGTGGTGGTTGTTCTTGCAATTGCAGTTGCGGTTGTGTCTGTAGTTGTTACCAGTCAGACTTGAACTCGAACACGAACAGTCACGCAGCTTCAGTTCAAAGTAGCACTTCACTTTTGAATGACTCTCAAGCTTCTGTTAATACTGTTCCGTGCGGAACGTTGAAACAATACTGATAGCCGCCCAATAAAGGATCGACCCCTAATTAAGGAATATCTTTATTAGGGGTTCGTTTTATTTAAATCAATCTATTATTTTTAAATATGAATATAGGCTATTAAATGAATTACTATAAATTCAAAACCCCTGAAAAGTTTTATCTTTATGACGTACATACAAATCATATTCTTAGAATGGAGCAATCACTCTGGCAACATATTGGTAGTAGGGTAAATAAGTCAATTCATATTGAAGATGACGTGGATGAGGAATTATTAGTAAAAATTCGAGATCTGCAAAATAATTACGGCATTTTACCTAAAAAACCACCCCCATCTGAGATTCAAAATCCTATCTGCGATGATCACATGATTGATCATTTAAGTTCAAAACTTCAATATCTGACCCTCAATGTGACTGAACAATGTAATTTTCGCTGTGTATATTGTGCTTATGGTGATTGTTATCAATCAAAACGTAAACACTCCACTATACACATGTCCTGGCGGGTTGCAAAAAAAGCAGTTGATTTCTTTCTGGAGAGAAGTATTCAAGCTCGCGACATATCAGTCGGTTTCTATGGTGGGGAGCCGTTGATTGTATACAATTTGATTCGCAGAACGGTAAAATACATTCAATCAAGAACGTCAAGGGATATATCCTACCACCTCACTACGAATGGTAGCCTTTTGACTGAGAAAATAATTAAGTTTCTGATTGAACATAAATTTACAATCAATATTAGTCTCGACGGTCCAGAGCATATCCATGATAGATATCGATTAACGGTAGGTCAGCATCCAACCTATGAGAAAATTATTGAAAACATCAAGCTTATTCAATCTATTGATATGATATATTATCGGAAAAAAGTGGGGTTCCTTCCCACAATGGCACCACCTTACGACTTATTTGCAATTGTGAATTATTTTGCAGATGAAGAAATATTTACAAATGGAACCTTGAGATTTAGTCTGGTAAACGAATATGATACAACTTTTTATTCTAGATTTAATATGAAACAAATGTCGAGGATTTATTCGAAACAAATCGTAATATTGAAGAAAAAATATATTTCATTTTTTAGGAATCCACCTGATAATACTTCGGATCAAAGAATGTTCACGGTTCTAACAAAATTTTTTTCAGGTTCATATATTCGACTTCATCATCGACCGCTTCTTCCTTTAAGTGGTACGTGTTATCCTAATGGTATTTGTATACCTGGAATGAGAAAAATATTTATTACAATTAATGGTGATATTTGTATGTGTGAAAAGCTAGAGAATGCATGGGTGATCGGAAATATTTATGATGGTTTCAATATCCAGAACATATCTGAGCTAATCAATCGCTATGTCAAAATCTGTTCTTCACAACGTTGCGAAAAATGCTGGGCGAGACGTATATGTGATCTATGCTTTACTAGTATGTTCAATGGCAACCAGGTATCTCCTGAACGTAAGCATTCAGACTGCGTAATTAAAAAGAGATCCCTTGCCAGTTACATTAGAGAATATTGTTATATAATGGAAAAAAATCCTGAAGCGTTTAAAGGCACTAAGATATCAGGATAAAATTCTTCTTCGAGTAAACTGAGATCTATTGCTGTCATATTCATCTGAATAGGTCTTGTTTAACTGCTTTTATGAAAGAATGTTTTGGTCATACTTTTTTCTTTTTATAAAAACATCATAAAATTATCATAAGACAATTATTAACAGTATCCTTACTTTGTATGTTTTGACTATAGAATCCCGATGTAAATAATATTCTCAAATGAGATTATTTTTGATTATTGCGTAATAATAGGGAGGTTCTTATATTATTTATATCGATTTGATGTTTCTTGATATAATAATAAAGGGTGTTTCTATGTACATGCAAATACCTTGCAGATTTATTAATACATCCATTAAATTGTTGCAATGTATCAACGATAATTTGAAGCTCTCTGTGATTATTTTTGTATATAGGATTATCTAATTTTATATCATCTATATCAATGGATGCTTTTCCATTGGTTAATAATATTGACTGATGAATGCATGCATCGAGTTCTCTTATGTTCCCGGGCCATCCGTGGTCTAGTAATTTATTATATGCTCCCAAACTTAAGTATTTTGTACCATTAGAATACTTTCTAACAAAATGTTCTGAAAGTACTTTGATATCATCTTTTCTTTCTCTCAAAGGCGGAACGAAAATTGTACAACTCGCTAATCGATAATACAAATCTTGCCTGAATTTCTTCTCATGAACAAGAGATTTAAGGTTTGAATTCGTTGTAGCGATTATTCTAATATCCAATGGAATTCTTTTTTCACTTCCGACGCGATAAATACTGCGATCTTCAAAAACATGCAAGAGTTTCACCTGAAGATGATATGGTATTTCGCTAATCTCATCTATTACTATTGTTCCATTATTTGCCCGCTCGAAATATCCTCTATGATCTCTAAGGGCGTTCGTGAAGGATCCCTTTTCAAATCCAAAAAATTCTGACTCAAATAATGTTTCAGGAATTGAACCACAATTTACCTGTATGAACGGTCTGCCCGCTCTACTACTCTTTGCATAGATATAGCGAGCAATAACGTCCTTTCCGACCCCATTCTCACCTTCTATTAAAACAGATATGTCTGATTGAGCGAATTTTTCTGCTTTCTCTAATATCTCCAACATAACACAACTAGAGAAAATAAATCTCTCTCGACATTCTAAATCACCATAGGTTATTGCCATGATTTGATTATTAGCTTGATTTGCTGTTTTCATAGATCTTTTGTATTAAGTTATGTAATTAAATTTCAATTAGCTCAAGTTATCATATCAATCGAAAATAGATGAGCTGGGTAATGGTAATAGAGTTATATTTTCTTATTCATTCCTAGCATTTATAAACTCGCTCTTGAATTTTTCAATTCTTTCCATATAAAATCGATGATGCGTCCAGAACCAGTCTTGATTTTTCCTTCGACATTATAACCGCGTCGTAATTTGCCTCGGATTACGGAATTCAAACTCAACGAATCTATATCTATCGTAACTCTAAATAATCCAATAAATTTAGTTTGTTCTGCGCTTACCGGTTCGGATGCGATTGAAACGACTCTCCCGGAGAAAAATCCATACTTCATAAATGGCAATGCTTTAATCGAGATGCTCACCAAATCACCTGTTTTAATCTCATGTATTTCTTGATCATTTAAAAAAAGATTCACTCGCCAGTAATCTAAGCCTCCAATTTCAATTAGGGGGTCTCCTTCACGAATAAGTGATCCATTCAATCGTTCAACATTTTCAGTTAAGACAACTCCCGAAACTGGAGAAAAAATAGTTAGTTGACGTGTCACTTCATTTAGAATTGTTATTTGTTTTTCAAGTTGTTTTAATTCACTGAGTTCTTTCTGGATATTCAACAGGTTTAGATCTATTTCTTCGATTTTGGATGTATGATATCGAATTACCGCTTCTGCAGATGAAATATCTGATAAAGCGATATCGATTCCCGTATGCGTACCGACTTTATAATGTGCAGAGAAAGAATCATCGTATGCATTGAACCCATACTGGAGAAGACTATTTCGAAACTGAGCTTTCGATCTAATTAGTTTAGCCTTTGCGTCCAATAATAGCTCAACCTCTTGTTGTCGTTGAACATCAATAACTTGTATGGTTTTTTGGTAATCGTATTTTTTTGATTGGTATTCCGATTCAATTTTTATTAGTTGATTTTCGAAACTCAGTGAATCTAATCTCGCGATGATTTGACCTTTCTGAACTATAGCACCAGTTGAAGTATTTATTTGCTGAATGATACCAGTTTGGTTGCTCCGAACTGGGATAACTATTTTTGGCTCAAGAATTCCATTTGCATCAATGGTTGTGTCAAATGTTATCGTAAAAGCAATTACTAAACCTGTTAAAAATGATAAAGAAAAGATAAAAAACACGATTTTCATTACATGCTGTAAAAATGTTATCGGTGTGCCAGGTATTGTGCCTAGATCGGGTAATTGGTAATCGTACAATTGTATTTTTTCCTGTTGAGAATCTGGCATAAAAATTGGTCTCTTTATGAATTTAGAATATAAAACATATTGTCATTTCACATTGAGATTTTTGTTCGTACGCTATGTGAACAATCCTTACTATCTGCGGTTGCAATCTTATACATTTGATAATAAAGAGAATTGTTCTTTAATAAATTCTGATGGTCATCGATTCCGATAATTTGTCCAGCATCCATCACGCAGATTTTATCTGCAAGTGCTGTAGACCCGATGCGGTGGGTAATCAAGACTATCGTTCGTCCCTGCCAATACATGATGAGCTCCTTCAGGATCTCCAATTCTGTTAAAACATCCAAGTTGGATGTTGCCTCATCCAAAATGAGGATAGGAGTATTTCTAACAAGTGCTCGAGCAATTGCCAACCGTTGACGTTGACCTCCGGATATGCTGGCACCCCATTCAGCGATTGGTGTCTCAAATCCATAAGGCATCTCGGTGATCATTTTATCTAAATGACAAATACGTACAGCCTCTTCAACAACTGTTTTAGATGGATTCTCACACGCAAGTATTAAATTATCCCAAACAGTTCCTCTAACAAGGCCTATTTCTTGCATCACAACAGAGATATGGCGACGCAAATCATAGAGCGGAATCTCATTGATTGGTATACCATCAATCAATATTTTACCAGCGGTGGGATCATTAAAGCGGGTGAGTAAACGGGTAATCGTTGTTTTACCGCTACCGCTTGGGCCAAAAATGCAAAAAACACTTCCTGCACATACAGTAAATGATATATCCTTCAACACAGGTTTATGAGGTTCGTAGCTAAATGAAATATGACTAAACTCAACACCTCCCTTTATATATACTTTATTCTCAATTGTTGAATTCACTTCATATGCAGTTAAAGGAGATTGTTCCGGCTTAATATTTAAGTATTCGAACATACGATTCAGACTAACCGAAGTTTGTTGGACATCATTGAAAAGGCCGACGAGATTTAAGATAGGACCGTAAAGGTACCCAATATAACCAGAGAATGCAATGTATTCTCCTAAAGTCATTTGACGAGAAAAGATTAACGTCCATCCAAACCAAGTATAAATCGCAGTGTTGAGTATTGATAAAAATCCAGTAGATATCCCAAAAAGATGGCTTGTGCCAACTGCATGGAATTGAGCATGGAGTGCACTTTTCACCGAATCCCTAGCTCGTTTAAACATTAGACGTTCAGCTGCCATGGATTTTAAGATTCTAATCTGGCTAAGCGCTTCAACTTGAATTGCATTAACTTCAGCGGCGGCTTCGGCAGATTTCTTCCATAATCGCCGGAGGACTTTGCCGGAAAAAAATGTTATTACCGCTGATACCGGTATTAAAATCAACGAGGCAACTGCTAACTTCCACTGTAATAGAAATAATACAGGTGGTACTAAAGTTAAATACCATGTATTCATGAGAATATTACTTAGAATTTGCGAAGCACTATTTAGTGAAGATCGGACGTCGCCAAAACGACTGGTAATCTCCCCAACACGGTGTTCCTCGTAAAATGTAATTGGCAAATATTGTAAATGATTGAAGAACATTAAGCTTAGAGTACCTCCCATAATCGAACTTATGTAAGTTGTGTAATAAGATCGTAAAGTACCCATCAACATGTTGGAAATACTAATTACCAACGTCCCTATTACAATAATATGCATCAATGTTACATTCTGGGAAGGATAGACTTCATCAATGAGTAATTTAGATGTATATGGTAAAAGAAGAGCAATAATACCAGTAATGGCAGATATTTTTATTGAACGAAATAGATGGGGCCAAAATGGTTGAATTAATTTCATCAAGCGAATAAATTGCCCGACGATTAATGAAATCGAATTAGAATTATTATCTGTTTTAAGCATTTCTAATTTTATATTTAGATTAATTCTCTCTGTACTATATAATTCTGAACAGAGTAGATATGATAAAAAAGAAAATCACAATGAAAAAAAATATTTCTTCATTTTAAAATCATTTTAGACCAAATATGAAAACGATTGTTTACCTCAAGCCTTTAACTGTAGATCATACAAATTTATGATCTTGTGATTATGATGTTGACAAAAAGTTAGAATAAAATCAGTATTAATAAATTTGTTCAATAAAAACTTAACTCATTTAATTTGTATGATCGATAAAATCTTTGAAAGGGAATGTTATCATTTCCCCCATGAAAATTAGTCAAATATAAAACTATTGTCAATGAGAAAACAAAATATTTTCCGTTGTTTAGCATTAATAGTTATAACACCCATGCCATCAAAGGTATAGACCTACTCTCTAAATAGGGTTTTACCCCATTGTAATTTCATATTTAATAAAGTAGATTATTGGCGATTCATATTGTTATGCTTACATAGCCGGGGAAAGTTCCATGAAAAGAGATTACGTGTACCTTCTTTAAATAACAACCAATATCACATTTTATTTTTGAGAGGTTTTTTATGCTTAACAAAAATGCTGTACGTTATTTTCTACTTGTTCCGTCTTTTATTCTAATAATATTATTGCTATCTTTTCTAATTATCGATGATAGCATAAGCGCACGGACAAAAACTGAACAAGTACAATTAACCGGTTACGAAAACCATTCTATCGGTTTATACGATGCATCGCGCCTCATAAAAAATTATCGAGAATCAGTTCCAACCGGTTCAGTTCTCGGTGAATATTTTGGAGGTAATGCAATTCAAGAAGTCCTGAAACAAGAAGGATGCATCGGAATAAGAATCTATTTTGCGAAAAAAGATGATGGAAATCCGGCGCTTGTTATCGTCGGGGTAGATAAAGCCGGTAATGACATGTCGGATAATACGATATTAGAGTATGGATTCCCGTGTCCGCCTTTGTGCAGTTCCGATAATGCGCTCACTAAATAACTTATTATAAATAGGTATAAAATTTATTGTGAAGCTCCCAATTATTGCATATATATATTTGAGCTCAACGATTGCAGTTTTTGTCTTAGGTGCTCTGCGATTTAGAAGATTCGACAGGGGTATGATCTTCTTTTTCTGTTTTATTATAGTAATAATGATAATAGAGGTTATTACTTACACTCTTATGATACTTTCCATTAATAATCATTGGGTGCTTCACATATATGATCTGTTGGAATATATCTTTCTGATGCTGATGTTCGCTAATTGGCAATCGGATAAAAAAATCGGATCGACTTTAGAACTAACTATCCCCGTGTTTGCGGTAGCATGGTTGATATCAAAATTTACAATTGAATCGTTCTCCGGGCTTAGTAATTATATTCACCCGAGCGCTTGCCTGATAATTATAATAGTTTCGATTCTAACTTTATTCCAAAGTTTTAGAATCAACTCAACCACTTCATCAATCAGATCTCGCATTTGGATAATTAGCGGGATACTTATTTACTATTCAGGCAGCATCGTATATTATTCATTGGTGAACCAATTTGCCGCAATGAATTATTCGGATGCTCTTGTTATTATGTACGTTCACTGGTCTTTGGACACTTTTACAAACGTAATTTATTCTGCCGGAATTCTTATGGTGAAACGATGAACGATTTTTATTCGACGTTCTATTTCGGTACTATCCTTTTCTTGATCCTGAGCGGATCAATTATTATTATATTTTTCTTTCATCAAAAAGAAAAACTAAAACTATTGCGTGAGAGTGAAAAAAAATACAGCGACCTTTTTCATAATGTTTCCGATATCATCTATATTCACACACTTGATGGCGACTTCTTGGAAATTAATAAATCTGCCTCACAATTGCTCGATTATTCCCGCCAGGACATTATTGGTAAGAATCTCAGATACTTTGTTAAGGAAATATATCATTCAGGGATAGAGGAATATCTAAATAAATTTAGAAATGGAACTGAAGAACTGCTCGGTACAGCGATACTATTTTCCAAGGACAAGAAGAAATTATACATACTTGAATATAAAAGCTCAATCGTCCTTGATGAAAGTGGGAATAGGATGGCGGTTCGAGGTATTGCGCGCGATGTTACCGAACAAAGACGATCCGAACGTGCGCTTGTAAAATCTAATTATAAGGCTAAAAGACTCCTTGATGAAGCACTCGTTATGCAAAAGAATCTGGATCAGATATCAAGGGAACTGATACGAACTCATGAAGAAGCATGCGGAAGAATTAGCCGCGAACTGCATGACGAAGTAGGTCAGATGTTGACTTCCGTTACTCTCAATCTCAAAATCTTAGGGAATAATCATTCCAATGATCAGGTGCAGATTCAGAAAATAATCAACGATACAAAATCGTTAACCGATCAAATATTTTTGAAGATCCGTTCTTATCTTCGTGAGTTAAGACCGGCAGCGTTGGATTCATTGGGACTGATTCCGGCGGTACGCCAACTTGCAAATCAATTTTCTGAGCGGACAGGTGTTATCGTTTCGATGCCCGGTGATGAATCAATTGACTGCCTTGACGGTGAACAGAAAACGGTTCTTTACCGAATTGTGCAGGAAAGTTTGACCAATGTTGCAAAATATGCTCAAGCACAAGCTGTGACTATTATGTTTGATAAGCATGACAACAATGTCGTTCTTGAAATCGATGATGACGGAAAGGGATTCAATCCGGAAAACATCAAGATTAATCAATTAGAAAGAAAAAATCTTGGAATCTTAGGGATGCAAGAACGTGCTAGGCTTATCAATGGGAAATTTTATATTCGGTCGGAAGAAGGTATAGGGACATCTATTAGGGTAGAAATTCCGATTCAATCATCTATTGAAAAACCAGTTCCTTAAATGACAGTACAAGGAAGCATTACTATGGAAAAGATAACAGTGTTACTTGCAGATGATCATAAAATAGTTCGTCAGGGTTTTCGGTCAATTCTTGACGCCGAAAAAGATATTAAGGTCGTGGGTGAGGCATCTACCGGCGAAGAAGCGATCAAAACCGCGATTAATGTAAAACCAGCCATTGTTATTATGGATATAACTCTTCCTAAACTCAATGGTCTACTTGCTGCAAGGCAAATATTACTTAAAGATCCATCTATCAAAGTTATCATCTTATCAATGAGCGCAGAAGAAGAGATCGTCGATCATGCTATTCAGGCAGGTGTCTCCGGATATATTATTAAAGAAGATGCAGCTGAAGAGTTGATAAAAGCGATCAGAATCGTCAACAGGGGAGGAGTCTCTTTTAGTTCTTCTATTATGAAGATAGTTGTTGAAAAGCAGAGAAATCCGAAGAAAAAACCCAATGGCCTCACCATTAGAGAGCGTGAAGTTTTGCACTTAGTTGCTGAAGGGAGAACGAACAAGGAAATCAGCACGATACTCACTATTAGCATAAAAACTGTTGAAAAATACAGACAGCAAGTTATGGATAAACTCGATATTCATGACGTTGCAAATCTTACACATTATGCCTTATCCAAGGGGATAATCAAGTAATTATATTCTTTATTTGATTTATCCTCATTGAATACCTCCTTTAGAAATAGGTTTCAACCTGCTGCATTTATAGGTCTGGACCGTCTTGTATCTTTTCTGAAATAACATTAGGATAATTTCAACTCCACTTTTTAATTTCTTTTTTTTCGGGAAAGGAGAAAATATTTCATGAAAATAAACATTTCCTTTCGGTATAAATTAGAAATAATTTGGCCGCAAATTCTATGGAAATTTATATTTCTCTTTATAGTTGTCGTCAGTATTACAGTTGCACAGACAACTATTACACTTAAAAACAATTTCATCGAGAAATATAAAAATAGGGCGACAATCACGGCCACTTACACAATTGATAAAGCGCACGAGAGACCCAATTCAGCGAAGAAAGACGGCGATCTTCACATTGCAGGGAGAGCTCCCGAGATCAAGCTGCCTGTCGTTGCCGAAATCATGAATGCTAAAGATGACAAAGACGCTGTTGATCTTGTTCATCAACATGAAGGGACAACCGACCCGGTTAAATTAACCGGTGCTTGGAGAATATGGTGTGAACACGGTGGGCATTCGGAACAAATCCAAGGGAAACGACTTTCAAAATTTACTACTTCAAATCCCGACCATGTATTTGAGATTCATCCTGTTACGAAGATAGGAGATATATCGTTACTCCGTTCATTGAAAACGATTGATGGCTTTGAACCCAAAGACGCAGAACGTGCTTTTACAAGCTATGAAGGTAAACAATGCCAAATCAAAGTCGATGCGGAGAAGAAAACGACAACAATCATCACACCTATGGCAGGCTATAACTATGTTGAGTTTATAATGGAACCCAATGCGACTCCATTTGAAGTGGAAGACGGGACACTTCTCATGGCGGCAGTTTATGATACGAATGAAGATCTCTTGGTAAGGAATCGTCGGATGATCTTCATTAAAGATTCAGAACCTGAGAAAAAACTAAAAGATTTAAAATCAGGTGATCGTTTGCACGTACTTGGTATTCCGCGACTTAATCTCGCGATTGTTTCATGGAGAGTTAGAAATGCCGTCGAGCGTCCTGAGGTCTTAACGTGGAATTTACCCTATGAAATAATAATTGTTGCAGTGTATTAAAACCGAGTACCAATCGTTTTATCATTTAAAAGGATTATCTATGCCAATCGAACAAAAAAGAGCTCTTGTTCTAAGTGGAGGATCAATCAAGGGAGGATTTCAAGCAGGTGCTATCAAAGCTGTTATCGAGTCTGGTTTTTACCCGGATTTCATTTATGGTATCTCTGTTGGATCACTGAATGCGGCATTTCTATGTAATGAAATTGGGAAACATGGTATCCCGAAGGATCCCCGTGAATGGTCATTGATCGGTTCAAATTTAATAAATTTCTGGAAAGAGAATATTAAGAAACCGTCTGATATTGCAAATAAGCTTTCTTGGCTGCGGATTGCTCTTGGCGCCTTGTTCAATAATTTTAACGGATTGGTGGACACGACACCCCTTCAGAAATTGGTGAGGCGTATTATAAAGATCGACAATATTCGAAAGTCATCAATAAAATTAAAAGTAGGGGCTGTTAACATATCTAATGGTATCATCACTTATGCCGATCCATCGTATCCTGATTTTATTGAATACGTGCTGGCAAGCGCAGCTATTCCCATGATTATGCCCATAATGAAAATTGGCAATCAACCCTTCGTTGATGGTGGTATTAAAGACGTTGCCCCATTAAAAGCAGCTATCGATAACGGCGCAACAGACATAATTGTTATTGCCTGTCAACCTAAAGATATGGGTGGTGTCAGCGTCAACTCCGGTAATCTAATCCATCTTACTGAACGTGTGTTTGATATCATGGTCGAGGAGATTGTGAATAATGATATCGAATGGTCAGAATATTTTAATCTATATCTTCCCCAAGATGGCACACCGGAAATTGCCGGCCCGCTGGCAGGATATCGAAGATTGAAGATAAAAGTGATCAGACCGTCTGTTCCTATTCACCTTGACCTCCAAAATTTCGATTCGGAGGATATAAAAAATATGATTGATACGGGCTATTACACAGCAAAAGAAAAATTGAAATAATCACAAATAATAATTTACAATCACTAACATATTAAGGAAAAACAACTATGGGTTGGGACGAAGTAGACAATAAAATGAAAAGACATATTGATAGTTTATTTGTTTCCTGCACTGAGAAATATGAGCGCGACACGATTAAACGGATTATCAGGGAAGAATTTCCACATATCACGGAACCTGTTATCGATAAAGCGATAGATAATTGTTGTCAGACAATTGAACCACCAAGACCCAGAGATAAATTTTTTCATTGTTTATCCCATAAGCTATTCGGGGCATCACGTATTCCTTGATTACTTAGAAGGAATATTTTTCTGTGGAGACGATTAATGAAATATACAATATGTATTACTCAACAATGTAATCTCCGATGTAAGTATTGTTACATCGGCAAAAGAGAAACTCAAATGTCTCTGCCGATAGCTGAGAAAGTTGTTGATTTTATATTTAAGAATACACCTCCTGCTGAAAAGATTCGTATCGGTTATTTTGGAGGAGAACCGCTCCTTGCCTTTGAATTAATCGAAGACATTACAGATATAATAGAGAATCATACGTCTTTTGATAGAGAAAGAGTTGAACTTGATGTTGTGTCAAACGGTACGATATTTTCGGATGAGATTGCCGAATTTCTGAATAAACATAATATAGGATTAGGTATAAGCTGCGACGGTCCTTCTTATGTGCAGGATATGTTTCGGAATTTTCCTGATGGCAAAGGTAGTTCAAACCTTGTTGAGAATACAGTGAAGCAGGCAAATGAAATTATACCGTGCTTACAGGTCAATGCCGTCTATCATCCACAAACGTTTCAATATTTACCATTAGTTGTTGACTATTTTTCTTCACTTGGACTCACACACATATATCTCAATCCTGATTTTTCTGCAAACTGGTCTAAGAGTGAAGCTGATTTGCTCCCATCCATTTTCAATCAGATTGCCAATCGATATATAAATTATTATCGTAGGGGTAACCCTCATTTCATTAGTCTTATAGACAGTAAAATCATTGTAATTTTACGAGGGGGGTACCAACCTCTGGAACGTTGCAGGATGGGAAAAGGTGAATTTGCTTTCACACCGTCCGGGAATATTTATCCATGTGAAAGACTTATTGGGTCTGACAATGGAAACGGTCATTGCATCGGGAATATCGACGAAGGTTTAGACATTAATCGTATGGCTTGTAAAATTATACCTAATAAAGAGATAAACACCGAATGCCTCTCCTGCAGTTTAAAAGCTTATTGCATGAATTGGTGTGGATGTTCGAACTATTTTTCATCAGGCTATTATAATAGGGTTGGATCATTTCTTTGTGCTTCGGAACGAGCTGCAATTGAAACAGCATTTGATGTCTTTCAGATCCTTGAGAAAGAACTCGGTCCAACATTTATAGATCACGTTACAGGTATGCCTGTAATAAATGGTGAGGGAAAGGAGGTGCAAGAGACATGGAACGTTCTCCGCCCGCATGAAAAATCTTTTAATGTTAAGTAATCTTTTTTTTAAACAACCTAAATTAAGGAGACAAAAATTATGATTGGAAGATTCGTAAAGCCTTGGTGGTGGTGGATTGGAATACCGGCACCATTCTGGATAACAAATCTAAGACAAATAGGTCAATTTATCCAGAAATACGAAATCAAACCGGTTGCACCGGAATTTCTTTCTGAGATACCCATGGATCCTCAAATCTCTTTGGGGCATGAAATGGCTCTCAGGTCATACGGACCAATAAAACCTCGGCCATTTCCGGGAGGAATAAGGGTTCCTCATTTTCATTACAAAGGAGATCTTTTTGTTCTTACGGATAAACAGTGGAAGGAATTTTCTACAGATATTATAAAAGGATTTCAGGCTAAACTTGCTAAAGCGAATACTGTAAATTTTGAGCAAGTTATTGAAATATCTGAAGTGATAGATGGTATCGGCTAGAATTGAGCGTAACGATATACGTTCAATAATCATTGATAGTCAGTGGTCAGTTAGGATCACAACGTTCAAATTTAATCCCATCTTCGGGATTCCCCTTGAACCGCTTGTTACCCCCCCAGGGGATTCATAATCTGGAGATGGGGTTTTTTTATAGGATACCTCAGAATTATCATCAATCTGGTTAGTACTAAAAATACAGCGATATTCTCATTTCAACTTATGTAATGCCTCTATTGATTAATTTATTATTAGCAGGATCGAAAGTTGTAAATTGATAGTAGGTCTATCCCTACTAGATTTATAGGTGGTCACCCTATTGTATTAACATCTAAAAAGCTATAAAATATTATTGGTGTGTTTTTTAGACTGGTTTAGATTCCCTCATTGCTTGAATTCAATTATTTATTTTCCCTCTTAGGTTATGTTTCAATAAAATTACACTAGCAAAATACTGTACGAGAAGGAAATAAGCATTAGGTTTGTGTAAAGAGGGATATCAATTTTCGTTTGCATAAGGCTAGAGGGTGTTCATCTTGTTAATCTGAGTTATCATTAAATTAAGTTTCATACTCAGCTGTAGCAGTTTGCCCGGCACTTGCTAAGAATGGAGCCGATTTGTGATACATCCAGGAATTATGAGGATATGCTAGTTAAAAAACTACTGGAATATATATACATGTTCGCAAATAAAACCTTGGAAAGATTTTCAATTTATCGGATGAGGGGATGTATCAGCCAAAAGTGGAATAATCACGATGCGTATAACATTCCGATTTGGACGGCTAAACGCTATGCGTCTATCATGCCATTTTGGTTGAATATACGCTATTCATTTATGCGGTAGATGCGTAATGTTGCACTACAGAAATCTTTGACCTATAATGTTTAACAATCAGCACAACAAATATGCAAAACACACAACAGAGAATTGACGATTTCTACTGGAAGCCACTCACGGTGTTTGTATGCCTTTTCCTGATCGGTTTGGTTATTGTAGTATTCGTCAGAGGGCTGGATGGATATCAACAATTCTTTCTGAGGATACTGTTAGGACTTTCCACCGCTGGGATCGCAGCAATCATTCCTGGGTTTCTCAAGATCAATCTAAGATGGTTATCTAATTCAATCAGAGCTGGCGGGGCAATTGCATTGTTCGTCCTTGTATATACTCAGAATCCACCCGCCATAACGTCCTATGAGACGTTTAGAAACCTCACGGGCGACTGGTACTACGATGTACATCCATCAGGAAAGGAACTCGGATTTGGTGCGAATCATTATGGCGGTAAGTCTCATTTTCAGATCGTAAGGAATCAGTTCGGGGAGAACTTGTGTATTACAGGCACGCTAACTTGGAAGATTATTGATACTACATTCGTGACGGTTCCTCCATTCTTAACTTGGCAATCTATTTCAGGATCAGTTACCGCAAGTGATAAACTCATATATCAGTATGAGGGAATGGACAATGGGCCCATCAGTGGCTTCTGTAACTACTCAATTGTTAGGGATCAAAACAACAACATTACCGAGCTTCGTGGAAATTTCTATAGAGTAAACCCGCCACACGTTAGGGGGACAATTATTATGAGGCGAGACAAACCATTTGATGAAAGAGCCCGATAAGATGGCAACACTACGCATAACAGCAGGCATTACGATTCTCACTCATTTGAAAGATGGAATTAAAGTGTTCGCTCCATTTGTTTTGCCGTAGAACAATTGGTCAGTAGATAGCGACAAAACAAACGGCGTAATACCTGCACACGTTAGCTCGCATTGTGAATTAAATTTCTAAATAAAACCTGAGAATATTTATGGAAGAAGACATAAAAAATGACACAACAGGAAGTGCAGATAGAAACACAGCATTCTTACAGCGTTCCGAAGTAAGAATTTCTACATTGCACAGAATTGCAGGCACCTTTGTAGGGGGGGCTGGGCTAACTGTTCTGCTTCCTTGGTTACTGAAGGATAATATGGCCAATCTCTTTAGAGCCTTTGGCAATTCGTTTGTATTTCCCTCATGGTTTTTCTGGTTAGGTATTTTCGCTACTGCAAATATATTTGTTTTACCTTTAATTGCTCTCTACTTCTTGATTGTTGATTTGATATATTTCTATTTTACCCATTCTATAATAGAAGAGGTGAAAGTGATTGACAAGAATAAAGAGGTTAATATGATTTACGTACCTGAACTGATAATTAAACCTTTAAATCTCAACGCAAATCTTGACGATGAAGTAAAAGCTGCTAGTAAAACGATTGACGACTTGGTCAAAAGTCTACTAATTCTAGTACTTCGATATTGGAAGGCATTTTTGTTAACACTTGGAAGTGTCTTGTGGACTATCCTTGCAAGCATGTCATTGGATACACCTTCCCCAAATGAGCAACATCATTCAAGAATAACCGATGTGACATTACTTGTTCTACTGCTATGGGGCCCGCTATCTTCTTTCTTAGTCTCTCGACCTAAACGATTGATTTTCCAAAATGCAAAAGACAAAAAGAAGGCTATGCTCCATTTTGGAAAGAATCCGGCACTAAATCTTTTCGAGGAAATCAGTCTTTTACTCTCATTTTTATGTCTGCTAGCTTCCACAATACTGATTAGTAACATCGAATCTGCTCCTTTTATTAATGAAAAAACTATCAGTTCTTTGTGGGGCATCTTTAACGCAAGGGTATTTCTTGTTCTGCTTAGCTGGACTCTTTGGGTCTATGCGAGCTGGTACAAGCTGTTACAGGCACGTGAACGTTTCAGACATTAACTTGCAAGCAGAATTAGTAATTACACAACGCCAGCTAACAATTGTAAAAAATTCATTCGCTTTATCATATGAAAATTTATTGTACTCATTAAATGCCGTTGCTTCACAGAGAATTTGTCCATGAGAGTTCGCAACAGCAATGCATGTTTATGCAAAACGTTAGTTGGCATTTGCCTCACACAAATATCAATAGTTACGAAAGGAACAAACGATGTCAACCATGTTAAAACGTTCCCTCCTTCTTCACCTATTTGAAGCATTCAACATCCAACGTTGGAACGACAGAATCCGACCTCTGGATTTGACGGAAATGGAGAAAAATGCTCACAAAATGGTAATTGCATATTGTCTCGGAAAGCACGAAGAGCAAATTGGTAAGACTATCGATTGGGATAAAATCATTAAGGGTGGCATATTTGAACTGCTACGCCGAATTGCAATCGCTGATATGAAATCGACTGTGTATCGGAAAATAAAAGTAGAATATTCAGACGTATATAAGGAATTGAACACTTGGATATACGATGCTTTCGACTCTTTATGTGAGAACGAAAGTTTTAAAAAAGATTTCCGACAATATCTTTTCGAAGAGAACTACCTCGGTCCATTGGAAAAAGCAATACTAAATGGAGCGCATAAATATGCCACATATTGGGAGTTCCAAATAATCAAACAGTTCAATCCCAATGGATACCAGATCGAGAACATCGAAAAACAAATAATGCTGGACATCGAAAAATCACTTTCTTTGGTAGGTATGCAGAAGATCGTGACAAAGCAGAAACTCTCAAGTTTTATTGATCTTTGTGGTCAACTTCGATTTCAAGTTCGCTGGGGACAAACACCTAGAGTGCCGCGAACTTCAGTTTTAGGACATACTTTACTTGTTGCCACTTTTTCTTACTTAGCTTCCATTGATGTTAATGCATGCCCTCGTCGCCGATATAATAATTATTTCGGAGGTCTTTTCCATGATCTACCCGAAGCCGTAACTAGGGATATTATATCTCCAGTAAAGGGTTCAACAGAAAACATGCCTACTGTTATTGGAAAAATCGAAGAGGAGTTTACAGATCAAGAAATTTATCCTTTACTCGAAGATGAAATAATGAGACTGGAGATTCGCTATTTTACAAAGGATGAATTTAGCAATAGAATTCGAGTGGAAAGGGTAATAGAAAAAGTAAAAGCCATAAATTCAAAATATAACACTGACAATTTTGATCCCATTGATGGGGAGATTATAAGACTCTCTGATCATCTGGCTGCCTTTCTTGAGGCTTACAAGTCAAAACAATTTGGAATAAATTCAAAATCATTAAACGATGGTCTAAGCTCTCTTGAGCATAAGTACACGAAACAGAAGAAAAACGTTTGCGGTATTTCAGCGAAATCAATATTTGAGGAATTTGCACAATGATTTTCACACTTGTTTGGCAAATGCCAGCTAACATGCAAAAAATAACACTCAAACTAAATATCCTGAATGATTCTTCGACATTGAGTCTCGAATCGCTCAATGCCGTTACTAAAATGAAATTTATTTATTATAATTCGCAACGTCATTGCATGTTTTTAGAGAACGTTGTTACAAACATTCACTCATCATAAAAAGCATACGAATTATTGAAGATTCCGTTTCATGGACAACTACCAAACAATTTGAAAGTGAGTGCATCCACATCGCTCATAAGGGCGTCAGTCACAACGTAGCGTGGTTTTCGCGCTTGTTGTTTGCCATGAGGTTTAACACACAACAGAATTGAGTGATAAAAATTGATACCCTGAAAAATCATATTCATTGAAAGGAACAAAAATGAGGAAATGGGATAATAGCATAAGAGAAAAGGATTATCGTTCTACGCATAATGTTCGGAAAACGTTAATTATCCTAACATTGATAGTTGGTATTCTGCTTACCTTGATCGGCATATTCCAACCTACAGATAAATGGTGGTCAATAGTACTGATAACATTCGGCGTGACATTCACTGCTTCCGCATCGGTATCTATTATCATGCTTTCAGCAGGATTAATGGACCTCTCAGAAAATGCAAAAGAGTTAGCTTCAGTAATAGGAAGCAGGCTTGGAATGCCATGCGCTGAGCGTTTCACACTTGTGGAAAGCTCGTCTGAAGTTGGACTGGCAAAAACGTATATTAGCAGAGAACAAGCCCTTCAAAAAAGTAAGTTCCATACGATAATAGAAGATGAAAAGGACGGACTATTCATCGTTGGATCATCTCTCTTGGGGTTCCTTCAAGACAGGCATTTCAAACATGTGATAGAGACACTCAAGAAGAAAATGCATGATGGTGTCGAAATCAAGTTTATGCTTACACATCCACTGTTTGCTGATTTCCGGGCAGCACAAGAGGGAAGAGATCCTGGAGAGATTGCTCGTGAAATCATAAAGAGTCTAAGAATTATACTGAGTTTTGTCGGATCGGAAAAAGAACTTGTTTCTGTATACCTTTATCGTGGTACTCCAACATGTTTTGGAATACTTACAAAAGATAGTGTACTACTGAATCCATATCCATATGGACGTCAAGCATACGAATCACCTTGCTTTGAATTCGACAGCCAAACTCCTGCTTATAATCTTTATAGGCAAGCTCACTTTCAAACACAATTCGCTGGTAAGATAGAGCGATTTGAATTGTCTGATGTTTCCATATCGAAGCTTGAAAGCGAGATAGACGAGTTTTCTCTGAAAGTATCGGAATTTGAATCATCGTTTAGCACGTTGCACAGAGTGACTACTGGACAGGTCCATGGAGATGGTGTATCAGGAAGCTGAAATAATATCATTCAATTTTAGGAGACATATATTAAAAGCGGATAACGGTACGGCATATAACGCTTTATCAAAGGTCAGCAAGATGTTCAACTGACCATGAGTGATAATGTATTTCGACCAATTCAGCTGGTGATTTCATTGAACGATGTTCGATAATTGTGCCGTTTTCATCGACTATACATACGACAATTTATTGGCAATGTAAATCAATACTAGGTGTGCTTGATGCGTGGAAGTTATCAGTGGATTATCGACAATATATTCAAAAACAAATTTATTGGAGAGAACCTTTGAGGAAAAAAGTGCAGAATAGAAATATTTCCCTAACATCAGCATTAACAGGGAGGGTAGCGCCTTATGGTGCATTGTACGAGTGGCAGCATTTATCAATAACACCGCTTGAGTTGGCTCAAATGAAAACGCTCTGTACACTTATTTGTTCGCAAGATTAATCAACGATGTACGTTTTATACAAACTAACAACTTGAATTTCTAATATAGTGACACCAAACAATGAACTAGATAGTTTTTTATCGCACGAATTATGCAGCAAAATCATGTGTGAGTACAATCGTTAGATAGCATAACCCATATACTTAACGCCCAAATGGAAACAATGAAACCAATTAGAGACGAACGCAGACCATTACCAGGCAATTACCCGAGATCGGTTAATATCCCAGTTGCAATGAAGTTGATCAGTAGACTACTCTCGACGGGCTTTTCAGATAAATCGATCCAGGAAGAATTTAAATCCGAAATTATTGAGCGCACACGGCGACAATATGTAGTCCCACTTAGCAATTGCACATCAGCAGGTCATGCAGCATTGTTTGCACTGGGGATTGGACCTGGTGACGAGGTTATATGTCCAGCCATTTCAGACTATGCTACTCTCTTCGCAATAATCGCATTGGGTGGCACTCCTGTGTTCTGTGATGTAGATCCAAATAATGGAAACATTGATCCCATAATATTGTCCAGGAAGATCACATCTCGAACAAAAGCCATTGTTGCCGTTCATTTCTGGGGGATCACGTGTGAAATTGATAGAATCTTGGCAATTGCAAAAAAGCAACATATTCATGTAGTTGAGGATTGTTGTCAAGCACCATTTGCATCATACAAAGAAAAGCTCACCGGATCTTTTGGTGATATTAGCCTCTTTAGTTTCTCCAGCGAAAAGCATTGGGCTGGTGAAACAGGTGCAGTTGCCCTAACAGATTCAAAAAAACTAGCAAACGCCATATCCCTAATGGGTATTCTCAGGGGAGGGAAATACATAAGGAACTTCGGGCGTTCACACTATTTGCTTGGTTACAACTACAGGTGCTCAAAACTCGATATGGCTTTGGCGCTAGCTCAACTGAAAAATCTTTCTTCTGTGATGTCTCGACGCCTTAAAATCGTTCAACATCTTGATGAAGGTCTGCGAGACATTCCTCAACTATATCTTCCAAAATCACCAAATGGCGGACAGAATGTTGCCTGGATGTATCACTTTAGATTATCACCCAAAGTTTTTTGCAATCCCATCCAAATCGTTAGAACAATCAAGTACCTAGGTTTGAGTGATCTTGAGATGGCACGCTATTACTACCTACCTAAAAGTTGTGCCAAAATACTTGGTCTCCAAAGCGCTGTATCAAGATTTGTATGTCCTACGGCATACTCATATTGCCAAAATGCTTATAAATGGACTATTAGCGAAAATTACACTGACGATGATATCCGCGACATAATTCAAATAATTAAAACAGCTATTATATACTATTTACATGCAAAAACCAGATAATATTACCTTTCTTTCTCCTTATAAGGTGTGCCAACATCTTGATCGACTCAAGTGTTGGATGGCAAGAGAATCAGTTTCACCCATCACTGCAAGTTTCGATATGACCTTGCTGTGCTCCCACCATTGTCCGCATTGTCCTTATCGGAAAATCACTATTAAGGAAAGTTTCGCAAAATGGAGTAATATCAAGAAGGCATTAACAAATCTATCAAACGTTGGAATTCGGGGAGTATTATTTACTGGAGGTGGGGAACCACTAGAGAATCCTTTTACACTTAGAGCGATTGAATTTTCGCGATCACTAAATATGGAAACTGCAATTATCACAAATGGATATCACTTGGAACCTCAAATCTCATCTGTTTTGTTACGGAATTGTCAATGGATTAGAATAAGCATCGACTCAGCAACTCCTTCAATATACAGACTAATGCATGGAACACCAGTGGGAATATTTGATAAGATTTTAAATAATATCCGGATACTAGTCGAAAGAAAAAAGATTTATCGTTCGACAACAACATTAGGTATATCAATGTTAACGACCCAACACAATCTTTCTGAAATGGAAGCATTCGTCCACCTTGGAGGTGAGCTCGGTATTGACTATTGTCAATTTCGACCGCCTCAAAATCCTAGCCGAGAAGATAAGGTCGCTCACAAAAAATCTTTGGCAGAAAATATTGAGATATGTTCGTCTTACTCAAATGGTTCTATGCGGGTGATAGCAAGCATCGACAAATACAACAAACTGATGAATAGAGAACAGCGAAACTCAAATTGTTTTGCACCACATTTCGTCATCATGGTCGGCGCTGATGGTAATACATATCTTTGTCCACATCAGCGATACAAAAAGAAGTATTGTACTGGCAGCATTTTAGAGAACGATTGGTTTCAAAGAAGAAACCGACTCCTAAACGCCACCATTCGTATGGTTGGAAATGGAGATTGCCCTTTTTTGTGTAAGTATGACCAACTCAACAAACTTCTTACTACCTTAGACATTAAACCGGAACACTTAAACTTTATTTAGATATCCTATTGCCATATGAATTAGCGAGAGTCAAATGAAAACAGGCCAATCCAAACAAATCCATCTAGTATCTATAATGGGATGTCATGGGGTTGGGAAATCCACGGTTGCCAAAGCCTTGTCAATCAAGTTAGGATTTTCATTACTCCCAAAGACAAAATCTAATCCCTTTTCCAAATCTGCTATTCTTAGTTTTATTCACTACATTGTTGAGCGAAAGAGACAACACGATTTAATATCAAAATACTCCAATGGTGTAGTGACTGATCGATACGGATTTCTTGATACGTCAATTTATGTAGATGTTCTATTGAAGATGGGGTACTGTAACGAAAGAGAACAAGAGCTCTTTGCACGAATTGTTAACAACCTTGAGCCCGTTTGGATTACTCCAACGTATCTCATTATTCTCACATGTTCCAGTAATTTGATTTTACAACGACTTGAAAGACGCAGAAAATCAAGCAGCCGGCATTTTAATCCGTTTGACAAAGATTATGTCCACAATATAAATGAGGCATTTGCCAAATTCGGACAGCATGGAATTCCACCTAGGTTTTTGGCTCCAAGACTTACAGAAAAAATTCACGGAGTAAAAAGACTGATGATTGATACATCTGAACTCTCAATATCGCAGACACTTGACCTCTTGGAGAAGGAATTATATAATGCTACTTAAGAACACGGGAATGAAAGGATTATCAGATTTTTCCAAATTATCTCAGGTACTTCAAACAGAACTAGAGAATTATGAAGTTGTTACTTTAGCAAATGTCGAGCACAAAGATACCATTATTTCGGGATTGGAATGGCTTCTGCAACACCGAAATACTGAAGGTTTTTGGGGGGAACGCAATTTAACATCTACCTCTATGGCAATTATGGTTCTCCAATCGTGGTCAAATATCTCCCTTGCTGATTGTTCCACCGAAATGATCAATGAGAGATGTCGACAATCAGTTCAGTGGATTAGATCATGCTTTGAGTCTGGTTGGGGTCAATTCCCTCGATATTGGATTAGGGGTATATCTCTTTACGCAGTACATAAATCCGGCCTTTTTGACGAATTCTACGAAAAAGAAGCTCGGAGACTCTTCAAAGAAGCATCCGCTAACTTGAGTGCAATCGACCACGAGACCGCTCATCACTATGCAAGAATTATTCGTTTGCTTGATGCAATTGGCATGCATAATGAACGAGATGAACTCTCTACCCCATTCAGCGAGTTCGTAGTTTCAATCGAGAACCCTGCCATATTTTCTCCATACTTCCTAGGTGAAATTGTTATGGGTTGTCGATCGCTAGGCAATTCACAAAGAACGTCTATTGAGGAAAGAGTTCAGAAGATAATTAGAACGCTCGAATCATATGTCGGTACTGCAAAAATTGACAGTTGGTCATTCGTTCCATATTGCGCAGCGTTGATCGCTTTGGGGGAAGAAGAAAAACTAGCAACATCATCCTTGCTCAGAGATACATATTTTAAGATTTTCCGTCAAGGTGGCAGACGAAACGATGGCAGCTTTTATTCAGATGTGCAAAAAACTTGCTGGGCTCTACTAACTCTTCAACGTGTTCGTGAGGTACACAGAATCAGTCTACCATTATACACTTTTCGCTCACGTTTCGTTTCTCATAATGAGAATATCAAAAAAAGTGTGAAAGCAATTAGGTTTTCAATACTTTTGGGACTCGGGTCAACAAGTATGCTTCTACTCATTCTCATTGCTTGGATTATACTTGACCTTTCAAGCCCCCTTCCATCGAATGTGATTGCATGGATAATGGGTGCCTTGGTCATAGCAATAGGTACGAGATCCTTTATTTTGTTAAAACGTCTTTTGCAGTAGGAATCATAGTGCAATAATTCAAAATACTATTAATAATTCAAACGACAATATGGCTACGAAAATAACACTTCTCGGATCACGTGGTTGGATGCCAATCGATGACAGACAAACCATGTGTATCTTGGTTCAAATTAATGACAAAGATTTTCTACTAGACTGCGGAACTGGAATCTCCAGATTCAGATCACCGCAGGTCAAGCAACTGCTGAAATCACAAACTCTTAACATACTGTTTTCGCACTACCATCTTGATCATATCATGGGATTGACTTACTTAACTGGTTTATTTAAGAAAGGAGAACGAAAAATTCGTCTCGTAGGTCCCAGCAATAAAATATTAGATTATGGATTGGGTTATGCGTGTGATCTCATTACCCAACCTCCGATATTTGGTACCCCGCTCAAGAAATTTGATCTTGACATTGAGTTACTAGAATATGATTCATATTCTATTGTGGTTGATGACATCAAGATTTCTTTTCTTAAACAACCTCACAAAGGTGGATCGCTCGCAATTAGATTGGCTGACCAAGTTTGCTATATGACAGATACAGGCATCACTGACCAAGCTGCAAGTTTCGCATATGGGACAAAATGTCTCCTCCACGAATCATGGCTTGTCGATAGAAATGTTCTTTCCGACTATCATGCAACGATATCCCGAGCTATTTCTATCGCCCAAGACGCGAATATTAGACAACTAATTCCTATTCATTTTAGTCAAACCGTTACAGAACGTGAAATACAAAATACGTCAGCATACTCAACATCTCAACTTCAAGTACTTCCTTTAATCGAAGGAATCACCTATACACTGGATTAAATCACTATTGGGCATCACCCACTAATGAGCGAGTGTGCTTTTATGGTTGCGCAATAGTAACTATCTGAACTGGTCTGGTCTTAGTAATATCTGCTATGAGATCTCTAGTGATACCATAAGAGTATGGTTCATCAATCTCTAATTTTTCATTGTTCAAATCGAGAATGGCGATAGATCGAACCTCCTCTTGAGATGCCGATCGGAGAGACGAAGGGTTAAATCTGTTTGGATTGTCGTTTCCTACATGAAGTAGCGGAAGAAGTGTAAAGATCAAGGAAACAATACCAACTATTGTACCGACAGTAGTAAGCTTACTCGGTAATGACCAAGACTTCCATTGTTTTAAAGTAGGTAAAATCTTTCTAACAGAATTCGATTATCTTTTGTACAAAACGCGTATTCACTGTTTTCCTTTTAGACGTTGTATCGACTGTAAAACAACCTGTGCTACCGATTCGCGCTTTTTACTTCGTTCAGATTCACTCATCGATTGATATTCCACCTTCACTCTATACCCTTTCACGCGCTCTTCTTTAATAGCCTGTTGTGCAACCTGCCCCTCAAGATAAACGAAAAGGGCTTCTGGCTCAAAGAACAATATCTTCTCCTGATCGCCACTACTTAGTTTCTTTGTGGTGTAGGTTTTGATCTTGTCCAATTTTTTTCGGTCAGGAGCGCAAACAATGATTTTGTCGTAACCAGCCGAGAGACATTTCTCGATATTGTGAAATTCCTGTTGATCATCTGTCGTGACCGAAACTTCACAGGCTATTTTTTTGCCATTTTGTTCAAGTCCAACATCGATCCTACCCAATCCGTTTGGGGTAGGCTCTTCAATGATCGCATGGAATCCTCGATCTTCAGCCATTCGTTTTATGAGAGCTTGTAAATACCTGTGCTGAGATTGTGTCTTATCCTCAACGGGCTCAGGGGTAATGATAGGTTGTACGGGTTCCGATTGTGTTTCTTGTTCAATTGGTTTTGTTACTTTTTTAATCTCTCTTCTTTCAACACGCGCTTGTAAAGGAACTTGCTCTACAATTGGAGTTTCAATTGTTTCTGTCTCAATCTCTTGATCTTCTTTGGACGTAGCACGCTTATATCCTTCGTGAGATTGTTCAATAATTCTCTTACGTCTTGATTTTCCAGTCTCAGGATTTACGGTTCGTGGTGGAAAGATTTTTAAGTTAAAATCATAGTCTGATTTATCGACTCGGGTGATTGCTTCACCAAGCCCCAAGTTTTGAAGGTCTTGTGATGTAAAGTGAGCAAAACCTTCTTGCAGCTTCTGTGCATCGAAATCTCCTAACCGAAAACAGATCCTTGTTCCTGGGTTAGAGATGACGGAGTTAGCCACACCGGTATCTTGATTGAATATTTGACGCAATTCCTGGTGAGCGAGAATGAGCCCGACACCATATTTGCGGGTACCACTTAATACTCCGGCGAGAGAAGGAGTGATAAAGTTCTGGAATTCGTCGATGTACAAAAAGAACGGTGTTCTATCACTAGCTTTTTGTGACTGCCTTGCCATAGCTCCCTGATGGAGCTTTGAGACAACCAAAGTTCCTAGGAGTGTGGAATTTTCTTCGCCCATCAATCCCTGGGCGAGCTTCACGAGGAGTATTTTCTGGCAATCAAGAATTTCGTCAAAATGGAGTTCGACTTTCGGAGCGACTACTTTCCGAATGATTTTTGGACGCAGGAAAGTATCCAACCTTGTTAGGATGGAACCTAATGTATTACCCCTGAGAATATGGTGTTGTTTTTCCCAGAAGTAACGTATCTCCTCATCAGTGACAATTCTGAGAAACTCTTTTCGAAAATCGTCCTCAAGAAGGAACTTCCGTAAATCTAATAGTGTGCCACCGCGATTGCTTTCAAGAAAAGCTTGAATCGCATTTCCAAGTACAACAGTCATTTGATCGCCCCAACTCGTCGACATTCTCTTGAAAGCTGCGACGAGATCGGAAGCGGCAACGTTTTTTTCCGCTTCTCCTTTGGCCGAAAGAATATTTATGCCAATGGGATTCTCGGCATCGGAAGGATCAAAGAGTACAACATCTTTGAATCTCCTTCCCGGTACGCAAGCAATTACCCGTTCAATCAAATCACCATGTGGATCTATTACAGCTAGTCCATAACCCTGCTCGATGTCTTGGACGATAAGATTGTGAAGCAAAGTAGATTTCCCAGTTCCAGTAGCACCAATAATGTGCATATGATTAAGACGTTGTCGTGTTTCAAGTGAAACCTTGGCAGTCTTTCCTTTGTGGAGGTTTTCACCGAGCACATGGCTATGGCCTTGAGCAGTCGAGGGAACAGGTCGGGTATTTGTGAAGTACCGGAGGAGTTTTGTAGAACGGATCGAACCCGATGGTGGATGAACAATGGCCGCTAGCTCTCGACTATTCAAGAGCATCCCACTCCGATGACTTATACGCTTTACAACATCTACAATGTGTACTTCTGGATCATAAAATTCATTTGTGAGTGGAATGAGTTCATTACTGAGCGGATCTGATAGCTGTAATAATCCACTAGCAAGTCCCCGGGTTATGTTCCATAAACGTTCACGCTCATTACTAATTCCAACTACTCTGATGACAGCTGCGAAGAGAGGATGCTTGGTTTTTTCTCGTGCGAGTTGAAGCATGTCCGGTGCATCGGCGAAAAAGCAACCACCACGGCCATCGGAAACTGACCGTAAAATACTCTCAGTCCATGGAAAACGGGTTGAATGGAATAACACCTGTAACATACCGACTTCGCCTTCTTGGAGGGTTTCTAAAGCCGCTACAAGGCTTATAAGAATATCATGGTCAAGAGAGATGGAAGTCCTAAGTGGGCGCATGAACTCTTCGGATAGACCGAAATCGACCACCAGTGAGTAGTTTGCGTCTACCTGATCGAAAAATTTTGCTTGGTGACTTTCAAGCACAGCACCAGGAAAATATCCTCTCAAAGCCCCTTCAATAGTGGGTTGGTCTCCTTGCCGGCATGTAAATTGATATATAATCTTTTCTCTTGTTCCGAGAATCTCGAAGCTAATCGGTGATCGACACAACGAGAGTGCCACTAAAAACTGTTCTGTTTGGTCCGCTGTTACCTTTTCATCTGGAGGAAGAGCAATACTTATTTCAAATATTTCAGAGTCATCGAAAAACGGTTCGGGGGTAATGAATGAATCCTCATACTGTTCACTTGGTGCCTCTTGTTCACGAGTAGTAGAATTGAAGCCGTCGCGGACGCGTTCGATGAGACCGCTTAGTAAAGTATGTTTGCGTCCGTCATCGATCTGACGAACTCGGGGAGAATATAGCCGAAACGGTTCAAATGGTGGTTCGATCTCGCAAGGAGCGTCCCACACCTGCCATCCTCGACCGCGGTGTTCCCATAAGTAGAACTGTTCGGTCAATTGTTCAGCTACAGAATCCACGAATCACCACTCTACCGTTTAAACAGATCGCGGAGAATCGGTTTCCGTTCCAGTTCACTAAGTGAGCGAAGGCCTTGAGTCTTTGTTGATTGCTCAAGTATTTCAAGAACTGAAGCATGTACGGATTCTTGAAACATGAGTGCGGTATCAATCCGGTAGTACGTGTCTGGTCGGAAAATTCGGATCAAGGCGGGACCTAGAAACGGAATTCGTATAACAATGTTCAGAAATGATCCGATATCCTCACCTAACCACCACGAGATAAAAAATCCTTTGGCAAAAGGGGCCGCACAGATATCAAAAATATGTTCTTTGCGGGTCACCCTCAAGTATTCACGCTTGGCTGAAAGCACCCCGCCTTCGTGATGGTCAACTCGCGAGATTTTGGTATCCGGCAATTTACGTTCATTAATGTTTAACGTAACTGATGTGTAAAAGTGCTGAGATGACAGTTGCAGATTATCAATGAGTTGGTGCCAATGTGAAAAGTTGACGGGACGTCCTTTGGCTGCCTTAACGATGAAATAGATAATGATACCAAGAATTACAAGTAAAAATAATTCATTCGGACCTATAAATGACATAGTAACCTCAAATTGTTATAGTTGTTCCAATTGAAAGTGAGTAAAATTACAGATATTTTTTTTTAGAATCAAGAATATGACTTTCCAGGAAATTAGGGATGAACCGTGTCTTCTCGATTATCAATTTGGTCGATAGACGCATTTGCCAAGGCAACAGATTCGAAGACAACCATGTGGTAAGGTCGTCTCAACAATTTTTCTCGTCCCCACTCTTCAAAAAGGATCGGATACTGTGCGACTATAAATTCTGCCAACTTAGCTTTGCTCACCCGTTTTCCAGGAAGGAGCCATGCCTTGATTTGGTCGAGTGTATACTCATGAACCGTAATTCCATTCTCCTGCAGATATGCCTTTGCTTCAAGTTGAAGTCGATCCAACATCGGAGAGCTTCTAGATGAATGGAATTTTTTTAGGGTTACCGATGTCGGCGAATATGAGTCAACCAAGCGTGACAAGATTGACGTGAGGCGTTGGAATTTTTCGATATAAGTTTTCCCTCGAATTACCCTAAGCCTCCACTCTCTGAGTTCGGTACCAATGATTACTGCTGTACCAACGTAGCGTGAACCGAGGTTAATCCCGATCGTTGTATTGCTTGCTGTGGGCATACTTTTTCAATAAATAAGTAAATAATGCTCCTCGACTTTTTTTAATTCGCTCAGCAGGAACACGAAGCACCTCATCGAGGATTTTTCGAAGAAGGGGTTCGGAGTACTTCCGGGCGTACAATTCGTACAATGAAAGACTCTCAGGGTCATTCAGACTGGATGCAATTTCTTGTGCGATACTTTTTTCTTTGGATCGTAAGTTCATGGTTTGTTGGTTAACCCGCCGCCGGTAACGGCGTTATTAAATAATTATATTTATTTAACGCCGGCGGTATAAATACAAATAAGAATTAGATCGACTTTGTGCACTGACATGGATTTACTTTTTCCTCTTCTCGTCAAGATAAAATGCTTAAAATGTCTTGACACCTCTAATCATTTGGATTATCAGTTGCCTTAGATTCCCCGCCTAGAATATACCTCATTAGCTTTCGCTGTGATCTCTTTCCTGGTTTCATGCATGAGATCAAAAAAGAGTTCTTCCACGTACACCTTATACAAACCAGCAAGTTTGAAGGCATTGACGAGCGTGGGTATAGATGTGCCAGTCTCCCAAGAGGAGATTTTTGAACTGTGCTTAAAGCCCAATATCTCGGCTACAATTTCTGGCTTTAGCCCAGAGGCAATACGACACATTCTTAGTTTGTTTGGGATCTTTTTGTATTGTTTGTATTCCATAATATCAAGATAGTTTCTCGCGACCATCCTTAAAAGACAGGACAATTTGCTTATTCCGACAAATACTCCCGTGTGCAATGAGTCTTCATTTCACAAAAAATATTTAAGCTTAGCCCAAAAAGGTTGTGGAAAAAGGCTGTGGAAATATTGTTGACGGAGTAGTGAAAAAATCCAGTCTTATCAGGTCTTCTGGTTACTTATAAGCTTGAATTAATTTAAGTCTTATGCATATCATTGCTCTCACCCTTTACACAAATCTTAGATGGAGTAAAATAGCTTTGCCTGCGAATAGCATCAAGCTATTGCCCAGTGTTGCTCTTTAACAACTTATAATTATGACTGATTCACACATCGCTGCATCTTCAATTCCAACTCTTCTCACGCCAAAAGAAGCTGCTGTTCTGCTGCGCATCTCAAAGGCAAGCCTTTATCGTTTGGTCGATAGTCGAGTTGTACCATTCCATAGAGTTGGTCGTGGTCTCCGGTTTGCCGATGAAGATATTAAGGCATACCTTGCAAGTAGCCGTGTTGAATCAGTCCGAAGATAATTTTATGTCTTATGAGTACACGCAAAATTCGGAATGCCTGGTGGGTTGACTTCAGGGTTGAAGGCATCCGTTATCGAAAAAAAAGCCCCGAAAACTCTCAAGTGGGTGCGAGAGCATTCGAACTTACTTTACGTCAGAGATTATCCCGTGGGGAATCTATAATGGTGACAAAGAAAGAACAACACCTTCCAACATTCAAGGAGTTTTCAGAACAATGGTATACCACCTATGTTCAAACTAACAATAAAGCTTCAGAGCAGAAATCTAAACGTGTAATGTTAAATGCTCATCTTATTCCATTCTTTGGTCGTGAAAAAATTGATGAAATTACAACTTTGCAGGTGGAAAGATACAAAGCGGAAAAACTCAAGACTGGTCTCTCACCTAAGACGATCAATAACCATTTAATCGTACTTAGAACATCGCTACGCTGTGCTGAAGATTGGATAGGTATTCAACATCGCCCAAATATCAAGCCTCTAACTGTTCCTCCTCAAAAATTTGACTTCTTCAGCCTCGGTGAAAGTGAGATGTTTCTGAATCGCATAAAGGATCCGTTTTGGCACACCATGGTACTTGTTGCTCTGAGGACAGGTTTGAGACTCGGTGAACTTGTGGGTCTCCAGTGGGGTGATATAAACTTTGAGCAACGATTGCTCACAGTACGACGAGCTGCTTTCCGCAAGATAGTGAGCTCGCCAAAAAACAACCGTGTGCGGCATATTCCACTTACACCGAGTGTATGTCAATCGTTATTTGCTTTGGGTCCAAGTGAAGGTTATGTATTTCGGCGACGGACAGCGGGTCCTATGGATCATAAAACGCCGCAATATGCTATTCATAATTGGTGTCGACGAGCAGGAATGAGAAAAATAGGTTGGCACACTTTGAGGCACACATTCGCGTCTCATCTTGCCATGAAAGGAGTTTCAATGAGGGCTATTCAAGAACTCCTTGGACATTCAGATATACATACTACGATGCGGTACGCACACCTTACACCATCAACTCTGCGTGATGCGGTCGCGGTTCTCGAACCCATCACAAAGTCCTCGGAAAAACTTTTTGGGCACTCGGTGGGCAACACTCAAAAAGTGGATAATAAAAAAGAGCTATGTGTAGCTCTTTTCGATGGCTCCGGGGGTGGGACTCGAACCGCAAGATAAAAAAATTAAATAATCGCTACACTTAGCACTAAATAGAAAAGAGGTCACGCAAAACTATTGACTCAGTAGTTATCAAAAACATTAGGAAATTTAAATCCTTCGTCATCTCGCGGGCAACGGGTGGGCAACACTGGTAGAGGTATGAAGGGACAGAAAAGAAGGGATCTGATGACCCCTTCTTTTCATTCTTAATCAACTCACATGGGAATAATTTACTCTTCCGTCAAAGCCATCGATCGACTATGATAAAAGTAAGATCAAGAAATAGATTGCCTTATGAAAGACGCTCAACAACAGACAACTCACAACCTACCCAAGCTCCTGACACCCCTGAAGCAGCTGCTTTTCTTCGCATCTCACGGGCAAGCCTGTATCGCCTCGTTGAGACGAGACAAATACCCTTCTACCACGTTGGCAGAGGGCTCCGCTTCTCTGAAGAGGATCTTCAAACATACCTTTTCCACAATCGGACTGGCCCAATATTGAACTAGTTTTCACTTGAGCTTCTGAGCTGGTTAATGGATTACTGTCTGTAGGAATGGTTTACCTAAACTAATACTGCCGTCTTGCATTAATAAATAGGCGCAGCTGTATTCAGTATAACCAGGTCCGTGATTCATATGACCTGGTATTATCGATTTTTCGCTTAGTAATGTCCAGAGTAGAGAGAGATCATGTCTTTTCAGAAAGTCAAAAAGAAAATTCCTGTTCACTACTAATGCCGATGGACCACCTTCATAAATGCTAGGATCAAAAAAAACTTTCTGTCCTTTCTTATCAACATATCCATCCCTTGCATTCCACCGAAGCTGTAAATCTGAAAAGAAAAGATGTGAGGGCACGGTTAGATTGAATGCCTCGGTTTGATATGCGTCAAAAGAGAAATGAATATTCAATTCATTCGATGTCGGTACAAGATTACATGGAATACCCTTTCTCGAATCCTGCCAAACAGGCTCTTCGTAGATAAATCTAAAGGGTGGTGCCCATGGATATTCTCCAAAGAAACCGTAATGAAGCTCAAATCCCTTTGGCATCCAATCGCCCATAAAATTCTGACCCTGAATCCATTTCCATGCTTTCTTAATATCCTCATTTCTGATAAGAAGAGACCTGAGGTGCATCCACATATTCCTCATCGGATAACCGTCTCTTGATTCCAAGTCCCTCCTCTGCCACGAGAAGTTGCAGTATAAAACTAGAAAATCATTATTAGGAACCAACATTCGTATGTCATCAGGAAAGTCAGCTTCTTTGATCCACTCCTTGTCACCCAAGAGCCTCGGATCAGGGTGGTGATATTCTACTGGTGACCACCATGCGCGGGGTTTTAAAGAAGCATTGCTATCTTTGTCAACAAACGAGGGATCAATATTCCTCTCATCTTGAGTCAAGAGAGGTTTTGCTTTTGAGGTGGCATTCATAGTATCCACTCTCTCGGGGAAAGTGATCGCTAGTCTAGCAGCTAGGCGATAGAGTGAAATCCACTGGTACTTTTTCCCAACTCTTTCTGCCCACTCTGGACGCGATCTTCCGCCACCATACTTACGAAGCAAGTACTTATCGAACTCTGAAATTTCTAAATCTGGACCATAACCCATATCCAGTACATTCTTAAATATCCAGCGACATGCATTGAGGACCGTGACTCCATCACGATTGTATATTCCGATTACACTTGGGACAGTGTAATGCTGGAAATCATCCCCCATGCAACTATGGTAAAGTTTGGGTAATTCCCAATACGTATCCTTGTAGCCTTCAACAAACTTTTCGTCAGGCCATTCAATTATTTGATTACCAGCGTAAGGTGGGATGCATTTTGTGAAGTCTATACTCTTCCCGACGCCAATATACTTAGCGTACTCAATGATCAACCTCGCATAATCGATGATTACGCTGTTAACATACTTCAACCCATTACGAAAGAATTTATCAAAAACAACCGTCGCGATATTTTCAGAGGCATCGCGATCATTGGCTCGAAGTAAAGTACCGTATGCTGCAGCAAGGCAACGTTCGACTACATATTCATCATCAATACACGAAAAACGGTTGATGACCTTGGACCATACCTCAGGCGCTACTTCTCCAATTCGAACCATAGCTTTTGTCGTATAATCCCTTACTCGTCTATCCGACGACGCAGTGAACCAACAAAGGGTAGTAAGCCATAGCTCCACTGTCGTTTTAGACAAGCTACTTAGATCAGTTCTTAGGCCCCAACGAATCAGTCGGTCAACACTCTTTTGTTTGCCATAAGCAAAATGCAGAAAGGGAACCAGCTTTCCATCACGTTTATTCAGTTGGATCGAAGCCAGCGTATCATGCAGCCAAAAAGCATTCAGTGGGTGATCTTCTATTGCAGTGATTGATAACAGGGCTTCGAATACCTGATGAAGCTGCCTTCTATCACCATCCATTATTAACGACCGAAAAAGCGACTGCGCTTCTTCAGTTATCGATTTAGGGTCGCGCCACTCAACGGAACCTATTATCAACGTCTGACTCTCATCCGAGACTGGCATTAGCCTATCAATTTCAATATGATATTTTTCGGGAATCTGAATCGCTAATGCTTCGAGTAAATTACTATATCGATGAATTGCAGAAGAGTCTGAAACGAGGCAATGAAGTTCTCCATCGTTTCCGAATGCGCCTTTAAGTTTATCTACGTCCGGAATGGTCGCTAGGTACTTAGACGCGAGGATATGATCGCCCAAGCGCTCGAAAGCCACCGAGATTGCAGGCACAACTGCATTGCTATCAGAATCATAGACGCGATCCTCCTTTATTAGGTTTTCTCTAAGGAGATGATTGAAAAATGACTTGGACCACTCGTTCGATGGCCATTTGTCCTCAGTAAGTTTCTTTGCAGCGCTCCATTCAAGCCATGCACTATTCTTATTTGCCATTTCACCTATTAGCAATTCCATAGCACTGGCAACTCGATTCTCCCGTTTGTTATAGTCGAGCACAGTGGCCAATTTAGTGTTCTTGGCTTCAAAAAGAAATCTTGACATCGCACCAAATCCTTGGATACCTGAAGGGATTTTAGTTTGCCCAGTGTCTCGGAGAGCCTCGCAGACCAGCTTCAGGAACAGGGGATTTGAATATTCAGGCTGTAGAAGAGGTGAGGAGGGCGGTTCAATCCCATAGAATGTCAAAAACTCAAAGCAAGCCTCAAACTCCACACCCTCAAATCCCTTGTGCTCAACCTCAATGATTTGAAGGTGGGTTGGTATGGTATCTTCAAGGTAACTTGACCGACATGAGACACAGACCTTCAACCACTGATAGCGATTAGTTTGAGTTAAGAAGCTCGCCAGATTCTTCATCCAAAAATCCCTTGGCACCGTTTCGTTAATAGCATCAATGAAGATTATCGTTGGATACCCTGTTGATTCCCCAAGAGCGCTTAGAATATCCAAGAGTTGATCACGCGACAAGCTGCCCGATAAACCCAGCAACTTATTGATTTGTGTCCAAGGCTCCTCATTCGCAAACTGCTCACCGAGGAGCACGATACTTGCAAGCCCACGTTGAAGACGATCCAGTGCAACATCACATATCGTATGTGTCTTGCCTATTCCCGCAGGCCCAGTTAGCAGAAACGACGGAAATAGGGGCAATCTTGGCATAGCACCATCGAGCCATTCAGTGAGCTCTTGGAGTAATGTTAGTATTTCTCTAGCAGTATCGTAGTGCCTAGTTGGAAAAGAGCCTTCATACTCGGCCATGAACTGCTTAAAGCCAACGGAGTCGGCCTTTCCTTTACCGTGCTTAGCTTCAATCTCTTCTTTTGTAATTGAGCGGCAGCGATGTGTTTCTTTATGGGCTTCAGAGATCATACTCGATAGACCCGATATCTGTCCCTCGTTCAAACCATAGTTTTGAGATTCCACAATTATCGCCTTGATCTCTTGTAGTTTCTTAAGCAAGGACTCACCGCTTTCGCGGGCTCTCTCTGGAAAATCTTGTGCACCATTCCAATCGCCTCGATGCAAGCAGTCTTCCCAAGCTTCTATCTTTTTCTCAATTTGTTGCACTTTGCTATGTAAGTTTTCTCGCCATATTGTAGTTCTCCCAAAGGCCTCAAACACTTCTGCGATTATGGTTTTTATGCTTAGTTGGGGTGTGTAACGCGGCCCCACTGTTGCTATAGCATCTTCAATATGTTTCTTGACCCAATCCAGACCAAACTTCTCTAGCTCAAACCAGAAACGAGACCTTCCCCCGGAGACATCGATTCTTGTCAACTCACTAATCAACGTCGACCGATCAACTAGGTTAAACTCAATCTCTCGACCCAATGCTTTTGCTTTACCTTGCCACTCGACTTTGTATTCGCCAAACTTTTCCGAGTCACTCTTGCCTTTTCTTCCTGTGGGTCCAGTCAGATCGAAAGGGATCGCAATAAAATATCGCTTCAAGCGTGGATGGATTTTCAGCATTGTTTCTACAGAACGATCCAGTTGGCTCTTATCAAGTGAGAAGAAGTATTTTGATTGCCAACCCCATTCATCACCATTTGGGAATTGGAAAACACATTCCACTCCACCATCTCCTCCTTGTCCCCGGAACCTCTCGAAAACAGCCTCCGCTGGTATACTTGGAGTTTGTCTTGCAATTTGGCAAACAAACTCTTCAAAACCAGTTCTTCTGTCACCATCAATAGTCCTTATTTCAGTAAGATCGATATTCATAGAGCATCATTCATATTATACAACTAATTGGTATAAATTGATTGTAACATTCTTCTCGGCATATTGCCCGAGAAAAGTCATGCAACTATAAAATATATACAATTCTTGTTTGAATTACACTCTTTCAAAGTGAACACACTATCTCAGATCTAATCAAGTGGAAGCAATACTTACTTCTTGTATTTTTTTCGTGGGCAACACTAGGAAGATATGAAAGGACAAAAAAGATGGGGTCTGATGACACCTCTTTTTGCATTATTATTTAATTATTGAAAACATTGAGGAACAGAATTGAATTCATATCAAGGGCTACCATTTGAGTGACGGGGGATGTAATGAATTGTTTAGCGGAATCCATTTCTACTTTAAGATATCAGTATGCTTTTGCAGAAACAGTCTGAATCTAGAATGTTTTCTAATTAGATCAAAATCAGAATCATGAGACAGAAATTCAAATGCCGAATGATTCCCAAGTTGCTCGTAATTCTTCATAATCTCATGGAAGTGTTCTTCGAGTATCGCCACCGCATCTTCAGTTAGACCTTGCCTAGCAAATAAGAAGGCTATGTTGTAATAAACGAATCCCATGTTGGGCTTGACTGAAAGAGCCTTTTGATAATTGGTCAATGCTTTTTTGTATTCTCCTTGCTGTTGAAATGCAACGCCGAGGTTAGAATAGACTTCTCCAGAATTAGGTGCAAGCTGGATAGCCTTCTCCAAGTAGGTGATAGCCTGGCGTGTACGATGCATGGCTGTAAATATTGCGCCGATGTTATTCAGGATCATCGAGGCATTAGGAGAGTTCGTGGGAGCTTGTATGAGGATTCTGATAGCGCTACTTGTATCACCAGCATAGTAATAAGATTTGCCGAGGTTAATATATGGCCCTGACGTGGAGGAGTCCAACCTTATACACCTGTTCCATATTGAGATGGCGAGGCTATCATTGCCTTGTTCATAGTAAGTAATAGCAAGATTGTTTAATGCAATCACAAATGACGAATCAAGAGACAGCGCTTGATTAAATCTTCTTTGTGCTTCATCAATGCAATTTTGAACATCATATAGCAATCCGAGATCATTGTAGTAGTTTTTCTGGCTCGGGTTAATTTCTATAGCGACATGTAGAGCATTAATTGCTGCCATCGCATCAAGACTTTCTGGACCATAAGGGTAATTCTTCTCAGTGAGAGCATGCGCCAGAAAATAATACAGTACGTCTGCGCCTTTTCCCCTACCACTTAAATTAATACCCTGCTGGAAGAACTCACTTCCCCTATTCCAATCTTTCTTTGCTAAGTAGGCGAGGCCAATAATGAAATTGGCCAGTGACACCGGTTGGTTTATATCTTCTGAGAAAAAATCCAAGTGCTGAATTGGACTCCAGGATACGTATAGCCCATCAAGATCGATCTCGCTCGGGGCATTTAACTCTTGATGAATTATTGTTATTCTCGGATTGATTGTCACTGGACTGAAAGGCTGTATGCTAATGTCTCCCCAAATGACGATGTTTGCACCGCGGGATTGCCCAATCTCGCGCGCTTCGTCATGAGAATCGATGTGCGGCCATATTTGATATGAGATCGTATCTAGCCGAATATTAGGCGGAGACAAGGAAGAACAAAGAAGTGTAATTAGCTGAGAATAAATCAGCCGCATAATCACACCACTTTGCAGTTGAGATTCTTTATTCAGAAACGAACCCTTAAAATTTGCAATCAGGACGCATAATTCAGAATCACTTCCTGAACATTGTAATTCTCCCTGAGCGAGTTCCGTGAACAGTTTAGCTTTGTCCGCTGGTAATACCCTGAGCTGATTTACGCGCCCATCGTTTGACAGGAGAATTAAGGCATAAATTGTGCCACAGATTAATGCCCAAACAATTGTCTTATAAAAAATCCTTTTGAGCGATTGTCCACGCTTTTTCCTTATTCTGAGGTAGATCCAAAACACGCCAAAGGCTGCAGAAAATCCTGTCAGAAATTCTGCGATGAAATCACGCATCCAGACACTCCACATTGACAATTGTAATTGGTCTGCTAGTATTTGTATTGCCAGTCAACAAATAAATTCACCTCATTCGAAAGGATGTAACATGTACACAAAAAAAGTGATAATTGTTCTTTTCATTGCCCTTGTTATTCCCGCCATACTCATCCAATCTATCTGGAACGATACTATGCTTGCGATTTTCTTTCTTGTCCTATTCATAGCGATCGTTAAGCTCATAGAGATGGTGCTAATGAGGAGAGGATAGGGGCACTCATGCTTTGTTCTAAAATAAATATTATCTGGAGGTATGATAACAAATTCATACCTTTTTTTTAGAAAATTCTATCTGCTTGCTTTTCCCGTCAAATCGCCAAAGTAAAACACCTCGTAAAGTTAAGGATATATTCTCTGAATCACAAAAATTCCTACTTTGCTACTAATTTCCTTTTGCCTATGGATAGCAAACAACACGGCTCTATTCTTGGGTAACACTAGGGAGGTGATGGAGCAAAAAAAGGAAAGGGGCTCAATCACCCTTCTTTGTCTTATTCTAGTTGTAAAATTGAATTTGATGTAGTATGTTATATTAAATCAAGCATTCTTATGGATCAACAAACTTTGTTATGAAAGGGAAATAATATGTCGCCATTACCAAAGTATACCTTGCAATACAACGAGGAAAAAGATAAGTGGGATTTGGAGAAGGACAAGACAGGAAATGTTGTTAAGAGGTTTGCAACAAAAGAAATTGCAACCCAAAGGGGTGCATTGAAAAAGGCTGTAGGTGAAGAGGGCGGGTCTGTAAAGATTCAGAAAGAGAACGGAAGATTTCAAGAAGAGAGAACGTATCCGAGGAGTAAGGATCCGCGAAAATACAGGGGTTAAATTTAGTTGCAATGAATCAACACCTCTGACCTAAGTGCGCAGGGATAAAATCCCCCAATAACAATGAGCCGGAGAGCATTAATTAAAAATGGTAAAACCGTACAAAAGATATATGATTCCTCTTGGGTTAGAATTTTGCAAAAATACCAAATATAACTTATCTTCTCCAGTAAGATTTGCGTATTATTGATATAATGATATTAATATACATATGACAGAGAAAACATTCGTCAATCGTTTAATGAATAATTTTCTGCAAGAAGGGTATCTTGCCCGAAAGGAGATAGGGGTTGGGCATGGCGTAGCTGATCTTGTTCTCTTGCGAAAGAGCAAAATATTCACTCGACGCGTCGGAATTAGAAAGAGCTACATGCAACTTTCTCCGTTGCTTAGAGAAGAATATTTCCGGACACTTCGTTTCATATCAGAAGGACCTCGAAAGACATCTCTTGATTCCCTCATAAAAAAAACACACCTCTCTAGATCTCTACTCAAATACTCAATTCTAAAATCATTGGAACAGAATGGATATGTTAAGTCAGTTGGAAAAAACTATTATTTCAAAATAAATGGGTGGATTCCTCTTGCGAGTGAACTTATTGCGATTGAAGCAAAGTTGAAGGACTGGCGAAGAGGATTGGTCCAAGCAAATCGATATAAGGTGTTTGCCAACAAAGTATACTTAGCAGTTCCTTCTTCGATAGCACACCTTGTAAATAAGAAAATGTTACAAAAACATGGACTTGGATTAATTTCATTCGACCAAGAAAGTAACAAGAAAAGTATCCTCCTCTCACCTTACAAAAGTACACCCAGCAATCCCGCACGGAGCAACTTCGCTATTGAACATTTTTGGACGAAAGGAATGTTGGGGACAGTAGGTGTCAACTCTGTAGGGAGAGTTTCGCGTAGCTTTGGATAAATTTTTCTGGGGTTACGGCAAGAACCTTCTCGAATTTCTTGATGTCCAATAGATCCTTATCTCTTGTAATTATTATTTTCGAACCGCATGCCCTTGCTACTTTCACATACTCATCATCATCGGGGTCTCTTTCTACAAACCGTTTAAGTTGATCAGACAAAACTGGTTCGAGCATGTTTACAAAGGCCCTATAGTCAAGAATTATTTTCTCTGGACTGAAAATCTGACGCTTCAGGTATTTCTGAAGTCGCGCCATTTGAATCTTCTCACAAAATTCTTGATAAGTCGCTGAACTGCCGAAGATAATTATTTTCTTTGCTAGTGCCAGATTGATTATCTTTCGAGTTGGCCCAGGCGTTCCGAGCATACCCGAAACCAAGACGTTTGCGTCGGGGACCACTTTGATCATGATTCAAGTTCTGATAAAAGAGCATTTAGTTCATTATCCTTGTCAGGAAACTCCCAGTACTTTGCTAAGTCGAGAACAGCTTTCCATCGAGGTAGAAAAGCGGTTTTCACACCTATGGCTTTTGAGCGCCAGTTTGCATTGAGTTTAATACCTTTCACAATTCTTTCATTGACTATATCGATCCTCTTGATTCGTGTTGTATCCTGAAGAGTTTCAACACTATTCAAGCGTGTGAAGAGAAAATGAAGTTTTTTTGAAACAGTATCCTTTGGATAAGAGCCTGCACAGACTGCACACTTGCAGGTATATTTGATTGTTTTTAGGTCTTCATCGTTTAAATAATCGAAGATTTCAGGTATGTAGGTTTTTTCAATTTTCTTCCCCCAGCCTTTCGGGGTGCTCTGAAGGTTTTTTGCTCGAAATATTTCCCCGCTCGCTAAGCCACTGCCATAGCCGCTTGCCCCTATGGCACACAATATCTCGCCAAAGGGACCGATTTTATTCACAAGGACCGGGGTCCCTTCAGAGAGTTGGAATACCAACTTTGATAATTCTAACAGAGAATCCTGATCAGCCGTTTCACAATCAAGATCATTAATTACAACAATGTACCCCTTGACATCGTCACGAAAGTCTTCTTTGAATCTATCAACAACATAATTTACGACGGTTGGCCGGCTTAGCACGGAACTACCTATTTCCAGCATTGCAAAAACAGGAACGTCATTCTTGGTTTCTTGAAGATACCTAATGGTCTCCGATAACATTGAAATATTAATTCCAAATTTCACGTCATCTGTATCTTCCGCGAAAAAATAAGGTGCGATTACAACGGATGCATTTTTGTTAAGTTGGTCGTCGACTGCAACACGAATGATTTTATCTTTGCGAAATCCTGAATCACTGTATATATTTTCTATTTCAATATTATTTGGATACCCCAGCTTTTTGAAATTCTGGCCATCTTTCGCGTCCTTAAAAAGAAGAACGTGCGTGGAGGGATCGATTATAAATAGATCCGATATTGCAGCAAGTTTTTGTGCAACGCCTGGCCGCCACACAGCATGTCGGGCATCCATAATCATAGCTGGAAATTGAATGTTTACGCTTTCGAAATGCCCATCCATCGCATTAGGGAGGAAGATGGGGCTTTTTGGGAAGAGGTTTATCTGCTTAAGTTTTGGATTCATAGTCATATAATATACAACAAAAATCTTCTTTTGGAAAGTTAGAGTCCTTCAATTTCTATGTAGAGTATGATATGTATGATATCAAACCTGTGAATAAAAATCTTATTATTTTTACCTGGGATTTGGTTGGCTGATTGGAAGTCGTGAAATAATCCAATTATCTCAGAGTTAAGCGGGAATAACCAGAATGTGGTGTTACCTCTTTTCTCAAGGCAATAATGGGCGATGAAATTAAGAGTGATGGTGAATAATACGCTAAGGTTAGAGCAAAATTTGAGGTTATGGGCATGCTTAAACGATTGGATAAATCACTGATCGAAAAGTCATATATAGCAAAGTCGTCGAGAATGAAAACAAAAACTTACTTTAGTAGCTTAACTTAGCAGAGTAATAGCTAGGAGGTAGATGCAGGGAAAGTTTAGCACACAAGAGTTATCAGTCAGTCGGGAGGGATGGCTTATATCTTTGACAGTATTTGACAGACTTGAATCTTTTGTCATAATTTATTATATTATTTATATGCATAAGATTCAGAATAAAATACTCAGTTTGTTGAAACACCGGGATGGAGTCTTCAGAGAGTTCTCTTATCGCACCCTTGGCGAGGTGATCCATGTTGACCATGCGCAGCAGGTCAAACACCATTTGGTGCAGTTGGAAAGGCGTGGATTGCTTATAATCGACACTGCTTCGAAGATTCTAAGGCTCACATCGCTCGGAAGCCAACGTGGCAGTGCCCTTGTTACAGTTCCTATCATCGGAACCGCGAACTGTGGTCGGGCAACAATGTTTGCCGAAGAGAACCTTGAAGGAACCTTCATGATATCCAAGCGACTTATCTCTAATCGAGAGCGAAACATTTTTGCCATCCGAGCGGCTGGATCCTCAATGAATCGCGCAAACATTGGTGGTGTTTCGATAGATAATGAAGATTATGTGATCGTTGATGGGAGCCCTTTTAAACCACGCAACGGAGATTATGTCCTAGCGATCATCGAGGGCTTTGGTGTTGTCAAGAAACTGTTAAGAGGAAAGAGACCGAATGAACTTGAACTCATCTCCGAGTCGACGGATGACTATCTGCCGATTCATATCCATCAAGATGACCAACGGTTTATCATAAATGGAAAGGTCATCTATGTTGTGAAGAAATCAAAATCAATCAATTAATTAATTATTCATCATTAACACTCATTGAACTATGGCAAAAGAAGATAAAACCTTACAAATTACAATCCAGTCGACAAGGGGATCAAAAGAATTCTCCTTCGACAAGGAAACGAAGATTTCTGAAGTGATAACTGCTGCGATCAGTGCTTTCAGCTTTGCTCCCGGGGATCGCTTCGAGCTTGTTTTCGCTAACAAGCCAGACGAGGTACTTAAGCCGGAGCGGCCGTTAGTGTCATATCATATTGTGGACGGAACGGTTCTGGTACTCACAGCTGTTGGGGGCGGGGTTTAACATAAAAGTATGGCTGTAGGACCAGATCTTTCACGAGCGATTATACAAGAGGAGCTTAGTCAAATTAAGGATATAGCTCGTACTCTCAGATGGGGCATCGTGCCGGATTACAATTCATTAAAGGTGATTGTTACCATGTTTTCGCACACCGGTGATCTCTTCATTGTTAGTCTCTTGTGTGACGATTACAAGGAAAAACCACCCTTCATCGAATTTATTGATCCTGAGACGGGAGAACCCGGAACAAACTACGCATATCCGAAATCGATTGATAGTTTCTTCCACTCTTCAGGACCGTGTATTTGCGCTCCGTTTAGTCGCAAAGCATATAAATCGGTTGTACAATCTGGTCCCCATGAGGACTGGCCGCTGAATGCTGATTGGGTCAAATCCACCGCCAGCAACATTCAATGGGCCAATCATTCGAAGCTTGGGGATATGCTCGGGACCATCTATAGTCGCATTAGTCTGCCGGACTATTATAAGGGTAGGATGGGGTAGTATGTGGCTCAGGAAATTATGTAGAAGTACAACACAGGCCCACAGTAGATGTACACCAAATTTGGTGCGCATCAACGAGGCTGTAATAAAACAATCGATCGATTCTTTTCTCAAATTCGGCCTTTCTGACAAACCCCATGAGGGCATTGTTTACTGGGCAGGCAAACGTGATCCCAAAGGCGTGATCGTAATAAGATGTTTAACCCCAAACGCAAAAACTGCGTGGGGTTCATTTCAAACATCAGCTCAAGCAAACGCCGAGATTATTAAGATACTGTGTAAGGAACACCTTGAGCTTATCGGACAAGTCCATACCCATCCTGGTAAATTTGTTGGTCACTCAGATGGAGATGATCAACTTGCTTTAATGCCGTACGAAGGTTTCCTGTCGATTGTTGTACCACAGTACGCACGGGGAGGAATGTTACCTCTTACAAAATGCGGTGTGCATGTTTTTGAAAATGGCTACTTTCGACGTCTTGGGAGCGTAGAGATCAAGAAAACATTCCATGTTATTTGATCTGTCCAAAAGTAAGTTTGCCCTATGACCACATTTCCGACGACAGCGGAGCAATTCTACGCACTTCGCGATGATCGCACAAACCGTTGTGTAACAGAAAGAGAATACCAGCAAACGGAATGCGTAGTGATTATCGACCGACCAGTTGTCGAAACTTGGCCTGGCCAAATAACGTTACTCGTATCATGTGAATTACTTAGCCGATGGTGTCGCCGGGTGAAAATCATAATGCCAACGACGCCTTGCCATCCTAATCTCGGTGGGAGTAGCATGGAACTTGGCGAGTTCATTTTGGATCGAATGCGCGACACTGACCCGTTTGGCACTTTCGAAACAACAAACCAATTGACGAACACCACTGGGATTGTTCTGCATGTCGGAGATACCAAGACTATGGAGCATAAGACACGTCAGGTTTTTATAAGCGCCTCGGGATGGTATGCGCGCCTATCCAAATTCCCTTTTTCATCCCTACCGAACACTGACGAGGCAAATCCTCTTGGTGCTATTGCGGCCGCATGTTTGGGTGTCTCACAGGTGTTTAAGATGGCTATAGGATTTCCCCAAGAGAAATTGATTGAAGATGGGATTTTCAATCTATTCAGATTTATCTATAACCAAGAACAAAAGCCACAGCATATTTCGTATCCCACTTGTGTCAATGCGGGACGTATACTTATGGTTGGGGCAGGATCAGTCGGATCATCGGCGGCCTATTGTCTAAAACTCACTGGTTTGGCAGGTGAGCTGACCATCCTCGATAAGGACGTAGTAAAGGTGGAAAATTTCAATAGGTCTCCTATTTTCGGAAGAAATAATTTTGGGCAAAACAAAGCAGAGACTGTTGCTGCCTACTTCAGTGCCTCGAAGATCAATACTAAGGCTTTTCCCGGCTGGTGGAACGAGTATGTTATGCAGGCTCAGGGAAGTGAACGTAATTTTGACATGTGGCTTCCTTTAGCGAACGATCACGGCGTCCGATGGTCGATGCAGAATAATATCCCTCCGCTCATGATTCATTCTTCTACAACTTTAAATTGGGGTGTGAATCACGGCAGACATATCCCCGGGCGCGACGATTGTTTGTCTGATCGATTCCCAGAAACTGTTCGGGTTGATGCACTAACGTGCTCAACGACACAAATCAAGACAAATCAAGGATCAATAGACGCAGCTCTGCCATTTATTTCAATGTTCGCGGGACTTCTGGTGACTGCGGATATGGTACGAGCCCAGATGACGGATTATCCGCAGATACCTAATTTTGCACTATTTGATTTCGGTTGTGGATTCAAGGAAATCCAGATGTGGGATAGGAAACCGGATCTAAAATGTATCTGCTGTGATCAAAGAAAATATCAGCACATAAACAAAGCCACAAAGTATTGGAACTTGTTTCGGACAGATTAATGATACATTTTATACCTACTCTCCAGAGTTTCATTATGAGATATAACTAGGACGTTTCTATTAAACAGGAAGCAGCATCTGCTACTTCCTAGACCAGCATTAATATCAACGCAAGGTTCGTGATTTTTAGACAACAGAGTTCTTGAGTTCTAGTTTGATAGAATTATACTGTAAACCAATCAATGTATTGTTTAGATCGTTCGGACAAAAAGATAAGCGGGAGATAGGATATTTTTTAAAGAGGGCCGAGAAACGTAATGACCTGCCTCACTAGATTAGCGACGAGCTGAGGATATTCGCGTTGGCTATTTCTGCAAAAATTATGCTATAATAAATAAAACACAGAATAGATTTATTACTAATCTCTTTTCTTATGTTTACGCTTTACAAGGTTGAAATGAGTCAAGATATATTCAGGATACTTATATTTGCGGTTATTGCAACTTTGATTACAATATGGTTTCGCACGAGTCTCTTGATTTCTACTTTATTGTATTTCGGGGTTCCATCTGTTTACATTATTTGCAAAAATCCGGGAATTGCATTAAAAAGCCTTGCATTTGTTATTCCATTTTCAATACCATTATCACTTTTTGCTGATGCTTTGGCAGCATATAATGGATCATGGTTGGTACCTCAAAGTATATTTCCGCTCAGAATATTTGGTCTCGCAACTATCGAGGTTTATATATTTGGTTTATTATGGGGACTTTGGGTAGTGCTTTTCTATGAACATTATTTTGATAATGGAAAACGAGCAGATAGGTTATCCAAACGAATCAAATATTTGTGGCTCTTTTTCTTGATACTTGTTTTGACTGTATCGGTTATGTTTTTTGAAAAAAGTGAGTTTCTCTCTATACCATATTTTTATTTGTGGGTGGGAGTTGTATTTGTGATATTCCCGCTGATTTTATTTTTGTTCAAATATCCTGAATTCTGTGACAGATATTTTGTGGTAAGTCTATTTTCATTTCCTATTCTTTTAATGTTCGAGCTAGCCGCATTATATGCAGGTCAATGGGTCTTTCCAGGAAATGGATTCATAGGATTTATCAATATAATTGGTTTTCGATTTCCGATTGAAGAACTAATAATTTGGATGATATTGGCGACCCCATCTTTTTTAGTGTATTATGAATATTTCGCAGATGATACAAAGCTTGGTACTAAGCATTTATTAATTAGGAATAAGAATAAAGAGGAAGTGTGATCATTGGACGAATTTACATAGTTTAACTGATAATAGATAAGTTGATTGGTAGGAAATTGTGAGTTAATTAAACCAGCGTTCTTTTGTCACTTACCTGAACGTCTGTATTTGAATTTCTCAATCTTTTTTTATAGATTCCATTCAATATTCGTTGATAAACAATTGTAATAAAGATAACTAGAGATTATCCTTACCAAAATTATGCTGATAAAAAGTTTCTTTAATATTATTATTTGGTGCGGCATCAGCTTGGCGCTCTGTTTAGTTGGCTTTCTAATTAGCTATTTTTATCAAGGTCCAATAATCGCAAAGGAATTATTTAACTCCTGGATATTCTATTTTGACGGCATTCTTGTGGGTGGAGTAGGTTACGGTTTAGTCTGGTTTATAAGAAAATACGGTAGCAGTCTGCTGGCCCAAATCAATGAGGTAATTACAATTTCAGAGGAAGATTTACCGAAGATATTTGTCTATTCGCGACGAATGAATTCTACGCTCTGGAAAAACACGATCGGTATTCCATTAACTATAGTTGGTGGAATTATCATGTGGAATTGTGGTTATCCTATGGAAGGATTTGCAAAATATTACTTGGCGATCAGCTCAATTTCAATTTATTATATTGGTTCCTATTTATTAACCTTTTTTATTTTCTCACTCTTGATGTTTAAATCTCTAGAAGATTCAGAAAAGAGGTTGGAAGTTACCAGAAACATTGTGCCGCTTGAATTTGAAAATCTTAATTATTTTTTTGTTATCACCTCTACAATTGGAGTCGCTGGGATTTATTTGGGATTCAGGGGTACTCTTACTGCAAATTTTATTCTTGATCCTGACGGAATTATTACCAGAAAACTTTTAATCTTTCCAGTAATCCTTTTTCTGCCTTTGACACTTTGCTATAGTTTTTATCCAAGATATGTTCTCAAAAAAATATACGAGAACGACATCATTAAGAAAGTAAAAGAAATAGAAGAGAAACGACGGAATATTCCAAATGAATTGATCTCGTTAAAGGATAAAATTGAGATTGATATGACACTTTCTGAAATTAGAGAGAAACTAATTATGGAGCGGGATCAATTCCCATTGATTAGCTTAAAAGATTCTCCCAGCTTATTAATAAGCATAATCATGGTAATTCAATTCATAGCACAGTACGATACTGCAATAAATGAATTTTTTAAGATCTTCTCTAAATAGACTTACATAACCGATTTTAAGAAAGGTTTTAAGATAAAAAAACGCTTATTTTTTAATAACTTAGATATAATTTCAAATCGCATTATATCTTTGGGATCTAATTCGCCAAAAATGATATCGTTTACCAACTTATCTCCTAAATCGTTCATACCAATAACTAATTGTTTGAAGTCGTCAGAGTTCCAATTTAGAATATCCTGAAAAAGATGCAATTGATATTTTCTATTAAATCTATTCATCGAACTTAGGTCTCTGTCCAAATCAGATTGAGTTAACGTGTTATTTCTTAAATTTGTTGAGATAAATTCTGCAACTTTTTTGTATGAGTACAATATTTTCGTGAGGCAGGTTGCTGTTGTTCCAGGATTAAGTTGGCCTGCCTCACCAAAGAAATAAATACGATCGAGAGCTCTTTGTCTCAAAAATCCAACGGGAATAATTCCCCATAAAGATTGTACATTTGACTGGTGGTTAAGAAAATATTGGTTGTAACTTGATTCATTAATAATAAATTCAAATTCTTTCTGAATATTCGTAGAAGATCGAATGCTTCTTTCTGGGACAATCAGAATTGAATACGCCTCACCATTGCTAAGTGGAAATATCTCTAGGTATTTTGGTTTTTGATCAATCATTACGTTGCTGAGTCCAATGGGAGCAATATCTTTTTTAAGTTTTAAAATTTTCCCGTGAAGAATATAATACCCGATAATTTGCACAATACCTTTTGCGTAGATGATCGGTGATGAATAACCCATGCAATCTATCACTAAAGAGGCAGAATATTCTGAAGAATTTGCCAACACAATAATTTTATTATTGGAATAATAGTAACTATAAAACTTGTGAGCATTGAGCACGTGCCCGTTTTGAGTTTTTATCGTTTCGTGTAAATTGGAAACCAAAAGATTTGTATTCCATAATGCATAATCGCCAGAACAACGATATGTTGTAAGATCGGAAGCTACAAAATCAAGGTTTGTATAATAGGAATCGACACAGGACAACAGTTCAGCATTCCCCATTACACAGTTTCTCTTAGTCAACCAAAACTTATTGCTGGGTATATTAGTTTCTTTTTCTATAATCAAGACTGAGTGTAGCTTAGAAAGTTCATTCCCAAGTAATAATCCTGAAATCCCCCCGCCAAGAATGATTACGTCATAAAACGCGTGTTTCAATTTTAGGATAATCTCTAGTTATCCTAACTCCAAAAAATTAAACAAAATTTCGAGGGTGTTTCATGCTAATCTGTTGTCTTTCTGCTAAAGTTGTGGGATTAGTGTAAATTTGGGTAGTAAGGATCGAACTATGCCCAAGAAATTTCTGGACGAATCTCGTATCCAAACCATTTTCAATGAGCATAGTTGCTACCGTATGTCGGAACATGTGTGGTGTTATTTTATAGTTCAAACATGCAAAGCTGGAGACATTTTTTAGAATACTTCTTATCGAATGAGGTTGGATTCTATTCAGGCAGCGGTTCAGTAATAATGGGGAGGAGCCATTAGCCAATCGTTTTCTTAGTCTAATGTATCTTTCTATAACCAGAATCGTTTCATCGTTTGTGATTGCAATGTCACGTTCTCGGGAGCCTTTTCCTAAGACCCGGATGTTTCTCTTATTTAGATCAACATCATCAATATTAAGATTACATAGTTCACTTACTCTGATACCTGTTGTAAAAAGGATTTCCAGAATTATCAATTCAGTCTGAATTGCGAATAAAGATTTAATTGATTTTCTATCCGGATTTGAAATTGACGGTTCTACCTTAACGTTTGAAAGAGTATTTCGGACTTGAGAATAAAGAAGGCGAATATCATTCATGCTTAGGTATCTTGGAATTTTCTTAGGAACACGTATTCGAATGTTTAATTTTCTAAATGGACTAACAGATATCTTATCTTCGTATTCTAGATATCGCAAGAATGCTTTAAGCGCAGCAACTTTTCTCTTAATGCTGGTTTCTTTTAGGTGTAGAGCATATAACTCTTGAATATAATTTCGAATATTTTCTTTATTGATCTTCTTCAAAGAAGAATTCTTCCCAATAATATGGGTAAATTGCTTGAGATCTTGTTGATACGCTTTAATTGTTAATCTGCTTAAGTTTTTATCGTATCTACAATATCTGATATACTGATCAATCGTTTCGGTGAGTTCACACATGCTCGGTTCCTTTTAATATTGATTTGATATGAAAGGTTAGAAAATACTTCCGAAAAAGATGTGAACGATATCAAAATGGTAAAAAAAAAGCCTGACTCTTCATTTTAGAGCCAAGCTTAAGGATTAGTTGGATGTGTTTGTTTGAAATTGTTTAATAATTGTAATACGACAGTGTTCCAATTTCACCTTAATCGTATCACCGATCAGGAAACCGAATGTTTCAAGATACTTCCCACCTATGCGAATCACGGGATGTGGTGTACTAGTTTCAGAATCGTAGTGCCCGTGATAAACCTTTCGTAGGTGGGAAGCTCAATCGTTTTTCTTGAGCACATCAGTTGCGAGAGTAATCATGTTTAATGCCTGCCGTCTCGACTCCACCATTGATTATGTTCACAGCAACCTTGAAGGCATGCTTCTTTATCCTTTCACCGGATCCGAACCAAATTGATCGTAGCCGGGTCGAATCATCGGCGGTCAACTGGCGATAGTAGTCCACGTATTCCGTCACCGCGTTATACGCACCCCAAAGCGTGCCCAGAGAGAGATCGGCTCCCTTGCCAACGTGTGCTAGCTCGAACACCTTCTCTCGAATCGAGTTCTTTCGATGTGAATGGCCGTTGGTAGGCGGATCGGGGAAGACCTTCTTTACGTAATCAGCCAACACCCGTCCATCGATTCTAATATTGCTCATTTGGTTGAAGATTTTATCAAGCTCCTCGTAGAGTTTGTTAGTGAGCCCAAGAATCTCATGAGCTTTCTTCATTCGTTCTGAAGCGTGAGCAGTATGCTTGATGCGTACTTCTTGTTCTCCTCCGCTCAGAGCAAGAGACAGTGTATTCTCACATACTACACGCACCGGTGTGAGCTTCACTCTAACCACACTACTCCCGTCATGGGAGTTGGTGAGGAGTAAAAACTTCTCCACCAAGTCGTTGCCCTTGACCCTAATGTAGTCGGGCAACTTCGCCAAGAGCCATATCCGTTCTCCTTTACCAAGCGCTCCTGCGGTGTGGTAGATCGTCTCACCTTCTCCGACCAGAGCGTCGAAGGTAGAGAATGCCTCTTGGTTCTGTATAGGTACGTATCGTGACCCGACCACACCGAGCACCTGCTGTGTATCGCCGCGAACCGTTGCAAAGTGACTTTCAACCGGAAGATCAAGAGCCTCCGTCTTAAGGGAAAGTTTTTCGACTGTAAATCCCAAACCAGCAGACTCAATTGCTTCATGAGCTGTAGCCGGATGGTCGAGCTTCGTGCCGAGCTTATGCCAAGGCACTTCACCAACATACATCATGGATACCTGGCCGTTTGTTTCGTTTAGATTGTGTCCCATAGTTAATTCTCCTTTCATTTTTATGTTGTATTGTATTGTGATATTTGTTCGTGTGAGAAAAGAAACGCCCGTGAACTTCATTTTATTAAGCACACGGGCATGTATGAATGTATGATAGTATTGAAGAACCCAGGGCAACTCACGTCTGTGAAATAGCTGCCGCTGCTTCATCAATGACTTTTTGGAATTCGGCAACTGTTTCCTCAAAGATTCGTAGGGTCGTTCGCTGTCTCTTTTCCCCGTCGATCCTATTTTCCGAGATCGCGAGATACTTGTTGCCATTCTTCGCTTCTTTTACGTCGACGAAATAAGTCGTCTTTCCGGCTCGTATCGACGTTGAGTAGATTGCATCTTGATCTGACATAATATTGTCCTTTGTAATTAGTGAATACAAATAAGGCATACGCCTCGTGAATTATTTTGCATGTGTTGATTTTCAGGCAGATTTTCTCTGCCATAGGGGACACAAGTGTGCATACTCGCACTCCTTGCACCAGAAACCGGCTCGAGGATAGAAGATTCCTTTAGTGATTGCGTAAAGAACCTGTTCGAGAAGGTGAAAGAAGACTTCATAGTCTGCATCGTTCCTTCGAGTTTCAGTCACTTCGATGCGCGGCTTCTTGTTTTTGATGAAGTTGATAACCTTGAATCCCTTTGGCGGTCGACCGTAAAGCCTCTTGAAGGCATATCCATAGGCCGTAAGTTGGAGCATTGATTGAATATCGAATGAGGTCATGATCTGGGCTGAGGTTTTGAACTCAGTGATTGTATCATCGCGTTCAATAATGTCGAAGAATCCTTCAAGATTTACTCCGAGTTCTCGGCCGTCCACAGGACTGACTAGGGGTATGGTGAAAGGAATTTCACTTCCCTTCACCTGTGGACGGTGTGGTTGCCTCAGGTAGAGTGATAGCATTTCTCTCCCCATAGCGATGAACTTCATATCATCGTCACTATCTTTGTATCGGATGTCCTCATCTACCTTTTGACTATACCAATCTGTCTCGAAGACCTTAGCAAGCTGTTCCTGAGACACCTTCGCTCCGGCAAGCTCTGCCTTGTGGAACCATGACAGTGCCGAGTGAAGCGCACTGCCAAATGCGAGTGCAGAAGGGCGGAACGTTTTTGGAATAAGATCAATGTACTGGAACTGGTATTTTTGAGGGCACTGAAGGTAGAGCCTTAGCTGGCTGCTGGATAAATGATCAAGCTGCTGCATGGAATGGCTTGCCTCCTTTCGCGTCCCCGAGAAGCTTCTCAATTTCACGGCTCGCCTCAAGTTTGGTTACTTCCTTCAAGGAATTCACCTGAAACTTATTCTTCAGATGCTCATGGGCTTTGTCGCCTTCAACTCCTTGATCTGCCAAGAGGCGGAACAGAAGTCGCTTTTGTGAGTCGGTCATGAGTGCCTCTCCGTTTTCCGGTTTGGGTCTTATCGTAGGATGGGACTTACTATCCTTTTCTTGCGTTGAAGCTTTGGGTATCTCGTGCAGTTTTGCTTCACCATTATTTCCGCTAAGTTTCACCTGATCAAATTGAGCAGGTGTGGTTTCTGTTTCAGAAACTGTAACAGTAAATAGAAGGTTACCACTGGCTGAGCGTACCTCAAGCCTAGCTGCCGATTGTGGTTGCATGTTGTCTTTCTCCTTTCTTGTTATGTTGTGAATGAACTGTGTTGTCTCTTTCCTATAGTATTTTCCTGAATCAATACTGCAACAAGACAGGAGAAATGTCCTTCAGCGGCAAAATATCCAGTCTACCGAACACATGATCGCCTAGGGTAGAATTGGAATACTAATGAAGAATAATCCTAATGGAGAAAGTGGTATTTGAAATTCCACAATACCAAGTAGTACTTGTGAGGAAAGGGACTATCCAGACTGACAATTCGGTAATTTGCACATCAAGTGACGCTGCAAAACTCATCAAGAGTTACCTTAAAGGTGCCGATCGAGAACACTTCGTAGGGCTTTACCTAGATGCCGCTAACCATCCCTTAGGTATCCACACCATTTCGGTTGGTATCGTTAATTCATCGATTGTCCACCCACGTGAAGTCTTTAAGCTCGCTTTCATGATCAATGCCGTTTCTATCATCGTTGCACACAACCATCCATCAGGTGACCCGACTCCGAGTATTGCCGATAAACGACTGACCTCGCGTCTGGTAGAGGCGGCAGGAATATTAGGCATTTCATTGCAGGATCATCTTATCGTAACGGAGCAAAACGGTTATGTCAGTCTGGCCAAGCGTGGATTGCTGAAGCAAATATCTCGACAGAGGTGGTAGCGATTTTATTGCGGTCAATTCCAATTCATCAACAAAACATACGCCAGAAGACTTGGTGTTTTGGACGGATTGAAGAAAAACTTGGATGACTATTTAGACAATTTCTCCAGTCTTTAAATCGGATTTGCATTGTTCTACAATCCCAAGGTAGCATATTAACAATTCGCAAAAATAATTCTCACAACAAAAAGGAACATGAATATGAAAAAAATCAAAGTAGTCTGCGAGACGCCATTGTACAAAGTTGTACTCGTACGAGAGGGAATGATTGAGGTTGAGAATCGATGCATCCAATCACCGGAAGAAGCTGCCAAGATCGTCCGAAAGCATCTTCAAGGAGTTGATCGAGAACATTTCATAGGTTTGTATCTCAACAGTGCAAATTACCTAATCGGAATACACACGATATCGATTGGTATTTTGAACTCGTCGTTGGTTCATCCGCGTGAGGTATTCAAGCTTGCTTATATGATGAACGCCGCAACGATTATTGTCTCTCACAACCATCCTTCCGGAAATGTTGAACCTTCTAGCGATGATATTACTTTGACAAAACAACTTGTCGACGCTGGAAAAATTCTTGGAATACCTCTGAATGATCATATCATCGTAACTGAATACAATGGTTATACGAGCTTCGCTGAAAAGGGATTGCTCTAATTTTAAGCGACCTCAAAACCTGATGCAAATTGCACCGGGTTTTTTTCTGTCCGAAAATCTAGGGTAAGATCAGATGTTATGCTCTAAGGAGGTAGTTGGTCTTATATCTGGGTAACAGATATTAAAAGGTTTGCAGGGATGGGCAGTGTTCTCAGTTTTGAATATAAATACCAGTCAGCAAGCGTGGCCTATAAAAAAAGTAAAACATTACGTGTAAATCCTTCCAATGCATCTGGAATTATAACAAAACTATGGGAAATCGAAGACTTGATTAAATTAACCAATTAAAGATTGAGTTTTCCCTGTTCTGGTCGCGGTATGTGATTTATGACCTCTACAATTTCATACGAACCGTTTACCCATGTATTTGCAGATTCATTGAATGTTTGTTCAATCTTCAACTTAACCTCTAAGATGTCACCTTCTGCAAATTTTTCGCCGCTGTGAACACGTTTGAAAAAATTATCATCCAATATCTTTGCTGATATTTTGTTCCCTCTCCAAAAAAATTCCCATTTATAATGTTCATCCCAAACGATTTTAAAGACATTAACGCTTGCCGATATGGTTTGTGATCTCTGTTTCTCGGTAATCTCTTCGACCTCTGCGCTAATTTCTGGAAAGTGTTCTTTTGTCGCTGAAAATAATTCGGTGTTATTTTTATCTAAAATATCAATTTCCTCAACGGCTGGATCAATGGATAACTCCCCAAATACTCTATCTACCGCATTATTAATCTGAATGTTATCCTTATAGATATTGTATATCCTTTTGTCAATAACGATATTATTACCACTTTTTGACTTTAATTGATAATTATTCTCATCCTTCTCAGTAACTTCGGCTTTTTCCTTACTAAAATATTTTCTAATTGTTAGTATGCCAACGAGTGTTGTAACAAGGTAAGCCGCATTTTGAATGGTTGCATGCTCAAGTATAGTCTGAATTATCGATGGAGATTCAACTGCCATATTTATCAAAAAACTACCGCGCTTAGGAGATTGTACCTTAATTTTTATCTTACGCTTTGGTAAAAGCTTTTTATTTGATTCCTCTAAAATCGAAATAATTCCAGATAGGGAACTGACCAAAGTAGATGCATTTATCTCTGCCGCTTCACCTTGAAATTTGAGCTTAAACTCAGATCGATCAATATCTTTTGCCATTAGTATACTCCTAATAATGGCAAGCAAGGTAAGTATTATTCTATAAACTTTCAAACTGAGACACTACCCATGGGTTAAATGGGTTGCTAAATCGTAAACAATTTACTACATTAATTTTCAGGACATTATCACTGAGGAAACAAATAAAATGGCTCAGAATATTCCGGCTCTACAAAAAAACGTGATGCGAAATGCATGGGTCACGTCTTGGATTGAAAGGCTTTATAGTGGAGCACTTTTTGCATTAACGATATTATTTCTATCAAAAATAGTGCCTGCTGTTCGACAAGGAATAACTCCAGCGAATGAGTTGACCATCGCTCTTATTCTAGGGGCTCTTTCAATTCAAAGTTTGACTTTTTATCACAAACTTGTCATAAAGTTGAGAGAGAATGAATTTGGTCAGATGCTATCAATTTGGTTGGTAATCGTTTTATTACTGCTTATTGTAATTGGTATGTTTTATCCACTTCTTTTCCTTATAGGAATCGGGATAGGATTTATATGTTGGAAGGCTTTACTACTGTATCAAAATTCGAAGAAGTTTGATAATAATGAGATCTCAAAAAAGTATTTCAAGAGGATATTAATAACATATGTTACTTTGTTTCTTTTAATCTTACCGCTTGGTATTTTAGCCGACAAGGAGACTATTTATCTTTTTCCAAAAGATCAGTCATTACAAGCATATGAAAAAGCTAGAGAGGAAATTACAAATCTTAGTTTGGTCGGGAACCAGATTCTTGACAGCGTCAAAGTCAAACAAGAGATAGACTCACTCGGAAGGAATGTGGATGAATTATACGCCAACTGGAAAGAGGTGAAGACAAGAAGTAATACAATTCTATTTGGAGGAATTTTAGCTCTACTTATTGTTATAGTGTATGGTGCATATAAGGGTGCTTTAATAAGGAAATACCCACTTGAATATGTATTGAAAGAATTAGAAGGACATTACAAAAAATATTATGAGGAACACCCAAATGAGGATCCCACAAAAAGTGGGGAATAACTTTACTACAATCTTTATCGCCATAATTTCTACACTAAGATTATTCATATCATCTATTGCAGGAACTATTGCGGCAACGGTCTATTATGCAACAACTTTGAATCCTTCTATGATGACAGCATTAATTACCTTTGCTGTTGTTGTATTAACGTCTGGATTTGGATTTGCATTGAATGATTATATTGACTTGGATAAAGATAAAATCAATCATACTTATCGTGCTCTACCTAGTGGTAAATTATCCCGGAGGCAGGTCTTGTTATTGATACCTATACTTGTGATCGTCTCAATTTATTTTTCATTCTTACTTAACAGTCTTGCTCTATTTATCGATATAATTGTCATTGCTTTATTATCGGTGTATTCCTTTGTTAACAACAAATATGGGATTTGGGCGAATGCAATTACTGCCCTTACAAGTTCTTTCACGATAATATTTGGAATGAGTGTTGGGAACTTCTCTTTGCCGCTTCTATTTTCTGCCATGGGAGCGTTCTTTCTGATATTTGCTCGAGAAATTATTTTAGACATCAGAGATTTCGTTGCCGATAAGGCATGGGGAAAAACATCAGTTCCAATTCGATTTGGTATAGTGAAGGCGGTAGATATCTCTATGTCTCTTCTTGGAGTAAGTTCACTTATATTTGTTGTATCAGCAACAACCTGGGGTACAGCCTCATTTATCCTCTTTGTCGGTGTGATCTTAAATGGATTGTTGTGGGTTGGTTTCCTTTATTACCGTTTTCACTTAAGTATATCTGCAATGGAAAGATTTTTGATTCTTACAAGGATCGCCTTTCTTTGTTTGCTTCCTGCGTTGTTATTGTAAATTGGCAAAAAAATTCCACTGTTAATATAACAGTGGAATTGCTTGGTACATTGTTATTTTTGTTTAGTAACGCTTTGATCTTTATCCTCAAGATTCACCACTCTTTGATTGAGCCATTCAATATCACGTTTAAATCTGTGATAAAGAAGAAAGAGCATGTATGCAAGCATCACAACAACTATCCAAAGTAAAAGAACCATATTACCTCCTTAAGAAAACTTTCTTTGTTTATAAAACTGTGTATTAGGTCTTGCTTTTATAAGCAAGGGCAGTTTCCCTAAGAAAGTGATTGGTTTGGTATTTGATTTTGACAAATCTTCTATTTGTTTATTTTAATTTTATTCTAACAGGAAGTATAAATCTTAATAAATCCGATTGTCAGGGAAAGAAAACAGAACTAGATTTTTCTTTTAAAATGAGTCGCTATGGGCGAAGCAAACCCTTTCTGTGATGGTGGAAGGTTCGTGGCTGAATTAATAAAACTTATGTTTTTTACAAATATAGATTCTATGGGATATTGACTTCGATTGGTTCTCCACCTGGGTCATTCTCGTTGCACTCTGGTGTAAAGTGATCATGCAGGAACTAATCAATTCCATCTCGGTCACTCTGTGTTGAAACTTCAGCACATTCATATTCTTTAATATGTTCATGAACATGTTTTTTCATACAATTGTTTTTTCGTTATCTGATAAATGCTCGAAAAGTCTTCGCTCTAAATTATCAGATTGTCCGGCATACTAACATTTCCATTTGTTATTATTAAGTTGAAACCAGAGTAAATAAACACCGGCACCAATTGGTGTATATTTCTTGACATTATCCTCAGGTAGACGATGAAAACTAGTCCAAGCAACTACCATGAACATCTCCTCGAATGATTCCATTGTTAATTATAATAAGAGTGAGAGAAAGTTACAAGTGGATGAAAATAATTATTGAGAAAAAGTATGGTTAACTTGTTAATTCTAAAATGGAGCCAACTCTTGATAGATGGAAAGCAGCAAAGAATAAAAAGATACCTAGGAATAGGTAGTGTGCTATATTTGATTACATCTAATTGAGAATGGGAATGTTGAAAAAGATCAATATTGACTAACCCCCGATATATGATCCAAAGATAAATTAATAAATTAGGATCGCAGAAAGAGTAAACGAAACGAGTAAGAAGAGATATACGCAGAAACAATAATAACACTGAACTCGAAATCGATTTTTATCTTGGTTTCGCAAATTATAACTCTTCATGAAGTGAATAATGATTCCCCTATTCAATTGAGATATACATTATTTCATCAATATTAGTTTGAATTTAAAAATATTCTTTCATATATTCTTAACGCGTGTCTGGTTCCCGCTTCGAAATCAAGGCCCTCCCACTTGGTTTCACCGCCAGACACGCTTTTTTATTTATACTTTATTCAAGTATTTCAAATTAATTTTAATTTTGATTGTAACTTCTTCGAACTTCACCTTGGTATCCGTGTATGTTAGGAGAGAAATACAAAAGCTCTGAATTTTCTTCAAGACACAAAACCAGTAGCGAGGGCCGATGTTCTTCAAAATTCCTGGTATCTAAATGCTATTAATCACTTGTTCCAAGAAATAATGAAAATAATCAACATTTTCATAAAGATTTGACTTTCCAAATTATTCTTCATACCTTTTTCATAGGCAGACCAGTATTAGAGCTTTTTTATTTTTGTAGCAGCGGTACCACAGCCGAATGTGCGGACTGGGGCGAGAGTTCGCCCCGGTTGCTTGATGGCTGTGGATGCTCTATACTGGTCTGCCGATCAGATAGACCCCAGTGCACTTGTGACCGGGGTTTCTGTTGGTCGGCTTACCCAAGATTGATGGAAACCTCTTTCGGCAATTGTGCTGGAAGAGGTTTTTCTATTTTATACTAATTCACTCTCAATTAATCATTAACTCTCTGGAGGATCTATGAAGAACGTATTTTTTTACATCAATTTGTTTGTTGGTATAGTCCTGCTAACTCTTGGATGCGAAAAGGGTGACTCATCTACGGAGGTGACAGAACAACAAAAAGCCACGCTAAACATTACTTCTATACCAAGCGGTGCAGTAATATGGATTGACAGTGCGATTACCAATCAACAAACACCAGCATCGATCTTAGTGGCAGCTGGAAATCACTTGGTCCAGCTGAAATTATCAGGTTACTATTATTGGGCACAACAAGTCGCAACTGTCCCCGGCCAAAGTCTCACTATCAATGCCACCTTGCAAGAAGCTCCAATCTTTGAAGAATCATGGGAAACAGGCTTGAGCAGATGGTCATTCTCCGATAAATGGTCGCTCAGGACGGATAGCGTATATGAGGGCGCATTTGCGGCTGGTTATAATGGCTATGATTATCCATCACACGATCAATATTGGGTTGCTCAAGCTTGGTTGAAAGAGGAATTTAGCCTTGCTTCAGTGTCAACTGCCTGGCTTCGGTTCTGGGCTTCTAATACTTCCACGAATGATCTGCTTGTGCAAATATATATTTCACTCGATGGCGGGTCATCATGGGATATCATCAGGGGAGCCACACCCAGAAAAACGTGGCAACGATTCGACGCAAATCTCTCCTCGTTTGTTGGTCCAGGTTCGACACATGTCAAATTATTAATAATACTATATTACCAGTATTCTATCTTAGATATTTATTATAACCCTAAAAAGCAGTATGCCAATTTTCGGATTGATGCCATCACAATCACGAAGCAATGAATTGAGATCGATACTATATTGGCAAACGAAATATTTTGACTGGTTATAAATATTGGGCAGTTAAAGATAGTTAAAAAATTTATTATCTTATATTTGAACTGCCCATGGTATATCATATATGAATGGATAGTTTTCGGGTGTGAAAGGTAAAGACGAATACAAAAATTATCACTTTTCATTTTATTATGGCAGTCATAATTTATTATCATCAAACCTTACGGAATTTCGTCGATGGAAAACGAGAAACATGTCGGTATTTGGATTAGGGTTTCAACTGAAGATCAGGTGAAGGGCGAAAGCCCTGAACACCATGAAAAGCGTGCTCGATACTATGCTGAGTCAAAAGACTGGATAGTCAAAGATGTGTATCGTCTTGAAGCTGTGAGTGGCAAGTCTGTAATGGAACATCCCGAGACGAAACGAATGCTGGCAGACGTACGGTCTCATAAAATCACAGGGATTATCTTTTCAAAGTTAGCACGATTAGCTCGTAACACAAAAGAACTTTTGGACTTTGCTGATATTTTTCGTGAATGCGATGCTGATTTGGTAAGCTTGCAAGAGTCTATTGATACATCTACGCCTGCGGGACGGTTATTCTATACTATGATAGCTGCGATGGCTCAATGGGAACGCGAAGAAATTGCTGAACGCGTCGCAGCTTCAGTTCCTATACGAGCGAAACTTGGCAAACCTCTTGGTGGAGCGGCTCCATTTGGATACCAGTGGGTAGACAAAAGGCTGGTGATTGATCCGAAAGAAGCTCCCATACGAAAACGAGTCTATGAACTATTCCTTGAACATAGACGTAAAAGAACAGTCGCCCGTCTACTAAACGAATCAGGATATCGTACCCGGAATGGTGGCCAATTCTCAGATACCACGGTGGATCGTCTGTTGCGTGATCCGATAGCCAAGGGGAAACGCCGTATGAACTACACGAGAAGCTTGGGACAGAATAAAAAATGGGTGGTGAAGCCTGAGGATGAGTGGGTACATATTAATATTGAGCCAATTGTGAGTGACGAGGTATGGGGACAGTGTAACCAGATCTTAGGTGAACAACATCAAAGGCAGAATCGACGTCCGGCTGAACACCTTTTTACAGGTATAGTCTTCTGTTCATGTAACAATAAAATGTATGTTCCACACAAATCGTCGAAGTATACTTGCTATAAATGTCACAATAAAATTCCCACATCTGATCTTGAAGTTATATACCATGAACAACTAAAAACATTCTTTTTTTCGAATGAGGAAATTTCAACTTATCTGAATAAGGCTGATGAACTTATCAATGATCGGCAAAACCTATTTGTGTCCATCGAGGAAGAAGCCAAGAAGCTAAAGCATGAAATGGACAAATTGGTCCGACTACACCTTGATGGAGAGATGCCTAAAGAAGGATTCGGGAATCACTACCGGCCGCTGGAAGACAGGCTGAAGCAGATACAGAATCAACTCCCAGAATTGCAGGGTGAGATAGATTACCTAAAGATCCAATATCTATCAAGTGACGAAGTACTTACCGAGGCTAAAGACCTGTATGAGCGATGGCCGACACTTGAATTGGTTGAAAAGAGAAACATCATTGATACAATAACAAAAAGAATAACTGTTGGAAGTGACGAGGTTTCAATCAATCTGTCTTACATGCCTTCATCGGCAGAAATGACAGCAGGAATGCAATACAACCTCAGGGATTCATGGCACAAACCATCATAAAGTTTGCGGGGTAGTCGATTGACATTTTAGAGCGATTGATGGTTACATGTCCGTCTTCCAATGGTTGCCTTAAAACTTCGAGAACATTACGGGCGAATTCAGGGAGTTCATCTAAGAATAAAACTCCATGATGTGAAAGCGAAATCTCTCCCGGTCGTGGGATTGTCCCACCACCAACGAGCGCGCTATCAGAAATTGTATGATGAGGTGAGCGGAATGGTCGGGTTGAGATTAACGCCGTATCGGGTGGAAGTAATCCTGCTACCGAATGAATTTTTGTGGTCTCAATCGCCTCATCGAATGTGAGTGGAGGAAGAATAGTTGGTAATCGTTTTGCCAACATTGTTTTCCCGGAACCGGGTGGACCGATCATGATGATATTATGTCCGCCTGCTGCAGCAACCTCGAGTGCACGCTTAACATTTTCCTGTCCCTTCACGTCAGAGAAATCAGTCGGATATTTTTGTTCTGCCGTGAAGATTTCTTTGATATCAACATGGAATGGTTTTAGTAATTTGTATTCACCGTTTAAGAAAGAAACTGTTTCAACAAGCGAATCCATCGGGTACACTTCTAACCCCTCAACCATCGCCGCTTCTTTGGCATTTTCTCTGGGTACTATCATACCGCGGATATTGTTTCTCTTCACTTCGACTGCAATAGGCAATGTGCCATGGATAGGGCGGAGCGTACCGTCGAGTGCTAATTCACCGAGTAGAACAAATTCATTTAAAAGATTTAATGTAACCTGATTGGTAGCGGCAAGGATTCCGATAGCCATCGGTAAATCAAATCCTACACCTTCTTTTCGAATGTCTGCAGGAGCAAGATTTACTGTAATGCGTTGACCGGGCCATTTGAATCCCGTTGTTTTAATCGATGCGAAAACTCGGTCGCGGCTCTCTTTTATCGCATTATCAGGCAAACCTACCACATTAAATACATGTGAAGCCGGTGAAATATGCGTTTCGACCTGAACTACTTGAGCTTTGATTCCCAGAGTTGAACCGCTAAGGCATTGTGAGAACATTCCCATATATGTCTCCCATACTTTTTTTGTCGAAAAATAATGAAGTGTCCAGTAAAATGCAAATTAGGAAAATAATTACCGTTGCTTTTGCATTTATTTTTACGTATTATTCTAATGTTGTGATAAAGATTAGATGTTCTGATAAGGAAAGATACTTGCCAAAAAAAGACGTTTTCTTGAAGATTGTAATACTCTTCTCCGCTCTTCATATTTTCTCAAGTTGTACATTCTATGAAAATGTGACCGGGTATTTTAATACCTACTACAATGCGAAAAAGAATTTCGATGACGCAATCACTGAGATAGAAAAAAATCCTCAAAAGGGACGAGATACGAATTACTTCGCTGTTTACACAATCCCTAAAAGCGCTTCAGATAAATTGGATAAGGTTATTGAGAAGAGTTCAAAGTTGATTCAATTGTACCCTCAATGCAGTTGGATAGATGATGCACTTTTGATGATAGGAAAATCGTATGTTTATAAAGGAGAAAGTGAATCAGCAATAAGGAAATTCAAAGAACTACTCGATAATTTTCCTGATAGCGATCTTTGTGGCGAGGCAAAAATGCTTTTAGCAGTTTCGGAATATCAATCGAAACACGATGATGAGGGGTTGCGGATTGCAAAAGAAGTTTTCACTGAATCTGAAATTACGGGGGAGAACGACAGATTAATACAAGCTTCTATGCTACAAGGGCGAATTTATTTTGAACGTGAAGATTACAACTCAGCCGTCGAAATATTAGATAAAGCCTCAACATACTCCGGAGATAACGCCTTGCTGGCTGAGGTACAATTCCAACGAGGAGTTTCATATGAACGGTTAGGTAATCAATCAAAATCTGCAGAAGCATACGGAGGTGTAGCTTCTCATGGATCATCATTTTCAAAAGTGTTTCAGGCACGGTTGCGACAGGGTGCCATGCTTGCGCGGGAACATCGATTCGAGGAAGCGTTCGATGTATTCTCTGACCTGCAGGGGGAAGCGCTCAAACCTGATGAACGGGCTTTAGTCGAACTCGGTATCGGTAATACGTATAAAATAAAAGGCGATACATTATCTGCTTTCGAAATATATGAGAGGATTGATACATTATACAAACGAACAGATGCCGCGGCTAAAAGTTTTTATGAGAGAGGTTTGACATTTGAAAAAGAGTATCCTGATTACAAGCGTGCCGCGGTTTATTATGAAAAGGCGAAATCGGAATTTACCGCATCTGAAATTACACCACTTGCTACAAAAAGATATCTTGCATTATCTAATTATTTTAAACTTACAAATAGTTTGATCCGTTATGATAGTTTGATTGAACTGAAAGCACATCTGGATACATCAGCTATTGAAACGGATTCGTTAGCTCTTACAGATTCCATAGAAAATAAAACTATCGGAAACGCTCCTGAACATGTTAATGACAACAAACTATTGACGCCTCAAGATAATCAAAATATAACTGACATTTCTGATGCAGAATCCTACGATAATCTTGAAGATAATTTAGAACCACTTGCTGAAGAGCAATCGTTGCAATCTGCGTTATTTTCTAGACGTGAGTCGGGAATCGCCTCTCGGGATTATAGACAAGATAGAATGGGGGATAGAATAGCCGGACAATTAAGACCTGGAGAAGCTGCAGATTCAAATGCAGTTAAATTGTCTCAAAAGGATGCATTGAAAGCACCAGCCTCTGATCCTTTATTGAAAGTTTCGATCGATTCGCTTAATAAATTAATCGGACAGACAAAATTTGAATTAGGTGCTCATTTCTATCTTGAAATGGATCTCCCTGACTCAGCCCTTATTTTTTACTGGGATGTTGTAGATAATTATAGCTCCGAGCAGTTCGCTCCGAGGGCATGTTACGCTATGGTAGAAATATATAATGAGGAATCCGACAGCATCATGGCAGACTCAGTTAAAAATATTTTATTCACGCAATATGAAAATTCTGAGTATACTTCTGCGCTAAAAAAATCTATTGGACAAGAAGTAACGATATCTGTTGATCCGATCGATTCTATTTTCACATCGGCATATCAAATCGCGATGGAGGGTAAGCTTGATACAGCAATGAAAATATTCGACCAACTCGCCATCAATTATCCAACATCACCATTCGCTTCAAAATCATTGTTCACCATAGCGTGGTTATTAGAAAACGATTCAAAAAACGATAGCGCAACATTTTGGTATAAAAAATTAATAAAAGAATATCCAACTTCGGTTTATGCCGTTGAAGCTAAACCCAAAGTTTCCATCAAAGATGATCCTAAAAGTGCGGATCAATTAATCAAGATAAAAGAAATACCATCTCTTGGAAAAACCGCAGTACCTAAAAAAGAGACAACTAAGACCGCCGATCAAGATAAAAAGCCGCAAGTATTACAGCCGATTCCTCTAGAGGAAGATCCCGAAGAAGATACTCCACCCGATGAAGAAGAGGAAGAAGAACCACCACCCGATGATGATGAAGGTGGGGGCATCTAAGAAAAAAATCAACAACTCTTGAATGAAGCAGATTTTTGCAAAAATAGTCAACTTAGCGAATTTAGGGAATTCAATATACAGATTAACGTTTGAAGCCCCGGAGATCGCCAATACCGTTGCTCCGGGACAGTTTATAAATATCCGGATTTCTGATGATAGTTATCCATTATTAAGACGTCCTTTTAGCGTCTACAATAAAGTCGGTGATAAATTACAAATTCTTTTTAATGCTGTTGGAAGAGGAACTGCCATTATCTCCAAAAGAAAAGAAGGAGACAGTCTCGACATTATTGGTCCGTTAGGGAATTCATTCTCCTTAACAGGAGATTTCGAAAACACACTACTTGTTGGTGGAGGTATGGGTGTGGCATCGTTGCCTTTATTGTATTCAGAAATTCAGGTCAACAAAATACCTGTTACAATATTTGTGGGTGCAAGGAATAAAGAAAGTCTGATTCTCGATTACTTACAAAATGTCAGTTGTGCAACAGATGATGGAAGCGATGGTTATAAAGGGAATGTTGTTTCTCTGGTTGAACAATATCTAAATAAAAATGATATTATAAAACCGAAAATATTTGCCTGTGGTCCTCCTCCAATGCTTCGGGCAATATCTAAACTTGCCGATAAATACAACATCTTGTGCGAAGTTTCAATTGAGAGCGCTATGGCTTGTGGAATCGGAATCTGCCAAGGGTGTCCGGTTGAGCGTATCGGTACCACAAACAAATATTCTCTGGTGTGCAAGGATGGTCCAATCTTCGAAAGCAATACTATCAATTATGTTTTACATGGTTGATACTACTGTAAATATCGGATCGTTGAAATTAAAAAATCCTGTCGTTGTTGCATCCGGAACTTTCGGTTACGGAGATGAAGTCTTGGATCTGGTCAATGTTTCATTGCTGGGCGGAATTGTTACAAAATCTTTAACCCTTAAACCTCGAGATGGAAATCCTCCTCCACGAATTGTTGAAACCGCAAGCGGCATGTTGAATTCAATCGGACTTGCTAATATCGGAGTGAAAAAATTTATTGAAGATAAAATTCATCTGTTGAGGAAATTAGACACTTCAATCATAGTCAATATTGCCGGTAACACGATTGAAGAGTATGAAGAACTTATAATCTTATTAGAAGATCATGCTGGGATTGATGCGTATGAAATAAATGTCTCTTGCCCTAATGTAAAAGAGGGCGGACTTGCCTTCGGGACCAAATGTGATACAACTGCAGAAATCACACGACGCGTTCGAAAGCTAACTAAGAAACCGATAATCGTTAAGCTTACCCCAAACGTAACCAGAATAGCTGAATTTGCTGTAGCAGTGGAGGGGGAAGGTGCCGACGCGGTTTCCGTGATAAACACTTTGGTCGGACTTACAGTAGATGTGAAAACTCAAAAACCGAAACTTTCAACCGTCACCGGAGGATTGTCGGGACCTGCGATTAAACCTGTGGCTCTGGCAAAAGTTTATGAAGTTTATAAATCTGTCAAAATTCCGATTATTGGATTGGGAGGAATAATGAATTGGTCGGATGCTGTAGAGTTCATGCTGGTAGGAGCGAGGGCCGTTCAAGTTGGAACAGCTAATTTCATCGATCCCGCGGTAGGATTGAAAATTGCTGATGGGATTGAACAATATTGTGCCGATCGAAAACTGGCACAGGTTGTTGATTTGGTTGGCGCTCTGAAAATTTGATTGATGGGCAAGATAACAACATCCGCCAGGTATGATCGAACAATAAAATTCTTATTCGATCTCGAATTCTTCGGTATAAAACTCGGTTTAAAAAATATAAATTCACTTCTTGACTATTGCGGCAATCCTGAAAACAATTTTCCATCTGTACATATTGCCGGCACAAACGGCAAAGGATCGACCGCAGCAATGATCGCATCTGTGCTGACTGCATCCGGTTACAAAACAGGATTATATACATCTCCTCATCTTGTTGATTTTGCGGAACGAATCAGGATTGATGGGAGGAAAATATCGTGGGATGATATTATTGCTTACGCGAATTATTTTAAATCAAAAATAATAAAACAAAAAGCGACTTTCTTCGAGGCAACAACGGCAATTGCCTTCAAATATTTCGCTGAGCAAAAAATAGATATAGCAGTTGTAGAAACCGGGCTTGGTGGTAGGTGGGATGCAACAAATGTTTTATCACCGCTTGTCAGTGTCATCACCAATATTAATATTGAGCATGAGCAATATCTTGGGAAAACATATTCAAGCGTAGCACGAGAAAAGGGAGGCATTATAAAACCGTATATCCCATCTTTTACAGCGACTAAAAATCCAGAGGCGTTAAAAAAACTCAGGTCAATTGCGAAATCAAACCAATCAAAGCTATACCATATAGATGAAAACTCAAAAGCAGTTTTAATATCTAATTCATTAACTGGTATAAAGACTGATATCTATACCAGCGACAATATATATCCGGAATTAAAAATCTCACTTGTGGGAGTTCATCAACTGATCAATTCACGACTTTCTATTCTTGTTTTGGAATATTTAAAAAAATCAGGGAATTTTAGATTAATTACAAAAAATAGTATTTATAATGGTTTCGAATTCATAAAAAAATATACCGGTTTATTCGGGAGAATGGATATGATCTCCATATCTCCGCTAATAATCGGAGATGTTGCACACAATCCGGATGCAGTAAAAAAGCTGGTGGAATCAATAAGAAAATTAATCCACGGAAAAGTTGTTTTACTATTCGGCGTAATGAAAGATAAAAGGTTCACTGAGATGATAGAATATTTGCAGCCAATCACAAGAGTTGCTGTTGCAGTTCAACCCAAGGGTCTGCGTTCTTTAGATAAATCAATTCTCATCGATTGTTTCAACAAACTTGGTATTCCGGCAGTTAAAGGCAAAACGTGTGAAGAAGGGCTTCGACTTGGATTAGTTGAAAAACGTGAAAATGAGCCAATTTTAATAACCGGTTCGCATTATGTTCTATCAGAAATTTTACAGAATATCAATAAATTCATCTAAAAAAACTTGCTTTTTTTAAGAAAAGCATATATATTTAAAAAGCTTATAGAGGAAGCTCCTAATTTTTATTTCTAACAATAGATAATCCACCATTTAACATATCAATTTTTCTTCTCCTCATAATGCATTAGTTCGAAACGGATATTTAATCATCGTACGGATAAATGAGGGTAATTCATTCAACATAATATATTTTTCATAAGGATGTAAAACACCATGCCAATGGATATTGGAGAGCTCAAGTCAAAAAAGATTGCTGAGTTAACAACGATCGCAAAAGAGTTGAATATCACCGGTTACGCAGACATGCGGAAACAGGAATTGATATTCAAAATTCTTGAAGCTCAAACAGAAAAAGACGGTCTCACTTTTAGTAAAGGTGTTCTGGAGACTTTACCCGATGGGTATGGATTTCTCAGGTCGGTTGATTATAATTATTTGCCGTCCCCAGACGATATATACGTATCGCCATCTCAAATTAAAAAATTTAATTTGCGAACCGGAGATACTGTAAGCGGCCAGGTTCGTCCCCCTAAAGAAGGGGAGAGATTTTTTGCGCTGTTGCGGGTTGAAGCAGTCAACGATGAAAATCCTGATATGGTGCGGGATCGGGTGTTATTCGATAACTTAACGCCTTTATATCCCAACAATCGGTTAAAGCTCGAGACTGCTCCGGGTGAGTACGCAATGCGTGTAATGGATCTTTTATCACCGCTGGGTAAAGGTCAGCGAGGTATGATTGTATCTCCACCCAAAGCCGGTAAAACAATTTTGCTTCAGAAAATCGCGAACAGTATTCTCAGAAATCATCCAGAAGTTTATTTGATTGTTTTACTGATCGATGAGCGTCCCGAAGAAGTTACCGATATGGAAAGATCGGTCAACGCTGAAGTAATCAGCTCGACATTCGATGAACCACCAGAACGCCACGTTCAAGTTGCCGATATGGTGCACGAGAAAGCCAAGCGATTAGTGGAAGCGAAAAAAGATGTTGTGATCTTGCTGGATAGCATAACACGGTTGGCTCGCGCACATAACACTGTTGTCCCGCATTCCGGAAAGATATTATCCGGAGGTGTTGATGCGAATGCGCTTCATCGTCCGAAACGGTTTTTTGGCGCTGCGCGTAATGTAGAAGAAGGCGGTTCACTCACAATCATTGCAACTGCTCTTATCGAAACCGGAAGCAGAATGGACGAAGTTATATTCGAAGAATTCAAAGGTACCGGTAATATGGAAATTATTCTCGATCGTAAATTAAGTGATAAGAGAATATTCCCGGCGATGGACGTTAATCGCTCTGGAACAAGGAAAGAAGAGCTCCTCTTCGAATCGGATGAATTGAACAGAGTTTGGATACTACGGAAATTATTAAGCGATTTTTCAACTGTTGAAGCGATGGAATTCCTTATAGATAAAATACGAGGAACAAAATCGAACAAAGAGTTTTTACGCTCGATGAACAGCTGATGAAACGATTTTTCCGAATATCTCAGATTTAATATGAATATCCGGTCAAAATGCTTGACTTTATCAAGAGCAAACATTAAATTGGGCAAACAACTGATATCATAACGGTCGAATGCGTATGCCGAAAAATATAGCTAAAATAATAGTCTTATTATTCCTGTTGACACCAATTGTGAATTCTCAGGATCTGGAGAGTGCTTATGGTGTTGGAACTTCTTTCGGCTTAACTGTTCCCCGAACAGATATCAAAGGCGCAGTTGAATCTCCGATCGGTCGGGCTTTTGTGAGATATTTTCCTTCCCCGGCTGTTGGAATTGAATTTGGGGCGGGAATTGGCGCTCTAGAAGCAAAAAAAGATACACAATTCTTCACTTCAACAATATATCCTTTCGATGTCAGATTTATTTTCCAACCGGTTAAAATTAAATCGGTAACTCCATACTTTTATGCAGGTGCCGGACTTTTATCTTTTAATCCAAAGGATTCAACCGGCAAAAAATTACCTCGTAATGCCAGAGGTGATTACAAATTGCTGACATCTTTTTATCCTCTTGGAGGTGGAGCGACTGTTAATTTATCAAAAAGTACTACAATTGGTCTGGCAGCGACTTATAACATTACATCAACAAAATTTTTAGAAGATATCAAAACGAACGTTCGAGATGCGTATTGGAGTTTCACTATCGAACTATTCGCATTTCTTAAAGAACAGAATCCTGATTTGGATGGCGATGGATTACTGAACGATGAAGAAAAACAATTAGGAACCGATCCGCTTAATCCCGATACAGACGGCGATGGTCTAAAAGATGGCGAAGAAGTTCATACATATAAGACAGATCCGTTAAATCCCGATACCGATGGTGATGGATGTAAGGATGGCGAAGAAGTGCTTACATATCAAACAAATCCATTAAATCCTGATACCGATGGTGAAGGATTGACAGATTGCGATGAATTGAAGACACACAAGACAGATCCGCTAAAACCTGATACCGACGGTGACGGCTGCTCAGATGCTGATGAGGTGCTAAAGTACAAAACAAATCCATTGAAGCTGGATACCGATGGTGAAGGATTGACCGATTGTGATGAAATAATGACGCACAAAACCAATCCGTTGAAACCTGATACCGATGAAGACGGATTGACTGATGGTGATGAAGTGTTGAAGCATAAAACACTTCCATTAAAACCTGATACTGATGATGGTGGAATGCCGGATGGAAAAGAAATTCAACTCGGTCTGAATCCCTTAGATCCGTCCGATGATGTTCCAACAATTAAAATCGGTGAACGCATTATTTTAGAAGGCGTAAATTTTGAAACAGCAAAAACGACTTTGCTGCCTGAAGCGCGACAAATTCTTGACCAAGTTGCCGTTAGTTTATATTCAAATATTGCGATAGAAGTTGCAATTCACGGTCATACCGATAATGTTGGCGGAGCTAAATATAACATGAATCTTTCATCGGGCAGAGCCGAATCTGTTAAAGCGTACCTTGTCAGTAAAGGAATCGATGCAAAACGGATAACGACAAAAGGTTACGGCTTTACAAAACCGATTGCCGATAATACTACCGCCGACGGACGAGCGAAAAACAGAAGAATAGAATTCGTTCGGGTTAAATAAAATCCGATAGATCTAAAAAATTAAATCACTGATTATTAACTCGTTAGTTTAATTAATATGAGTAAAGAAGTTATTATTGCGAGCGCCTGCCGAACTCCGATTGGATCGTTCGGCGGTTCATTAAGTTCCTTTCCCGCAACAAGATTAGGTGCCTATGTCATCCAAGAAGCTGTTAAAAGAGCAAACATCAAATCTGAGCAAGTTGATGAAGTGATAATGGGTTGTGTACTTCCGAGTGGAATGGGTCAAGCCCCGGCTCGTCAAGCCGCGATTTACGCGGGATTACCCACATCGGTTGAGTGCATGACGATAAATAAAGTCTGCGGCTCAGGTTTGAAATCGGTTATGCTTGCTTCACAAGCTATTGCTCTTGGCGATGCTGAGATAGTTGTTGCAGGTGGAATGGAAAGTATGTCAAATGTTCCTTACACTCTCGAAAAAGCGCGAAATGGTTACCGGATGGGTCACGGACAAATTACCGATCTGATGATTAAAGACGGTTTGTGGGATCCTTATAAAGATTTTCACATGGGGAATGCCGGTGAGCTTTGTGCAAAGGAATGCAACCTCTCAAGAAAGGCGCAAGATGATTTTGCAGTTCAAAGTTATCAACGGGCATTGGAAGCGCAAAAGAACGGATCGTTCAAAGAAGAAATAATTCCAATAACGATTCCGCAAAAAGGCGCAGAGCCATTAATCATAAGTGATGATGAGGAACCGAAAAAAGTTAAGTTCGATAAAATAACGACTTTGAAACCGGCATTTGTTCAAGACGGAACAATCACGGCAGCAAATGCTTCTAAGATCAACGATGGAGCAGCAGCATTAGTCATCATGTCTAAAGAAAAAGCAACTCAACTCGGAGTAAAACCGCTCGCACGAATCATTGCATCCAGTTCTGCCGCAAAACAACCTGAGTGGTTCACAACAGCTCCTGCCGATGCTATAGCGAAAGTGCTAAAGAAAGCTAATTTGACAAAAGAGCAAATTGATTTATTTGAAATCAATGAAGCATTCGCTGTCGTAACGCTCGTGGTTAATCAAATTCTGGGTTTAGATAACAACAAAGTGAATGTCAACGGCGGAGCGGTGGCGTTAGGTCATCCGATTGGAGCAAGCGGCTCTCGTATATTAGTTACTTTGCTTCACGCTCTTAAACAACGAAATTTAAAACGGGGAATAGCATCTTTGTGCATCGGCGGTGGAGAGGCGAGCGCGATGATTGTTGAACTTTATTAAGGAAGGTTTATTATGGAAATAAAAAATGTTACAGTGATCGGTGCGGGAACAATGGGTAACGGAATCGCCCACGTATTCGCCCAGTATGGATTTAACGTTACGTTGAATGATATCAGTCAACAATATCTTGACCATGCGATAAAAACTATCACCGACAATCTTGATCGCCAGATTAAAAAAGAAATCATTACCGAGGATAAGAAGAAAGAAACATTAGGAAATATCCGAACTTCACTTGTCTTGGAAGAAAGTGTTAAGAATGCAGATTTAGTTATTGAAGCGGCAATTGAAGATCGTGGGATTAAAACAAAAATATTTCAAACGATCGATGTGGCAGCACCAGCGAACGCGATTCTCGCTACGAACACGTCGTCAATTTCAATCACTGAGATCGCCGGAAAAGTAAAACGTCCCGATAAGGTAATCGGCATGCACTTCATGAATCCGGTACCGATGATGAAACTTGTTGAAATAATTCGCGGCCTCGCAACTTCAAATGAAACATTGGAAACAGTCGTTGCGATTTCAAAAAAGCTTGAGAAAGTGCCGGTAGAGGTGAATGATTACCCGGGTTTCATAGCAAACCGAATTTTAATGCCGATGATAAATGAGGCGGTCTATTGCGTTATGGAAGGAGTTGCAACACCCGAGGCAGTTGATACGATAATGAAATTGGGTATGAACCACCCCATGGGTCCGCTTACACTTGCTGATTTTATCGGATTAGATGTTTGCCTTTCCATCATGAATGTCCTTCATGAAGGATTAGGAGATTCAAAATACCGACCATCTCCATTATTAAAAAAGATGGTTGCGGCAGGACATTTAGGAAGAAAAACCGGTCAAGGATTTTATAAATACGAAGGAAAGTAAGAATGCAATTCAATTTCAATGAAACACAATTAATGATAAAAGATACCGCGCGTAAATTTGCCGAGGATGAGTTAGTGGCTTCTGCTATTGAGAGAGATGAAAAAGAAAAATTTCCGCACGAGATCGTCAAGAAATTAGGCGAGTTAGGTTTTATGGGGATGATGGTCCCGGAACAGTATGGCGGTGCGGGGCTGGATGCGGTAAGTTACGTACTTGCCATGGAAGAAATTTCCAGGATCGATGCTTCTTGCGGTGTAATCATGTCTGTTAATAATTCGCTTGTAACTTACGGATTAAATGAATGGGGGAGTGAAGAGCAAAAGCAAAAATATCTTATCCCGCTCGCTAGTGGAAAATTGCTTGGTGCGTTCGCGTTATCCGAACCTGAAGCCGGAAGCGATGCATCAAATCAAAAAACGATGGCGGAGAGATCAGGTGATTATTACATATTAAACGGAACAAAGAATTTTATTACAAATGGATCTACAGCAGATGTAATATTGGTTATGGCAACAACCGATAAAACAAAAGGCGCCCATGGTGTTAGCACTTTTATTGTTGAAAAAGGAACGCCGGGTTTTTCCGTGGCGAAGAAAGAAAAGAAATTAGGAATACGAAGTTCCGATACTGTTTCGTTATCATTTCAAGATTGTAAAGTGCCGGTTGCAAACCGCATAGGTGAAGAAGGATTCGGATTTAAATTTGCGATGAAGACGCTTGATGGCGGTAGAATAGGAATCGCCTCTCAAGCTCTCGGTATCGCACAGGCATCGTTAGATGCCTCTGTTGCATACGCAAAACAAAGAAAAGCATTTGGTAAATATATTGCAGAATTTCAGGCGATACAATTTAAGATAGCCGATATGGCAACACGAATTGAAGCAGCGCGGTTATTAACGCTAAAAGCTGCCGCATTAAAAGATGCTCATGAACCGTTCGGTAATATGTCGGCAATGGCAAAATTGTACGCATCAAAAGTTGCGGTCGATGCCGCTCTCGATGCAATCCAAATTCATGGTGGATATGGATACTGCCAGGAATATAATGTTGAGCGGTATTTGCGTGATGCGAAAATAACCGAAATTTATGAAGGTACTTCAGAGGTTCAAAGAATTGTTATATCAAGAAATCTGTTAAAAGATTAAAAATTCACTAATTATTATTCTCAGTGGAACTCTTGACTTGACAAATAGTGTTGTTTTTCTTATAATTGCAAGTCAGTTATTTAACATAATTAACAATCATAAACATAACAGGAGTTATAAATGAAAAAATTAGTTTCCGTTTTAATGTTGATTTTAGTAGTGACCGGAATCGGTTTCGCTCAGGAAGGTCAAATGAAAGCAGGCGTTGGTCTTGAGCTTGCACTTCCCATGGGTACCTTCGGTGATTTTGCTGGTACGGGTATTGGTGGAACTGCCAACTTCTTATATCAGTTAAATAACCAGATCTCCCTTTCCGGTACGGCTGGCTATATTAGCTGGGGTGGAAAGGATTTTGGAGTTTTTAGTTATTCATATTCAGCTATTCCAATTCTTGTTGGTGGAAGATATTATTTCACTGAAGGTGACGGACGTGTTTATGGAAGCGCTGAAATTGGAATGTATATGTTTAGCTGGACTTTCGAATCACCTACATATACTGTAGGACCATATTCATTTGGTGGTGAGGTCTCTGAAACCAGTAGCGAATTCACAATTGCACCCGGAATTGGCTATGAAATGAAGATTGGCGATAACATGAATTTAGATTTAGCCGCCAAATATCTTGTAATTTCTGATATGAGCAATTTCAATATTCGCGCTGGAGTTAATTTTGTAATCAATTAATCATCTCAGTTTTTAGTCAAACTAGTTGATAAAGGCGTTCTGTTTCAGAACGCCTTTTTTTATTCCAATTTTGCTGATTATTGAGAAAAACGCACAAAAATCAAAATATTTGATCAAGATTGCAAAAAATATCGACCTATTGAAAAATAAGGAGATAACCCGCTTAGGTTAAACAATAAAATAAAACTTGACAAATTCCTTTTTTTTTGGTATACTTTACGCGGTTATTGGTTGTAATTTTTAAAATTATTTTTTGATAATTGATACTAATAAAATATTAACAAGGCATCTATGAAAAAAAATATCATTATTCTAACATTTTTAATAATATTCGGCTCGATCAATTTATTTAGCCAAAACATTTTTTTTAAATTTGATGGAGGAATTGCTCTGCCGATGGGTAAGATGAGCGATTCTATAAAAATGGGATTTGGCGGATTGGTGACCTGCGGATACGATTTCGACCAAAATGTCGCAATTACTTTAACGTCGGGATATCTCTATTTTCCGGGGAAAGAAATTACCTCAACGGTAGCGGTTAACACAACAAAATTTGAAATTATACCGATCTTGGTAGGCACTAAGTACTCTGCGCAAATGGACGATCAGATAAGCATATACGGTAAATTTGATATAGGCGTCTTCGTAATGAGTTCAACGATTACCTCAAAAATTATCGCATTGGATTATAAAGAAGGAAGTGCCACTAACACAGAAACAAAATTCGGAATAATTCCATCGTTGGGTGCCGAATATAAGATCGATGATAAAATGGCAATAGATTGTAATATTTCATTCAATTATTTAGCAACTGAAGATAAACCGACTGAGTGGCTCGGAATATTTGCAGGAATTAAATATACGTTATAAAAATTAAATCACTAAATATTCACAAATATTAGAGGGTATTATGAAGAAGTTTGTTATTGCAATAATTTTGGTGGTCATGGTAGTTAGCTTAGCTTTCTCCCAGGCAAAGCCGGGTGGAATTGCTCGCCAGGCAAGTATGGGCGGATCACAGGCAGGTTATGGATTAGTATTAAATCCATTTATCATGAATGATCCTGCGTTAATTTTTGTCAATCCGGCATATCAAGCAGATTACAAAGATTATCTCTGGATGAACATCTCCGGCGGTAGGTTGTACAGCAGCTCGAGTTCAGATAACGGATACGGGCAGCAGAACGCCGGTGTTTCATTTGGCGTTACTGATAATTTAACAGTTGGAACAATCCTGAGTTATGATCCTACCACAATCAATTCAATCAATCAAACATTAGAACCTCCATTCATGCAACGTTACGCGAATGACATCCCTTACGTCAATAATGTTTGGGAAGTGCTTGCAGCGTACAAAATGAGCAACTTGACACTTGGATTTGGTTTCATGTATGGCTGGTCTAATTATGATTATAATTATGATGATAAATATACATGGACTCTTTTATATCCACTACGCCGCGATACGAGTACAACTTATACTGGAGAAGGAGAAGGTTCCTCGAGCATGATGGGTCTCAGAGCAGGCGCGATTCTTGATCTAGGTAATGGTTCGTCAGTTGATTTCAGTGGTGCTGTCAGATTCAACAGTGCGACTGATATTGCAAAATCCTCACCGGCAGATACTGGGTATAACATGTGGTATCGTGACAATGGTGAATATTCTGTTTCAGCTACAGAATTGCAATTGGCGGCACGCGGTAAATTCAAAATCAACAATAAATTTAATTTTGTCCCTTATGCGATGTTTGCTACAGTTAGTGGAGAACCAAAAGAAGATAAAGCGGTAATGAAAACTTCATCCGAAACGCGATTCTTAAATGCATTTCCGAGAACATTTTCAATGGAAGAATCCGGAACAGCATTTGCATTCGGTCTTGGCGGTGAATACAAAACCCAATCGTTTTATTTTGCCGGCGGTGTTAGTTTCCAATCAGGTAGCGTTGAAATGAAAATGGATACAACCGGAAGTTACATAGACTATTATTATTTTCCCGCAGACACGGTCACCCGAAGTTTCTCAGGGACTGAAACTTATACTTACACTGCTCTGCCGGTAATTAATCTCGGTGCCGAATGGTGGGCAACAGATTGGCTTGCATGCAGATTGGGATATCAACGAGCTATCGGTAGCGTCAAACATGAATTTGAAGCTAAATGGACCAGGACCGATCGACAGGGAACTTCTTTAACGCAATCAGAAACATATAAATATGAAAATAATCAATCCATTGCTCACAGCATGATGTTAGTTGGCGGTCTAAATCCGTCAACATTCGATGGTTTAGTCACAATGGGTGTTGGATTTAAATTTGGCGGATTCTCACTCGACGCAACGGTGAGTGAAGAAGCACTCCGTCGTGGTCTCGGATTATTCGGTTCAAACGATAATTTAAATACGTTTGGATTTATGACAGCAAGTTATAATTTTGCCGAGTAATTTTTAAGTCATAAACTTATTAAAAGGCGACCGATTATCTTCGGTCGCCTTTTTTATTGAATTAATATCAAGTGAAAATCTATTTTCATTCAATTCATATTCAAACATTTCGTTTTTGTGCAATGAATGAATTATTTGTACATTTTATATAATCTTTGACAGAAATTAATTCCACGCATGCACGAGATACAATTTTCTACAGGTTCAAAAAAGTTAGATAATCATCTGGGAGGAATCGTTCCGGGCGATACACTATTGTTGCTTCTAAGCTCCGAATCGAATGTCGCACCGTTATTAAAAAGTCTTCTTAGCTACTCCTCACGTAATAAAATACCGATTCAACGTTTCAATTTCGGTAAGAGTGATTTGTCCGAAGTTAAAAATCAAAAATATTATAAAGTAATTGAATTCCATCCTGAAGAAATCAAATCCAAAATATTCGTTAACAAATTCATTAAAAATCTATCTTCCATTGAGAACAAATCTGTAGTTATTATTGATGGTTTAAATTATTTACATAAGATTGGAATGACGGATAAGAATATTATCCTTCTTTTCGAGGCGCTTGCAAATATTTGCAGAAGAAAGAAATTATTCACCGTCGTTACCCTTCTAAAAGATATTCCAACTCTTAAAATGATCGCAGATATTAAAGATTTATCTTCAATATGTTTGGATGTGATTCTTTATAAAAATGAATTGTATTGTTTGCCCATATCGCTAAAAGGAAGATATACAGCATCCGCGATCGTGCCGTTCAACATAACCAAGGCATTGTCGGATGATTCCCCTGAAACTCCTCTAATTATTTCTTCGGAATCAATGATGGGGAATTTTGAAAAGAGATTTGAACAAAGTTTTAATAAAGCTTCTGACGCGCTTCTCCTCTTCGACCGTAATGGTAATCATCGAGAGTTTAATGACCGATTACTATCGCTTCTCGGATATGAACTGGAAGAATTGAAAATAATAAAGTTGACCGACATAATAATACCATCTCATCGCCGGAAATTTATAAAATCAATTTTAGATTTACAGAAGAAACGGTCAGTGGAAATTGCGATCGATTTAATTAAAAAGAACGGAAGAATTTTACCGGTTGAAATAAATATTTCAACTGTGGCAGATGGATGGTATTTCGCGATTGTCCGTGTTATTGAAGAGCATCAAGAAATGGTCATAAAGTTAGAGCAACAGAAGTCCGATTATGAATTAATCATTTCATCATCTAACATTGCCATTGCGCTTCTGAGAGAAAATAAGATTGTATTTACCAATAATAAATTTGTTTCCCTATTTGAATTCAATAAAGCAGAAGAACTATCACAGAAAAATATAAAATCGTTTTTGTCGAATGATTCATATCGCAAAGTTCAAAAGTTAATACAATCGGTACGTGAATCGGGTGAACCGGCTGTTATAGAAATTTCTATTAATACAAATACAGGAAAAACATTAGAAGCGAGAATATATCTTTCATCGATACGGTATGAAGGAAATGATTGCATCCAGCTTTCGGTTCAGGATATCACCGCCGATAAAAAAACATTGACAGAGGTGACTGAAAAAATAGTATCATTCAGAGCGTTGATTGAAAACTCAATTTTACCTATTACAATTACGAACAATGGAATTGTAAAATATGCAAACAACTCATTTCTCGAATTACTGAAACAAGAATCCGCACAGATTGTCGGTAAAGAAATTGTATCGATTATCGCAGATGAAGATCGAGAGAAATTTAGTCAGCGTCTCGAGAAGCAGGCAGGTCCAAAATCGAAACCGGCTGCCGATAAATTTATAATAAAGCGACAAGATAATAAGATTATTGAATGCGTACTTACATTCTTCAATCTCAACGATCAGAAAACCGGTGATATTGCAATTTATATTGAAGACACGACAGCACAAAACGCTCTTGAGAATGAAATCTTTCAACGTCGGCAGGAGATTGAATACCTTAAAAATATCAGCTCAACATTATTCAATAACTTTGATTTAACAAAATCTCTGAGAAGCATAATCATCAAAATATCGGAGCTGTCCGGTTTAGAAATTGGAGCCGCTTACCTGCCCGATGATGGGGGATCGAAATTAATATTGGCAGATTCAAGGAATATACCATCCGATGTTGCGCAAAAGCTTCACGAAATTGAAAATGAACATGGTATAGGCGGGTTTATATCAAAAACTCTTTTACCTCATCTATTCCGCATTGATCGCTACCCAAGTTATCTTCCTCATCGAAGTATTTTTAAATCTGCGGGAATAAAAATTGTAGCATTAATACCGTTGGTGGCGAACGAAAAGTTGGTCGGGATGTTTCTCTTTTGTTCGCGGAAAGATCAAGGCGCACTGCATTTCACGCAAGACCTTTACATCACGATCGGACATTTAATTGGCAATCATCTGATCAATGCCGGAATGTTTAAAACCGCGAAATCAAAAGCCAATTTGGCAACCTCATTGATCGAATCGAGTCCGGATGTGCTTTATCAGGCGTCTGCATCTGGCTCATTCACGCTGGTGAACAGAAGAATAGAATCCCTGACAGGATATACAAGAAATGAATTCACGCGCATAAAAGATTTATGGCTCAAGCTGATCCATCCGGACGATAAAAAATATTTCTTCGAAAGAATTACCCGGCTTGAAGATATTACCGGACGGGATGAAATTGAATACCGTATTCTTCCGAAAGGGAAAGCGGAATACAGGTTTGTAAAAGACGGGATCGAAGTGTATAGGGATGTGGACGGGCATGCTATACAGATATTGGGAACAATAATCGATCAAACAGAGTCCAAGAATTTATTGAAAACACTGAAGGAAGAAAATATATTCCAAAATAATCTGATAAGATCGATCCCCGAAGCTGTTATAGTATTCGACAATAACCAGCGATGTATTTTCTGCAATGTCTCATTCCAAAATCTTTTTGATGTCGAGTTCGAGAAGATAAAGCTAAAGGATGCCCGATCGATCATTCCATTTTATGATGAGATATCATTCGACGATGTGATTAAGCATGTCTCGGCGGGTGATAAAGAAGAGATGATAGAATTTAATTGGAAAAGAGAAGATAAAGAAATCTTTTTCCGATGCCTCTTTACTAACCTGCTCGATACCGAAAAAAATAAAATCGGAAATGTTGTTGTTTTCGATGATATCACTGTCCAGAAACGATCTGAAAATGAGATCCGGGAATCTCAATACGTTTTAAGCAACGTGATCGATACTATGGGAGACATTCTGATTCTTACTAATCTGGAGGGGACGGTTGTGCAGGTTAACCGCACATTCCTGAATTTGCTCGGATATAACCGGAATGACATTAACGGTTGCGAATTTCCATATCCATGGTTGGTTGAAGAAGAAATGGGTAGATTCGTGCTTTGGATAGCAAGTCTGCGTGAACATAACTGGCTCCATGATTTTGATATGACCCTTCGGGCGAAAGACGGAACATTGATTCCAGTAAGTTTGAGCACGACCTTATTGCGGAATAGGATGGGCGAACCAATAGCAATGCTGAATATCGCCCGTAACATAACAGAGCGGAAACGTTTAGTTCAAACTTTGGAAAAAAGAAATAAACAGATTGAACTTTTCAACCGTATAGTTTCAAAAGCAAATCAAACCTTTGATCTTCGCGATATATTTGTTACAGTATCGAGTGAAATAAAAAATCTTGTGCAGTACGATAATATCAGCATCAACATACTCAAAGATGATTCAAAATATCTGACTGTCTACTCAGGGACCTTAACGGGAATAATTGAAGGGAAAATAATACCTCTTGAGCGAACTATATCACAAATTGTGCTCAAAGAAAAAAAACCGCTGATAGTGAATGATTTTCATGGAGACGCACAGTTAAAAGAGATAAGTCAACATCTTGGAGAAATAAGGTCTCACATCGGTGTTCCTATAACTCTTAAAGATAAAATATTAGGGACTTTGGAGCTCTTTAGCGTTGAGCCGTTTACATATACAGATGACCATTCACTACTCTTAACACCAATAGCGCAGCAGATCGGGACAATCATAGATCGCGTCTTATTATTCCGTCAGGTTTCGGAGGATTCGTCGTATATTCATAATCTGTTAGATTCAATTAACAGTATAGTTTACACTGTTGATACGGAACTCCGCATTCGTGAAGTGAATAACGCATGGCGGCAGTTCATGAAAGAATTCGGCAAAGCCGGAACCGATAATTATGAAGGAAAATACCTTTACGATTTACTGCCGAATGATGCTGTAAAATATATTTTGCATGGCATTGTCGATAAGATGCTTGCAGGCGAGATATATATATTCTCTCAAGAAATTCTTTATACAACTTCATCAGGCGACAGAACATATCAGCTTACGGTCAACCCGATGGAGATCGGTAAAAAAATTACCGGCTTGGTATTCACACAAACAGATATTACGGCACTCAAGAACTCGGAAGCCGAACTGAAGAGGAACAACGAGCAGCTCATGGCACTCAACGAAATTTCGGGTATCATCAGCAGCTCACTTGAATTCCAGAGAATGCTTGAGAAGGCATTACCACACTTAAAAGAACTGATAAGAGCTTCAGCCGTTATTTTATATCTGCATGATACCGACTCAAACGATCTGGTCATGATATCACATACCGGTTTTAATATCGAAGAAAATAAGTCCATCATGCGATTGAACCAATCGGCATCCGCAACCGGAGTGGTGGCAGTATTGAAAGAACCGATGTACATTAATCAGAATGCATATCTTGATGAGAGAATAATGCCTGATAATAGATCGATTCTTAAAAAACTTAATTTAGAAGCGATGGCATTGATTCCTATCGTCTCAAATGATCGGGCACTTGGGGTGATCGATATATTTTATAATCATATTCATCCGTTTACCGAAAAAGAGAAGCAAATCTTAACATTGGTCGGAAACCAATTCGGTTCTGCTATTGAAAATGCCAGACTCTACAGTGAATTGCGAGTACAAGTTGAGCGGTTGACGGTTCTCTATGAAATAAGTCAGCACCTCACCTCGACATTAAATATCGATGAAATATTTGCCACGGTTTATAATCAGGTTAAACAAGTTATTCCGTTCCAAATGTTCAAGATCGAGTTGTACGATGAGAAGACAAAAACAAAATCACCTATTCTTCACGTAGAGCGACTCGGTGGTCAGGAAATATTTATTCCTGCACCGGCACAATCTAGCACGATAATATCCGGATCAATACTCGGGCAGGTAGTTGAAAGCAGAAAAGCATATCATTCATCGGATAACCGAACTATGTTCATCCCGATGTTATCGAAAGAAGTTCTATTCGGCCTGATGTCGATTGAAGCGGAACCTGATAGCAGTTATTCCGAAACTCAAAAAAGATTAATGGAAAGTATAGCCAATTTAACAGCGCTTGCTCTGGAAAAAGGGAAACTTCACGAAGAGACGTTGCAAAAATCAACTGAGATAGAAAGACGGAATAAAGAACTTGACGATTTTACATACGTAGTTTCGCATGATCTCAAAGAACCGTTAATCAGTGTGGAGGGTTTCAGCAGGATATTACAAACTGATTTCCAGGATATTATACAAGGAGAAGGCAAAGAATATTTAGATTCAATTGTCGGTGCCACAACCAGGATGAAAGGTTTGATAGATGATTTGTTGTTATTATCGCGCGTTAGCCGACCGGCTGAATCGTTCAAGGGAATTGCAATAGGCGACGTTATTCGAGATATTCGGACTGATATGGAATTCACCATCAGGCAAAAAGATGTATCGTTCATACTCCCGGATGATTTACCTGAGGTGTATGGAAACGAAACTCAGGTGCGTATCGTATTCCGTAATCTGATCGGTAATGCAATAAAATTCAACGATAAAAAAAATCCTGTTGTTGAAGTGAAATTTCAAAATGCCGAAAATAATTACTATCTTTTTTCTATCAAAGATAACGGAATCGGGATTGACCGGGAATTCTATGAAAAAATATTTGTCATTTTCCAGCGGCTTCATAGACGCGAAGAATATGAGGGTACCGGAGCCGGTTTAGCGATTGTGAAAAAAATAATCGAATTACATAAAGGTAATATTTGGGTCGAATCGGTTCCCGAAACGGGTTCAACATTTTATTTCACATTACCCAGGGTAAGTTCATATAAGGAACAAGTTTGATATGGAGAAGGAAAAAATACGGATTCTTTTAGTCGAAGATAATAAAGATTTCGCGAAACTCGTCAGCGTTTACCTGCAGCGATTTGAAAAAGATAAATTTCAAATTACCTGGAAGGAAAATTATCACGACACGATTAAAGAACTTGAGCAAGATCCCAATTATGATATAGTGCTTATGGATTATTTTCTTCCGGGCAAAAATGGATTGGAAATTACTAAAGAACTGAAAGCGAAAAAATTCAATTTCCCGATTATATTTTTAACCGTAAATAAGGATTTCGATCTTGCTGTTGATGTGATGAAAATAGGCGTCGATGATTATCTCGTTAAAGAAGAGATATCATCACCTATTCTACCCAAGACCGTTTTGAGTGTTATCGAAAAGCATCGGCTAAGGGATCATTTAATGCAACTGGAAATAAGTCAGCAGCGCTTGAAGGCAATCAGAGAAACGTTGATGGGAGTGGTTGGTGAATTCCAACCATCTATTAACGAAATGAAATCATTATCTGATGATATTAAATCATATTTTCCATCGGAAACACATAGTAAATATATCAAGATAATTGAAGAGAATGTTCATCGTATTCACGATAAATTGGAAAAATTGAAAAGTCTCAAAGAGTATCGTACCGTAAAATATATCAAGGATATCAAAATGATCGATCTCTCAGCTTGAATTGTTTACAATAATCTTAATAAGACCCCGGAAATATTATTCATTGATTAAAATAAAAAAGTGAGTATGACAAGAGTGACAATAGATAAATTAGGCGAACATGTCGGCGGTGAAGTTAAAATCAACGGCTGGCTGTATAACAAACGATCGAGCGGAAAAATCAGATTTCTTGTCGTTCGCGACGGAAGCGGTTTACTTCAATGTGTGATTGTAAAAGGGAATGTATCTGATAACGTATTCGATTTATTCGATTCAATAACACAAGAATCATCTCTTGCTGTTTTTGGAAAGATCAAGAAAGAAGATCGCGCGCCCGGTGGATTCGAAATGGAGGTCATGAATGTTGAAATCATACAGATTGCAAAGGAATATCCTATCACACCTAAAGAGCATGGTGTGGAATTCCTGATGGACCATCGACATTTATGGCTTCGCTCATCAAAACAGCACGCGGTTTTGCGGGTTCGTCATCAAATCATTAAAGCGATTCGGGAATTTTTTGATAATCGTGGATTTGTTTTAATGGATGCACCAATCTTCACACCCGCCGCTTGCGAAGGTACCAGCACCTTATTCGAAACCGATTATTTCGATCTCGGTAAAGCATACTTAACACAATCCGGACAACTTTACGGCGAAGCCGGAGCTATGGCACACGGAAAAGTGTACGTTTTTGGTCCAACATTTCGGGCGGAGAAATCTAAAACCCGACGCCATCTTACTGAATTCTGGATGGTTGAACCGGAAGTGGCATTTAACGATTTGAATGATAACATGGAACTTGCTGAAGAATTTTTAGAGCATATTGTTTCTTCTGTTCTCAAACACAGACAACAGGAACTCAAAGTGCTGGAGCGCAACACAAAATTTTTGGAAAACGTAAAAAAGCCGCTTCCTAAAATAACTTATGATGAAGCCATCGATATTTTGAAGAAAAAAGGAATTGCATTCGAATGGGGGAATGATTTAGGTGGGACAGATGAAACAGTAATATCTGAACAATATGACCGACCGGTAATCGTTCATCGTTATCCTGCTCAGGTGAAAGCATTTTACATGAAGCGGGATCCACAAAATCCCAAACTTGCACTTGCCATGGATGTTCTTGCCCCTGAAGGTTACGGCGAGATAATCGGCGGTAGCCAGAGAGAAGATGATTACGATACTTTGATAAGGAGATTAGATGAACATAAGCTTCCGCACGCACCTTTCGAGTGGTATCTCGATTTGCGAAGATACGGATCGGTTCCACATGCCGGATTCGGACTCGGGATTGAACGTACTGTGGGTTGGATTTGCGGTTTGGATCATGTGAGGGAAACGATCCCATTCCCAAGAATGATTTACAGATTGAATCCATAAGGATATGTTAACTACTATCGATATTCGGAAAGAGTTCGCAACAGTTGTAGCAGTTGATGGTGTTTCTCTGGAAGCCAAAAGGGGAGAAATTCTCGGTCTACTGGGACCAAACGGAGCCGGTAAAACCACTTCGATCAGGATGATCTTAAATATAACCCAACCGGATTCTGGGGAAATTTTATTCGACGGAAAACATTTTAGCGAGGAAATACGCGATCGTTTAGGTTACCTGCCCGAGGAGAGAGGATTATACCGGAAAAATAAATTATTGAATACGATTCTTTACTTCGCGAGTCTGAAAGGAATTGATACTGCGGAAGGGAAGCGCCGCGCATATAAATGGCTTGAGAGATTCGATCTGTTGACTGCGTACGATAGAAAAATCGAAGAGCTTTCAAAGGGTAATCAGCAAAAAGTCCAATTCATTACATCGGTGATTCATGAACCTGAACTTGTGATTTTAGATGAGCCATTCTCAGGACTTGATCCGGTCAATCAAATTATTCTAAAAGATATAATGCTTGAGATGAAACATCAAGGCAAAGCGGTGATATTTTCAACTCATCAAATGGATCAGGCAGAAAAATTATGCGATAATATTTGTCTTATCAACAAAGGCAAAGTTGTCCTAGAAGGTGCCCTCACAGATGTGAAGGGCAGTTACGGCAGCAACACTGTCAGGATTGAATTCGACGGAGATCCGAAGTTCCTATCGATGCATCCGGCATTTTCCGCGGTTCAATTGTACGATAATTATGCGGAACTTGTTTTAGCCGATTCAATAAAACCTCACACAGTCTTAAGAGATATTTCTCAACTACTCGATATCAGAAAATTCGAAAATACTGAGCCATCGCTAAATTCAATCTTCTTGAAAATGGTAGGTACTAAAAAATCGGATGGGCAATCTGAGGAGTCGGTATGAAAAAAGCATTCGCGGTTGCCAAGTGGGAATATATTGAAAAAATAAAATCCAAATCTTTTTTAATTTCTCTTTTTTTGACTCCGTTGATAATGTTAGGAGCCGGAATTGTTCCATCGTTGCTTATGAGCAGACCTGATACTGAAAGTGTAGTCATCGGAATAATTGATGAAACCGGAAATTTCGAAGTGCCATTAACTAAAACCCTTGAATCGCGTTATAAATTACCAAACGGACAACCAAATTATCTGCTTCATCAAATACCGATTACATCAGTGGGAGATTTGGAAGATGCGAAGCGCAGGGCAGATAAGATGGTAATAGACGAGATGATCGAAGGATATTTGATATTGAAAAAAAATATCCTTACGGACAGCGTTGTGGATTACCGTTCCAAAAATGCAGGGAATATAAAGGTAACAAGTCGGCTGGAACGGGCACTAAAAGACGTTGTAATGGAGAAAAAGGCAACGGAAAGAGGACTTAATCCATCTATCGTCAAAGAAATAACTGCAACAATTGATTTAAAGTCGATCAAATTAACAAAGAGCGGGAAAGAAGAAGAGGGAGGATTCGAAAAAATCTTCATGTCGTCATATATTTTCATGATGATGATGTTTTTCTTGATCATGACTTCAGGGCAGCTTCTTGTTCGCAGTATGTTAGAAGAAAAATCGAATAGGGTAGTCGAGGTGCTCATGTCGTCAAGCCCCGCAAATCACCTGATGGCAGGAAAGATTTTAGGATTAAGCGCCCTGGGATTAACACAGATCGGATTCTGGGCATTAATAGGAATTATCGCGAGCTTAAAATTTTCCGTTACAATGATACCTCTTGCTGGTGCCGCGCTTCTTCTGGTTTATTTTATTCTCGGCTATATATTTTATGCGGCAATTTTTGTTGCGGCAGGCGCGCCATTATCCACTGAGCAAGAAGCCCAGCAGGTAACAGGTTATTTGGTCATAGTATTGATTATACCAATCATGCTTGCAATAATGATTATTCAAAATCCTGAATCAACCTTATCGAAAATATTGTCTTATATCCCATTCTTAACAGCATCGATGATGGCGGTGAGAATTCCGATTCAAATGCCATCAACATTGGAAATTATTTCAACTGTTACGCTTTTAGTGGTTTCGTCGGTTGCTGCCATCTGGGTGGCTGGGAAAATATTCCGGACAACTATTTTATCGTACGGAAAGCGCCCCTCGATCAAGGAATTATGGTTACTCGTCAAATCGAAATGAGAAGGAAGAATTACATGAAGATATCTTTATTAATATTATCAACATTCATTTTATATAATTCTCTGCATGCTCAGGTTGCTGAGCCGGCACAAACAACCGAGGCGATTGAACAGTCTGTGTTCGGTGTAGGACTCGCAGGTGGATTAGCAAGCGGTTTCGGACTGAGCTTTCGTCATCATTTGCCCGGAGATTTTTCATATCAAATTATCGGAGGTGTAATTAAAGCCGATAATCAAACCTTACTGAATGTCGGAACTGAACTGCAGTATGATTTCGTACGGGGAGAAACGACCCGCTTTTTTGGAGCCGGAGCGCTTGGATATTTTTACAGGGGACGATCGGAAAACCAGCTATCAGCTCCAATCAGGTTCGGATTGGGAATAGGCGGTGAATTGAATAAATTAGAACCATTACACCTGAGCGGTGAATTATTGTTCACCTTCTTCAACGATGGAACAATATTACCGCTGCCGCAAATCGCACTACACTATTATTTCTTTTGAAAATTGTTTGAAAATTGTTATCTTCGAAAGAATTTTTCTATTTACAATAACCTAAATGAACATTGAAGTTATCATATTTATTCTGATTGCAGTGGCCGCGGTTGCATCCGCTGTTTTGATGGTGATCCAAAAAAATCCCATTAAGAGTGTTCTTTTCATGATTGTGAATTTTTTCTGCCTCGCGGTGATCTATCTTCTGCTTCACGCTCAGTTTATCGCAATCATTCAAATCTTAGTGTATGCCGGGGCAATCATGGTTCTGTTTCTTTTTGTGATCATGCTGCTTAATCTTGGCGATGAATCTCTTCTCAAGGAGAAGGTGAATTTCAGAAAAACAATCGCATATATTTTGTCGGGAGTTATCCTGCTGGAATTGATTGTCGGTATCATTCTTCCGCCGAATCTACACCCGATACGGCAATCTCCGGATGCATTCAAGATCGGCACGGTCGAAGCGATCGGCGCTACCTTATTCCAAAATTATTTACTGCCGTTCGAAGCAGTTTCGATCCTCCTGCTGGCGGCGATAGTTGGTGTTGTAGTCTTAGCAAAGAAAAAATTCAAATGAATTTCACATTGACAGAAATACCGCTGAATTACTATCTGGCACTAAGCGCAATTTTATTCAGTATCGGTATTGTAGGTGTTCTTACACGCAGAAACGCGATAATAGTTTTTATTTGTATCGAGATGATGCTGAATTCGGTGAACCTTACACTGGTAGCATTTTCAGCTTTTCTTGGAAATCCGGCCGGGCAGATACTTGTATTTTTCGTAATGGCTGTTGCGGCGGCAGAAGCCGCGGTCGGTCTAGCAATTGTTATATCTATATTCAGAAATAAAATGACAGTGAATATAGATGAAATTAATATTATGAAATGGTGAAATAAAATTGCGGATTGCGAATTTTGGTTTCGTATAAAATCCGAATTCGAAAATCCGAAATCCGAAATCAAATATGTATAATTTAGCTCCTTACATAGTTCTTCTTCCTTTTATCGGTTTTCTCATCAATGGATTGATGGGTAAGAAGATAAATTCCGAAAAGCTCAGTGGCATCATCGGCAGCGGCGCTGTTGGTCTATCGTTCCTCATTGCGCTATCGATTTTTCTTGAGATGCTCAAATCACCCGTCGAAGAACGGTCACACATTATAACAGTATTTCAATGGATAGTTGCCGGATCGCTGAATGTTTCAGCCGCGTACCAGATAGATCAACTTTCGATACTAATGACGCTTGTTGTTACAGGTGTCGGATTTTTAATCCATGTTTATTCGATCGGATATATGCATGGAGATAAAGGTTTATGGAGATTCTTTGCATATCTGAATTTGTTCATTTTCATGATGCTTAATCTCATCCTCGCGAATAATTTTCTTCTGATGTTTCTTGGATGGGAGGGAGTTGGGCTATGTTCATATCTCTTAATCGGTTTTTGGCATGATAGGAAATTCGATACCGGTGGATATAAAACCGGAGAGGCAACCACAAACGATGCCGCTAAAAAAGCATTCGTGGTGAACCGAATCGGTGATTTTGGTTTCCTCATCGCCATGTTTCTTATTTTTAAAGTTTTTGGAACACTTACTTTCACTGATGTATTTTCAAGAGCATCCTCAATGATTATGACGGGAGACAGCACAATCATGTGGATTACGTTATTGTTATTTTTGGGTGCCACAGGTAAATCGGCTCAGATACCGTTATTCATTTGGTTACCCGATGCGATGGCTGGTCCAACACCCGTTAGTGCGCTAATTCATGCTGCAACTATGGTAACTGCAGGTGTTTACATGGTAGCGAGATGTTCCGTCTTGTATGCGCTGGCACCAATCTCGATGGAAGTTGTTGCCATTGTTGGTTTGGCTACAGCATTTTTTGCAGCGACAATGGGCCTGGTACAGAATGATATCAAAAAAGTTCTCGCATATTCTACCATCTCACAGTTAGGTTATATGTTCCTCGGTTTGGGTGTTGGTGCATTTTCGGCAGGCATATTCCATGTGATGACACATGCATTTTTCAAAGCTCTACTCTTTTTAGGTGCGGGGGCTGTTATTCACGCCATGCACGATGAGCAGGATATTCAAAAGATGGGTGGACTGAAATCTAAGATGCCCACTACCTACAAAACTTTTGTTGTAGCTGCGTTTGCTATTGCCGGTATTCCACCTTTGTCCGGTTTTTTTAGTAAGGATGAAATATTGTGGAAAGCGTTCAGTCAGGGTTCGCCCGCATTCTGGATTATCGGATGGATTACAGCCGGATTAACAGCTTTCTATATGTTCCGATTAGTTACGTTGACCTTCGAAGGTAAAGAACGATACGGTCACGATAAACATCCACATGAGTCACCGAGAGTAATGACAGTTCCATTAATCATACTTGCGTTTTTATCGATAGTTGGTGGATTTGTAGGTATTCCGCATGCTCTGGGCGGCGGTAATGCGATTGAGCAATGGTTAGAACCGATTTTCGAACCGGCAACATCGAAATTGTTGCACGGACACGAGGCAAATCTTTTTGTAGAATATCTATTGATGGCTCTCTCAGTCCTCGCAGGTATCGTAGGTATTTTGCTCGCGCGACGTTGGTATCTTTCGAAACCTGAAGTGGTGGAGAACCTTACAATAGCGATGAAGAAATTTTATAATCTTCTCTGGAACAAATATTTTATCGATGAGATATACGAATATACAATCGTTAAGCCGATAAAGGTCGGATCGGAAAAACTTTTATGGAAAGGTTTCGATGTCAATATAATCGATGGGATGGTGAACGGTTCGGCGAAGTTGATCGGTTTCATCAGCGGCGGATTGAGGAAAATCCAGAGCGGCGTGGTTCAAAATTATGCTTTCGCTTTTATAATTGGCATCGTAGTAATCTTGTGGATAATAATATTCAAGTAATATTTAAACTATTCAGAATTTAGAAATACAATAATGGCGAATCTTTTAACATATATCATCTTCTTACCGCTCGTTGGTACTGCTTTACTCTTGATTTTCAACCGTGACAGAGTTAATGCGATCAAAGTATCGGGGATGGTGATTAGTTTACTTACGTTCGTACTTTCGCTATTGCTTTATTTCAATTTCGATCCATCAAATCCCGGAATTCAATTTCTGCATAAAGTTCCATGGATTCCTTCGTTAAACATTTCTTACAACGTTGGTATTGATGGTTTGTCGATTCTACTCTTAATGTTGACGACATTTTTAACCCCGATTGCGCTGCTATCATCGTGGAATTCGATTGAGAAAAGTATCAAAGAGTACACGATGATGATTCTTCTTCTCGAAACAGGCATGCTCGGTGTATTTTGCTCACTCGATTTAGCCCTCTTTTATATTTTTTGGGAAGCGATGTTGATTCCGATGTATTTTATTATCGGTATCTGGGGTGGTGGCAATCGCATTTATGCCGCGATAAAATTTTTCATTTACACCATGTTCGGAAGTTTATTGATGTTGATCGCTATTATATGGCTTGGATACTATGCATCAACACAACCGAACGGACAATTCACGACGGATCTCCTCCAGCTTTACAGGATAGGTCCAACTATTCCGCTTGCGATTCAATCATGGATGTTTCTCGCATTCACTTTGAGTTTTGCAATCAAGGTTCCGTTGTTCCCGTTCCACACATGGTTACCCGATGCGCACGTTGAAGCCCCAACAGCTGGCAGTGTCATTCTTGCAGGTGTTTTATTGAAGATGGGGACTTACGGATTGTTAAGATTTTCTATCCCGCTATTTCCGCAAGCGACATTGGAGTTTATGCCGTACATTGCTGGCCTTGCGGTGATTGGAATTATCTATGGCGCGCTCGTCTCCATGGTACAAACCGATATTAAAAAACTCGTGGCATATTCTTCCGTCAGTCATTTAGGTTTTGTTGTACTCGGTATTTTTGCTTTGACAGAAGAAGGAATTCAAGGTGCGATCATTCAGACGATCAATCATGGATTATCCACAGGAGCGCTCTTCTTAATTGTCGGGATGATTTACGAACGCAGGCACACTCGCGAGATTTCGGAATTCGGAGGAATTGCGAAAGTGATGCCTATCTTTTCTACATTTTTTATGATCATTTCACTTTCGTCAATCGGGTTACCGGGACTTAACGGATTCGTTGGTGAGTTTCTTATTCTGCTTGGCTCGTTTCAATCGCCATATCTGAATCAGTGGTTTACTATTTTTGCGGCGACCGGAGTTATATTTGCTGCAGTATATCTATTGTGGATGTACCAGCGAGTGATATTCGGCAAAGTCACGAATCCGCTCAACCAGAATCTTCTTGATCTTTCGAAACGTGAAATTGCAGTACTTGTACCTGTGTTGCTGTTTATCGTCTGGATCGGAATTTATCCAAATACCTTTCTTCATCAATCTGCGTCAACAACAAAACAAATCGTTTCAATAGCTACTCAAAAACCGCTTCCGGTGTTACCGCCTTCTGTTCAGCAAACAGTACCCGCGGATTCTCAGGGGAAATGATCCTCTAAATGATCAAAAGAATTACCTCACTAGCTCTTCTCTTCGTTTTAAGTTCATTATCAGTTTATGCGAATGAAGGTTACGAGGTAGTTGCGGTAAGTCCCTGGATGATCATACCGTTTGTTCTTCTATTGCTCTCAATTGCGATTATACCGTTTATTAACCGGCATTGGTGGGAAAGGTACTATCCTCACGTTTCAATCGTTTTAGGGGCAATTTCAGTCATTTATTACCTCTTTTTCTTGCAGAATGCGGCTAGAATGCTCTATACCGGCATTGAATACCTGAGCTTCATCATTTTAATAGGATCTTTATTTGTTGTAGCGGGTGGCATTCATATTCGTATCAAAGGTAAGTCGACACCGGTTGCGAATGTTACATTACTAGCAATCGGAGCTATAGCATCAAACTTTTTAGGTACTACCGGTGCTTCGATGATTTTAATCAGACCATATCTGCGAGTAAACAGATACCGGCTGCGACCATTTCATATCGTGTTTTTTATTTTCATTGTCAGTAATATGGGAGGCGCGCTTACACCTATAGGAGATCCGCCTTTGTTTCTTGGTTATTTAAAAGGTGTTCCGTTCTTCTGGGTACTGGCTGCTGTATGGCATATTTGGGCAATTGCAATTAGTATAATTTTACTTGTATTTCTTGCAATCGATTATATAAGTTTTTGGAAGTTCGAGCACAGCATTGATCGTGTTCCTGAATCTGAGTTGCATGAAGAAGCGGAAGTCAGCGGATTGCACAACATATTTTTTCTGCTGGTTATACTCGCCTCGGTTTTCATTCAGAAGCCGATTTTCTTACGCGAGTTTTTGATGGTGATTGCGGCAGTCGGCTCTTACAAGATGACGAAGAAAGAAATTCACAAGAAAAACGATTTCAACTTCATCCCGATTAAAGAGGTGGCGATTTTATTTTTAGGAATTTTTGCCACAATGGTTCCGGCGCTTGATTGGTTGGAACTGAACGCGGCAAAAATCGGCATCACATCAGCAGGACAATTTTATTGGGGGACAGGGATACTTTCGGGCTTTTTAGATAACGCTCCAACATACCTTAACTACCTCAGCGCGGCAATTGGTTTATTTGTCGATCAAAACATCGTCGCTCAAGTTCAGCACCTAATAACGACGAGGGGTGCCGATATAGCGAATATTGCAGGTGCTCACAGTGACGAAATTAAAAACACATTTGCAGTGTTAATGAAATATCATTCCGATCTGGTTGCAACAGGAAATGTTCCACTGTCCGATATACAGGTAAGTTACTTAATCGGAAATCATGCCATTTATCTAAAAGCAATTTCGATAGCGGCTGTATTCTTCGGGGCTGGTACATACATCGGGAATGGACCAAACTTCATGGTAAAATCTATAGCCGAACAATCAGGCGTAAAAACTCCGAGCTTTGGTGGATATATATTGAAGTATGCTGTTCCAATATTGCTTCCTATACTCTTTATCATTTGGTTGTTGTTCTTTACAGACTAATAATGATTAGTATGCAAGAAATCGCATATTAGATTTCACATCTTATAAGTATTGTTCTGAATGATGATAGAAATGATATATAAATAAATCTTGTTATTGTTGATATTCACCGAAACGGTTTCGGAATACAACCTTATGCACCGGATGAGTGACGGTAAGTACCGGTACACTCACACGACGAACAACCTCTTCGGTAGTGTTTCCTATTTGAACTCTTCGCATTCCGCGCGCACCATGTGTTCCCATTACAATAAGATCTGCCTCATATTCTTGTGCTAATCGTACAATTGCATTCTCCGGTTCAATATCTTTATCGATTATCTTTTCTATGAAAACATCATTCGCATTGTCATGATATATATTCAGATCTGGAAATTTATCCATCAATCGTTCAGGGTGAGTAAAAGAGATATCTGCAATATGTACCAAGAAGAGTCTTGCAGAGTATTGCTGTGCAATCGAGATTGCATAGGGGAGAGCATAATTTCCGTACTCGGAAAAATCTGTGGAACATAATATGGTTGTAATTTTAGGAATCAATATTGTGTTTTGAGGACCTACAGTAAATATTGGAGTTCGTATGAGCCGAACCACACGTTCCGCAGTCCTTCCTATGAGATGCGGGGAGGAGCGTCCCAATCCAAGAGTTGAAAGTACGACTGCTGAATATCCATTTGTTTCAGCTTCGTTGATAATTTCAATATAAGGCGTTCCGGAGCGGATCAGGAAATTAGTACGGTCTTTGTCTAATTGAAGGGTCTGAACAATCTCAGAAAATTTATTATGAGCCAATTCCTCAATGACTTTGTGATGCTCAAGTCGTTGTTGTTCACTCTGCATAAAATATCCCGGGGCAGTTGTAAAATATCCGTCAACAAAAAGTAAGGTAATTGTTCCCTTTAACCGTTCAGTGGCATGGATCGCAAAACGGATTGCATCAAGTGAGCTTGCAGAAAAATCTGTCGGGCACAGTATTTTTTCAAGTTTATACATTATATCCTTTATTAAACTTGCATTTTAATTCGTTTGTTTAAACAAGATGTATCTTTCATCTTTATTATTTAGATTATTCTTTTTTAAAATTTATTTCGTATAAATCTATTCTTCGATCTTTCCAATTAAGAACACTTCCGGTTTGACGGTGTGATTTTAACAATTCTAAATCAACATCGTCTATTATGACGGTTTCAATATTTGGGGTTGCTTCTGATTGAATTGCATCGCGAGTAAAAGGGATATCGGACGGAGTGAAAATCGCTGATTGGGCATATTGTATATCCATGTTTTCTACAGATGGAAGATTACCTACGGTACCAGCCATTGCTACATAGACATGGTTTTCGATACATCTTGCTTGAGCGCAATAACGAACTCTCAGGTAAGCGTATCTTTCATCGGTACTAAATGGAACAAAAATTATTTGTGCCCCTTTTTCAACAGCAATTCTACTTACCTCAGGAAATTCAATGTCATAGCAGATTTGAATTGATATTTTCCCCTTATCAGTATCGAAGACCTCAATCGAATTTCCGGGCTTAACACCCCACCATCGCTGTTCGTTAGGCGTTATGTGTAATTTATATTGCTTACCAATAGTTCCATCACGACGAAAAAGATATGAGATATTGTATAAATTATCATCCTCAACCGTGTAATGGGAGCCACCAATTATATTCACATCATACTTGACGGCGAGCTTTGTGAACAACTCAAGATAATTGGGTGTATATTCAGAAAGTTTTCTCATCGCAAGAGCAGGACGTAATGGTGGTAAGAATGAAAGTAACTGTAGCGTAAATATTTCAGGAAAAAGTACAAAATCACTTCGGTAATCAGAAGCAACATCAACAAAGTATTCACATTGTTTTGCAAAAGCATCAAAGTTTTCAACTAAACGCATCTGAAATTGAACTGCACAAATTCTAACTGGTGCAATGGGCATATATTTTCGCGTTGTATCAGGTACATAATCGATATTTGTCCACTCTAGAAATGTGGCATATCCTTTTGATTCCTTATCGGAAGTAAGGTAATTGGGAATAAGGCGTTTAAGAATAAAACCGTTTGAAAGTTGTGTTGTTAAAACCGGATCGATAAGAATCTTATCAATAACTTTATCAACATATTCTCGTGCAGACATCTGGTCGGCATATTGTCCGTAACCAGGTATTCGTCCACCAATAATTATCCGCATTAAATTCATTTCTTTTGCAAGCGTTTTCCTTGCGTGATACAATCTGCGCGCTAGTTTTAGTCCCCTGAACTCAGGATCAACCATTATCTCTATGCCATATAGTGTATTACCTTTCGGATCATGGTTTCTGATGTATCCTGCGTCAGCGATCTCTTTCCAGTTATGCCATGAAGCATATAACTCAAAATCGAGAACAAGACTGCTCGAAGAAGCTATTAATCGATTTTGATATTCAACACCTAATTGTCCTTCTCCAAATATTGAAAGTTGGCTTTCAAATTGTTCCATTGACCATGGTATCATTCCGGGAAAACAGTTAAGTTGTATTTCAACCACATCATTATAATCTCGAATCTGCAAGGGACGGACGATAATATTCTTTTCAAATGTTTTCAAGTCTATCTGAGGCATAAGATTATTCCTATTGTATAATTTCTATAGTTCAGAATTTTCGGTATTTGTATCTGAGGATATATGAAAGTTTTTAAAATAAGTATTGTAATATTTTTTTATTGCCGGATTATTAATTAAAACAATCATGACTGATGTAAATATCACGCTGAAGAGTATGACTATATAGGTGATATTTTGGATAAACTCTCCACCTTCGATTCCTTGTTGAAATGGAAGTGATGCTAAGACTGCTGCAGCCAATCCTTTGGGAACTATAACAGACATTAGTCGAACATCGCTTACAGGTGTCGCTTTGGATATAGAATATTTCACTACAGGAACTCTCAATGCGAACAACGCGATAGTTAAAAGTAGTCCGAAAATTATCCACCCAACATTTAAGAATTGAATCGATAATCCAATATAAACGAAGAAAAATGTTTTCAACAAAAAAACAATCTCCGCCTCAAATAGTTTCTCCGGCTCGTTCAATGAGATTGGTTCTTTAGAAATATATTTCTTCAATAAAGGTATTTTTACGAGATTGATATTTGCGATTGTAAAACCAAACGCCAAGGATGAAATGGCTCCGCTATAACCTAATAATTCAACAATGCCAAAAACTATAAAAACAAATGCCGGAGTTAAGAATAATGAATTCTGCAATGTCCTAACTTTATGTAATATTAACGACCAAACGAATGCACCAAAGCCTCCTAAAATTATAGCCAACAAAAAAGATGCAATCATCTTACCTATCATCAAACCTAATTGTAATTCACCAAATCTCATCGCCTCAAGGAAACCGAGCACAACCACAATGCATAGGACATCGCTGATGGCTGATTCAAGAACGAGAATTGATCTTGAATTCTCATGCATTGAAAGTTGTCGTACTAGAGGAATTACAATAGCAGAAGATGTACCGCCCACCATTGCACCGAGCATCAAGGATTTCATCAAATCGAGTTCACTGAATATTACTCCGATAAAACCAAACGCAATCATTGTAGCGAAGAAATTAAGTATTGTAAGCGGCAGCGCCCCGCGAATTGCAAATCGAATGCTATCAAAAGGAATGCTGATCCCGCCTTCGAATAGTATTATTACAAGAGTGATGGTAGTAAAAATCGAACCAACAGCACCAAATTTATCAGGTGTCACAATGCTTAAAACCGGTCCTAATACTAAACCTATTATGAAAAGAAATAAAACATCAGGGATCTTTGTTCTTCTAAAAATTCCCGCGAAAAGATGGGCTAGAAAAATAAGTATTCCAACGAAGACGATTACAGGTGCTACATTCATGTGCGAATATAAAATTTTTAGTGATGAAAATCCAATCTTACAAACAGATTATTAATTTACAGTAAAATTTTAGCTACAACCTATATTAAAATGCACGATAAACGTTCACTCTTTCAATTTAGTCACTAAATTCATATTATCTTTTAATGTCTACCGTGCAATAGGTGTCACTTTCCATAGTCCACCAAGTGATTCATTTCTGAAAGTGACACCCATGCATCTTGTGTCTTAAAATTGATTAGAATGGTCCTCTTTTCTAATCGATTTACTTCTAATTCAGAATTAAAAAAGTCCAATTGATTTTAAGATGATCCCCGAAATAGATAACAAAATGATGATAAGTAAAATTATTAATTGGATGGGAGTGCCTTCATCAATTTTCTGCTGATTTGGCTCAACATGTTTTTCATTCGTTTTCATTGTAGTTCTCCGTTTTTGAAAAAGAAATAAATATAAAAGCAAGAGATTTTTAGTATTTAGTTTTATACTAAAACTTCAATATTGCTTAAAAAGATCGAGTTATGGTGATACTTAAGGGAACTACGCTAACGGCGGATCGCGGGGAAGATATCTTACAAAGGAGAATTGTGGCTTTAAATGATAAAGGTTTGCTGTTTTGATAATGACAAATTTTTCTACTCTAGCAAATTGATCCGGAATTCTTATTATGCCGGATTGTATTTCAACTTTAATTACAGATGGTCTGGGTCTCTTTGCTAATAATTTTGGTACAGGGACAGGGGAATCCGACCGTGTAGATGTTTCAATTGAAGATATTTGTAAAATTGTTGAATGGGAAGCAGTATGGACAATTTGAACTTGCCATGAAAGAGCAAAAAACAAAAACACAATTGAAGATATGATAAATAATATTTTTGTTTTGCAATTGTTCATATAATTAAGATATACCATTTCTATTAAAGATGCAAGCAAAATATACCTGAACCATATTTAAGTCATAATGATATTTTTACCATTCCTTTCGTCTCCTCTCTTTATAATCGCTTCGGGACATACAAAGGAGGGGAGTGAGGTGAGGTATGTTTTGCAATAATTAACTTCCCGAAAGTTACCACGATTTCGATTAACCACATCTTTCGGGAAGTAATATTTGAACACAATTATTACGGTGCAGACTTGTGGATTCTAAGTGTTATTCTTGTTTCTTTCACAAAAAATCCCTAATTTATCAAAACATTTAACAGACATTTGTAAAAGCAATGAACATACTAAGCTCTGAACTTTTTGCAATAGCGCCATTAATTTCTCTTACAATCGTATCGCTAATCGTTTTGCTCACCGAAGCATTGGTGAAGCAGAGCGAGCGGCTGAGTTATTGGATAAGTATAATCGGTTTGTTTGTAACCTCTTATCTCGCTATAGTAACCATGCCGTTGAGAGGTACAGTTTTAAATTCGATGATTATAATCGGAGGATACAGCAGTTATTTTTCAATTATATTTTGTTCTGCAGCATTATTTACGATAATCTTTTCCAAGGAATATTTAAATTACCAACAATCAAAGATCGGTGAATTTTATCTGCTGATAATATTCTCGACAATCGGAATGATGTTAATGGCATCTGCCGCCGATTTAATATTATTATTCATCGGTTTAGAATTGATGTCGATTTGTCTTTATGTATTAGCAGGATTCTTCCGCAACCGTCAATTATCTAACGAGGCGGCATTAAAATATTTTTTACTTGGAGCTTTTGCCACAAGTTTTCTTTTATATGGAATTGCTTTGGTGTACGGCGCAACGGGATCGACTAATATCGACATAATTGTCCAAAATTTAACAAACATTAGTAATTCATACTTCATGTCGGTTGGAATCGGATTGATATTAATCGGACTTGCATTCAAAGTAGGTGCAGTTCCTTTTCATATGTGGGTACCGGATGTGTATCAAGGTTCACCAACCCCGATATCCGGTTTCATGGCTACGGGCGCAAAAGCGGCGGCGTTTTCCGCGTTCGTTGTTTTGTTCATCAATTCAACATCACCGGAAATCAAAACAGTCTTGATTCTACTCTCCGCGTTATCAATGATAGTCGGTAACATAATTGCAATCTCACAAAACAATGTCAAAAGAATGCTCGCATATTCAAGCATTGCCCATGCAGGTTATATGCTCAGCGGTTTGGCTGCAGCTAACCAATTAGGACGAGATGGAATTTTATTTTATCTGCTATCTTATATGTTGATGAACGTGGGCGCGTTCGGTGTAATTTCTATGCTTGAAACAGGTGAGGAAAAAAATCTTTCATTCGACGATTACAAAGGACTTGGAACAAAAAAACCTGCACTTGCCGCGATATTATCTGTCTTGATGTTCTCACTCGCCGGGATTCCGCCATTCGCCGGATTCTTCGGAAAATATTATATCTTCATCTCAGCAGTTAATTCTAATTTAACGTGGCTGGCAATTCTTGGCGTTCTGACAAGTGTAATCTCGGTCTATTATTATCTAAGACTTGTTGTTGTTATGTATTTTAAAGGAGGAGAAGAGATTCTACCTGCTAAAGTATCTCAGTTGAGCTATCTCGTTCTCATCGCAATAATTATATTCATAACCGGAATTGGTGTTTATCCAAGTTCTATCCTTTCCATCATAAATCAGATTCCTTAGTTTTGTGGAAATTGTTTTAACATCTTCACAGATGCAACAGTGTGATCGCTACGCGATTAACACGTTGAAAATTCCCGGTTTAATCTTAATGGAGAATGCCGGGAGAGGTACCGTTGATTTGATAGAAAAAAGATACGGCCCCGTTCTGGGGAAAAAGTTTATTGTGGTGTGTGGGAAAGGAAACAATGGCGGCGATGGCTTTGTTATTGCCAGGCATCTTTTTGTCCGGGGTGGGATGGTTGTAACCGTTTTGATTGGAAAATCGAGTGAATTGAAAGGAGATGCGAAAACAAATTATCTCACATTATCGACTATAGAACGAAAGTATGGAACCACAAAGAAGCTGAAACTACTGCAAGATTACAGTAAGAAAAAAATATCCATGCTCCCCAAAGCAGATTTCATTATTGATGCACTTTTTGGTACTGGATTTAAAGGGAAAGTATGCGAACCTCAACTCGGAGTGATACAATGGATCAATAACCGCCCGGAGAAAAAAATAAGTATTGATATTCCTTCGGGCATCGATGCGGATACAGGAACAATTGGAAACAATGCAGTCACCGCATCAGATACGGCAACAATGGGATTTAAAAAAATCGGTTTAACCATCGGCGATGGAAGAGAATACGCCGGTAAGGTTGATGTAATTGATATATCTTTACCGGATGAAATTATTAAAACAGTTGAACCAAATAATTTCATTGTTGGAATTGATGATGTAAAAAAATTGTTGCCAAGACGGCGTTTCAACGCGCATAAACATTCGGTAGGGAAAATAATACTTTTAGCAGGATCACGCGGGATGACAGGAGCTGCAGCATTAACGGCACGGGCAGCGATGCGCGCAGGAGCAGGATCGGTGATTCTTGGAACACCCAAATCGGTTTATCCGATACTGGGGAGAAAAATGACTGAGGTGATGGTTGAACCGCTTCCTGAGACTGAGTACGGAACGTTAAGTTTAGATGCGTATAACTTTATCGATAAATATTCCCAATGGGCTGATATAGTTATTTGCGGACCAGGATTTTCGAGAAACCCGGAATCGGCAGAATTGATTTGGAAAATAGTCTCATCATGGAAGAAACCGCTTCTTTTAGATGCCGATGGCTTGAATAATATTTCCGAAAAATTATCAATCTTAAAGAATCATGCAGCTTCTAATTTTATTATTACACCTCACACCGGGGAATTTTCAAGATTAACAGGTTTAACCACGGATGAAATAAATAGAAATCGTCCTCAAGTTGTAAGAGATATCACCAAACAATTTAAATTGACATGCGTTCTGAAAGGGGCACCGACAATTACGGGATCGGATAATGGAAAAATTTTTATAAATTCAACCGGCAATGCTGGTATGGCATCTGCCGGAATGGGAGATGTGTTAACTGGTATAATTGGAGGTCTATGGGCACAGGGTGTCAGCCAGGATGATGCTGCAATTGCGGGAGTTTATCTACACGGTTTAGCGGGGGACTTTGCCAAAATAAAATTCGGTGAAAAGAGTTTGATGGCTCTTGACCTTCTCTCATTAATACCGGAATCATTACTTCATATTGAAAAGCATATCTGATTGTGAGCATACATTTTAAACATTTCATACGATATCAATTCCCGGCTATTGCCTGGGCTTTATTGATCTTTATCGGTTCATCAATACCGTCAAAATATTTTCCATCATCGAGGATATTTACGTACGATAAATTAATTCATATATTCTTGTTTTTTGTATTGGGAGTGTTTGTCTATCGGGCGCTAACACCTTATCAAAACCGGCACGATATTAATTGGCGCCGGTTGATAATTACTGTAATGATTGTCGTCGGTTATGGGATACTTGACGAACTTTACCAAGGAACAGTCCCTGGCAGATCACTTGATTTCTATGATGGAATAGCCGATACAATCGGTGGTATATTAGCCGCGTTACTGGTTATTTTTTTAGCAAAGCGTAATAAACGTGTAATTGTCTCAGAATAAAGAATAGTTTTTGTTATTGCATATCTCGCACCCGGAATAAAAGTTTGCTTACAATTACCAGCAGATAATAAATGCTGTATTTGTTTTTCCATCAAAAAAATAGCAAATTAGAAGCGTGAGATTCGTTCTTGAAATGAAAGATGAAAATGCCCGCGCGGGTATTATTCATACTGATAATGGTTCTATAACTACGCCTGCATTCATGCCGGTTGGAACTCAAGGCACCGTAAAAGCAATTGCTCAAAGAACTATTGAAGAAATTGGTGCGGAGATAATTCTAAGTAATACTTATCATTTGTACTTAAGACCCGGCACAGATGTACTGTTTGAGGCAGGAGGATTACATAAATTTATGAGTTGGCGAAAACCGATTCTGACTGATAGCGGCGGGTATCAGGTGTTCAGCTTGTCTGATTTGAGAAAGATCGCGGAAGAAGGGGTTCGGTTCAAATCGCATCTCGACGGATCGACACATCAATTCACACCTGAAAAAGTGATAGAGATCCAGCGTATAATAGGTTCAGATATCATGATGGTTCTCGATGAGTGTGCTCCGTATCCTTGCACTAACGATTACGCAAGAGAATCGAACAGCTTAAGTATGCGTTGGGCTGAGAGATGTTTAATATATTTCAATTCAAATGGAAAATTATACAACCATTCACAGTCGATATTCGGAATTGTACAAGGCAGTGTTTTTCCCGAGATAAGGAAGGAATCAGCATCCATTTTGAAAGAAATGAATTTTGATGGTTACGGTATTGGAGGTTTGGCGGTTGGGGAACCAGCCGAGATGATGTATGAGATGATTGAAATAACGAATTCGATACTTCCGGAAAATAAACCCCGGTATTTGATGGGGGTTGGAACTCCGGAAAATATTCTAGAAGCAATTGATCGCGGTGTGGATATGTTTGATTGTGTGTTGCCGACTCGCAATGGAAGAAACGCGCAGTTATTCACGAGAAACGGTACTCTGAATATCACGAATCTAAAATTTAAAAACGATTTAAGACCTGTTGATTCCGAATGTGAATGCTATACTTGCAAGAATTTCTCAAGATCGTACATCAGACACTTATTTAACGTCAAAGAAGTTTTAGGGTTGGAACTTGCAACCATCCATAATCTTTATTATTATCAATGGTTAGTGCATAGTGCCCGGAAATTTATTATGGATGGAAATTTTAGGGATTGGAAACAAAAGCAGTTACTACGGCTAAATGGGGCAATTTAGAAATTAGTTAAAGAAAATAAGCAATAAATATTTTTAAACAAAACAAAAACTTATTCATTAAAGGAGATTAAATTGAATTTATATAACATTATTTTGATGGCACCACAAGGTCAGGGACAGGGTGGAGGTATGTTCAGCACCCTAATTATGTTCGGCTTGATCATTGTGATATTTTACTTTATGATATTGAGACCACAACAGAAAAGACAAAAAGAAAGAGATAAAATGCTAAACGATGTTCAAAAAGGTGATAAGATTATCACTGTTGGTGGTATGCACGGAAATGTTGTTGGCTTAGAAGATAAAACTGTTTTGGTTCAAATTTCTGATAATGTAAAAGTAAAGATCGAAAAATCTGCTATCTCATCAGTTGTACGAAGCACAAGTGATAGCGTAGGAAAAACTAATTAAAAAAAAATAAAAGTGAACTGTGAGCAGAGATCATTTCAAATTTAATAGCATAGACGAAGCGGTAGCCGATTTAAAAAACGGTAAAATCATAATCGTCGTTGACGATGAAGATCGCGAGAATGAAGGAGATTTTATTGTCGCGGCAGAGAAATGCACTCCTGCGGCGATAAATTTTCTAGCGAAACATGGCAGAGGAATTATCTGCGTGGCACTGACTGAGCAAAGGACAGCGGAATTATCTCTCGACATGATGGTGGATAGCAATACTTCGCTTCACGAAACTTCTTTCACTGTTTCAGTCGATTCGATCCACGGTACTACAACAGGTGTTTCTGCTCACGATAGAAATGCAACTGTCCATACTTTGATTAATCAAAATGCGAAGGCAAGCGATCTAGCTCGGCCCGGTCATATCTTTCCGCTCCGAGCAATGGAAGGTGGCATACTTAGACGTGCTGGGCATACAGAAGCTGTCATCGATTTGTGTAAAATAGCCGGCTTATATCCTGCAGGTGTACTTTGCGAAATCATGAATGAAGATGGTGCCATGGCGCGTGTGCCTGATCTGATTAAATTATCAAAGGAATTCAACATCCGAATCATCTCGGTTCAAGACTTAATCGAATACAGGATGAAACGGGAAAAGTTAGTTCAACGTCTCGCCTCAACCCAACTACCATCCAAATATGGTATTTTTAAAATCCATCTCTACAAAAGCGAAAACGATAGCAAAGAACATGTCGCGCTTGTCAAAGGTGATATTGATCCGGAGAAACCTATGCTGGTTCGTGTTCATTCGGAATGTCTGACCGGTGATGTATTCGGTTCGATGCGATGCGATTGCAACGATCAACTGGTCTCTTCCCTGAAAATGATAGAGAAGGAAGGAAATGGTATTATCCTTTATATGCGGCAGGAGGGAAGAGGGATCGGATTGCTGAATAAATTGCGGGCATATCGTTTGCAGGATGACGGTTTAGACACTGTTGAAGCCAATGAGAAATTGGGTTTCCGGGATGATTTGAGAGATTACGGGATAGGTGCGCAGATACTTCGCGATCTTGGTGTTCGCCGAATGAGATTGATTACAAACAATCCTAAAAAAGTGGTTGGTTTGCACGGTTATGAGCTTGATATCGTTGAGCGGGTACCGATCGAAGTAAAACCACACGAACATAATGAACGTTATCTAAAAACAAAAAGAGATAAATTGGGACATCTGATTTTACTCGATCAAAACAAATAAAACTTGATTTTCTAATTTACATGTTGTAGATTTAATCAAGTAATGAATACAACAGCCATCACCCCAAAGCGTGATGGCTGTTTTTTTCTTCCATTTTGCTACCTATTTATTATCGAACTATTGTTATATCATTTACGTTTTTATTATGCAAGAAAATAAAAATAACGGGTCAGTCTATCTTACGCGCGAGCGTTTAGTTGAGATTGAAAAAGAACTTCACGATTTAAAAATACACGGAAGACTTGAAGTCGCTCAAAAAATTCAGGAAGCGCGCAGTCACGGCGATTTATCTGAGAACGCTGAGTATGACGCAGCCAAAGAAGAGCAACAGCATCTTGAGTTGCGGATTTCAAAATTGGAACAGACTCTTTCTCGAACCCGGATAATCGAAAGCAAAGATCTTCCAAACGATAAAGTTTATATTCTTTCAACGGTAAAATTAAAAGATTTAAAAACAAAAGAAACCGTTACCTATCTGCTCGTTTCACCTGAAGAAGCAGATTTTGAAAAAAATAAAATTTCAGTTACTTCTCCTATTGGCAAAGGATTGATGGGGAAAGTTCAGGGAGAAAAAATCAAAGTACCGGTACCTGCCGGAACTTTGGAATACGAAATTCTTGGCATCAGTCGATAGATAAATTATTTCTACTATGCCGGTAAACCTCGAAATTAAAGCACACGTTAATGATTTGCAAGTTGCAGAAAATATTGCCATTGAAATTGGCGCACATGAAACCGGAGTATTGATTCAAACCGATACTTATTTCAATTCTCCAAATGGTCGACTGAAGATGAGAGAAGTCCCAGATTCAGATGCTGAATTGATTTTTTACAATCGCGAAGAGGATTCAGTTCAAAGAAGAAGTAATTTTTATATATACAAAACTATCAATGCATCTGATCTTAAAGAAATATTGGCATCATCGTACGGTATTCGCGCGGTCGTTGAGAAAAAGCGGAAGTTGTACATGCTGGGAACAACCAGAATTCACATCGATCAAGTCAAAGACCTAGGTTCATTCTTAGAATTCGAGATACCGATGGGGGATAATAATCAAACACCAAGTGGAATAATGAATTATTTAATCGATAGATTCAACATCTCACACGATCAATTCATCACCAAATCCTACATAGATTTGATGTTATTAAACAAAGAGCAGGTCTTCTAAATGGTGGAAATGGTTGCATTTAACCCGCTCTGTAAAAATTCTACGTGAACTATTAATTTTATTTGCGTGTGCATGAAAATTTCAGTATATTATTCAGCATTAATTGCGGGAATAGCTCAGTTGGTAGAGCGTCACCTTGCCAAGGTGAATGTCGCGGGTCCGAATCCCGTTTCCCGCTCAATTTTATCTGATTACGCGATTATTAAGTATTGATAGCGTATCATGGTTACAGAGAATCGCCCTGCTGCTCCCATTACATCAGGCGGCGGGGCTTATTTTTAAAAATAAAAATGGCGCCGTACCCAAGTGGTAAGGGAGAGGTCTGCAAAACCTTTATGCGGCGGTCCGAATCCGCCCGGCGCCTCTTGATTAATTATTAGTTATTGGTAAAGTGTTTTTTTTTTTTTAAAGGACATCCAATAACAGGTGACAAAGAACAAAGATTGCCGGGGTGGCGAAACTGGTAGACGCACAGGACTTAAAATCCTGTTCTCCGCAAGGGGAGTGTCGGTTCGATTCCGATCCCCGGCACTCGGAAAAAATATTTTGGGCTCTTAGCTCAGTTGGTTAGAGCGCTACCTTGACATGGTAGAGGTCATAGGTTCAAATCCTATAGAGCCCACATTAATAGGAGAAATGAAAATTTCAGAACAGATATTTTATAAAATTGAATTTATTTTCTGAAATCGGATTTTATCCGATTTTTTTGTTTAAATGATGATGACAACTATTACAATAAAATTTCCTGACGGTAATACTAGGGAATACTCAAAAGGTATCTCCGGATTAGATATTGCCAAGAGTATCAGCAACGGATTACTTCGTGATGCCCTTGCGATTGAAGTGAACGGGGAAGTTTGGGATCTTGTCAGGGCGATAAACGCTGATTCTCAGGTGAGAATTTTAAAATGGAATGATATAGGCGGAAAAGATACCTATTGGCACAGTACCGCGCATCTGATGGCGGAAGCAGTTGAAGCAATCTTTCCCGGCGCAAAGTTTGGCGTTGGACCATCGATCGATGCGGGATTTTATTACGACATCGATTTAGGCGGTCACACTTTATCCCCAGATGATCTCTCGAAGATTGAACAAAAGATGTTGGAACTATCGAAGGTAGATTCCAAGATTGTTAGAGAAGAAAAAAAGTGGGAAGATGCCGTCGCATATTTTAAAGAAAAAGATGATCCATATAAGCTTGAGCTTCTCGAAGAGTTAAAAGGACAAATCATCACATTTTACCACTCAGGGAAATTCATCGATCTGTGCGCAGGTCCTCATTTACCTTCGATGGGAAAATTGAAAGCGATAAAGCTTCTGAGTGTTGCAGGTGCTTATTGGCGCGGGAACGAAAAAAATAAAATGCTTCAGAGAATTTACGGCATTTCATTTCCTACTCAAAAAGAATTAGATGAATATCTCTTCCGCATCGAAGAAGCGAAGCGGAGAGATCATAGAAAATTAGGGAAAGAACTCGACCTATTCGTTTTTCACGATATAGCTCCCGGTGCTCCATTCTGGCTTCCGAATGGAATGATTGTTTTCCGCGAACTCGAAAAATTTCTGAGATACGAACTCGATGGTGCAGGGTATCAGGAAATATCGACACCAATTTTAGTTAAGAAAGAATTATGGGAACAATCAGGACATTGGGCGCATTATAAAGAAAACATGTTCTATTTCGATCACGATGATGCGACATTCAGTTTGAAACCGATGAATTGTCCCGAAAGCACATACGTTTATCGTCATCGGATGAGAAGCTATAAAGATCTTCCTCTGAGATATTCCGAGATCGGAAGATTACACAGGAACGAAATTTCAGGTGCGCTTGGTGGAATGTTCAGGGTACGGCAAATCACTATGGATGATGCGCATATCTATTGCCGACCCGATCAGATTTTGGATGAAATAAATTCATTGATAATTTTAGTCGAACGATTTTATTCAATTTTTGGTTTGAAACCAGTTTATAACCTTTCAACTAAACCCGAAGGTGCAATGGGAGATCCGAAACTTTGGGAAGAAGCTGAATCAGGTTTGATGAAAGCCCTTGAACATAACAAAATAAAATATACTTTAAAACCTAAGGATGGCGCTTTTTACGGACCCAAGATCGATGTCCAAATCCAAGATGCGTTGGGAAGGGATTGGCAAATTGCAACAATCCAGTTAGATTTTATAATGCTGCCTGAACGTTTTGAATTGGAATATGTTGCTGAAGATGGTTCCCGTAAAAGACCTGTCGCAATTCATCGTGCAATTTTCGGATCATTCGAAAGATTTATGGGAATTATTACCGAGCATTTTTCTGGATCATTCCCAACTTGGTTATCACCGCAGCAAGCCATCGTACTGCCGATTACCGATTCTCACTTAGATTATGCACGTAAAGTGTATCAAGCATTAAAAAACGCAGATGTCCGGGTCGAGCTTGACGATCGAAACGAAAAAGTAAATTATAAAATCCGTGAGTGGGAAATGAAGAAGGCATCGTACATGTTGGTGGTGGGCGATAAAGAATGTAATTCGAATGCGGTATCGGTACGACAACATAAAAAAGGTGACATAGGTGTAATGCCTCTCGATAAATTTGTAGATAAAATTTTAGAAGAAATCAAATTAAAATCATTAACAATTTAGGAGTACTGCCATAAAAGAGACAAATCGTGTTCGCATCAATGAAGAAATAAGAACATCGCAAGTTCGTGTCATTGATGAAAATGGTCAGGTAGGGATGATGCATCCCACTGAAGCGTTACGGATAGCCCATCAAAGGGGTTTAGATTTAATTGAGATTGTACCGAATGCCACACCTCCAGTTTGTAAGATTATGGATTTCGGTAAATACAAATATGAGCAGACAAAGAAAGATAAACTCCAGAGAAAGCATCAACAAGTAACCCAAGTTAAAGAATTACGGTTCCATCCAAATACGGATGTTCACGACTTCGAATTTAAGGCCCGTCATGGAAGACAATTTTTAGAGGATGGTCATAAACTAAAAGCAACGGTGGTCTTCAAGGGTAGAGAAATCACATACGCCCAGCAAGGAGAAGAATTGCTTAAACGGCTTGAAGAAAAATTAGCCGACGTTGGAAAAGTTGAACAATCTCCAAAATTAGAAGGTCGCAGCATGGCAGTCATCTTCGCTCCGGAACGGAGCTCAAAAAAGAAATCTGAAAAAAAGCAAAAACCTGTTGAAACCCAAAAGGAAGGATAGAATAAAATGCCAAAGATGAAATCAACATCAGGCGCCAAGAAACGTTTTAAAAAAACAGCTTCTGGTAAATATAAACGTCACAAAGCGTTTCGAAGTCATATACTGACTTCAAAATCGACAAAAAGAAAACGTCATCTTCGAAAATCAACACTTGCTTCAAAGCAAGAGCAACAGAAAATCGAAATGATGATTCAATAATCAAAACAAACAATAACAACTTAGAGGAAAGGAAGAAGAGCAACTATGCCACGTTCGCAAAATAAAGTTGCCTCCCACCGCCGGCGCAAGCGCATATTAGCGCGTGCTAAAGGTTACTGGGGTGCGAGAAGTAAAGTCCTCACGGTAGCTAAGCACCATATCGATAAAGCTGGACAGCATGCTTACCGTGATCGGAAAACAAAGAAAAGAGAATTTCGCGCATTATGGATTGCCCGTATCAACGCAGGAGCCCGTTTGCACGGAACAACTTATTCAAGATTAATTGCTGGACTGAATAAAAAAGGTGTTGAGATTAACCGCAAAGTATTGGCTGATCTCGCATCGCGCAGTCCCGAAGCATTTGCAGAAGTCGTAAAATTCGCAACTGCTTAATGAATCTTCAACTGTTGGGGCAGTGGAATAATTCCATTGCCCTTTTATAACAGTCTGAAGATTTTTTTATTTTATTGGAAAATATGATTAAGAAAATAGAACAAATCAAACAATCGGCTGACGTAGAAATAAATTCTGTAAAAAACCAAGAAGAGCTGGAAGCGTTTAGGATAAAATATCTGGCTCGAAACGGACTTGTGGGAGATTTGTTCGACGCATTAAAAACATTGGATAAAACTGATCGTCCGTTGATGGGAAAGCATTTAAACGATCTTCGCAACAACGTTCAAGTACTTTATGATAAGAAAAAAGGTGAAATTGAATCGAAGATTGGAACCCCTCAAGAAACTATCGATTTTACACTGCCGGGAAGAAGAAGATGGGTTGGAACGACTCATCCTCTCACTCAAACACTCGAAGCGATCAAAAGAATATTTTACAAAATGGGTTTTGATGTTGCTGATGGTCCTGAGATTGAAGATGATTATCATAATTTTGAAGCGTTAAATTTTCCACCTGACCATCCTGCGCGTGATATGCAAGATACATTTTTTATCACCGATAAAATCCTATTACGTACGCACACATCTCCGGTTCAAATACGTGTAATGCAGAATCAAAAACCTCCGGTACGTGTAATAATTCCAGGACGAGTTTATAGGAATGAAGCGATAAGTTCACGCAGTTACTGCCTGTTTCATCAGGTAGAAGGATTATATGTCGATGAAGGTGTAACATTTAGTGAATTAAAAGGAACATTGATAACTTTCGCGAAACAATTTTACGGGAGCAGCTTGAAATTTAGATTCAGACCGAGTTATTTTCCTTTCACTGAACCAAGTGCTGAGATGGATATAACTTGTTTCTTATGCAAAGGTAAAGGATGTCGTGTGTGCAAGCAAACGGGTTGGCTCGAAATTTTAGGTTGCGGCATGGTAGATCCGAATGTTTATAAATATGTCCGATATGATGATGAAAAAATTTCCGGGTATGCTTTCGGTATGGGTATTGAGAGAATCGCAATGCTGATGTATGGAATAGATGACATCAGAATTTTATATCAAAATGATATCCGTTTCTTAAAACAATTTTAATAAGATCATATATTATGCGGATTTCACTTGAATGGTTAAAAAAATATGTAGCGATAAAATTATCGCCGGAAGAATTAGGTCACTTACTTACCATGCGTGGCCTGGAAGTTGAAAGCATTGAATATCAGGGTGAAAAATATAATCATTTTGTAGTTGCTAAAGTTTTAGAAGTTCAAAAACACCCGAAAGCAGATCGACTTACTGTATGCCAGGTGGATACCGGTTCAGCAATATTGCAAATAGTTTGTGGGGCTCCAAATGTTGCAGCAGGGCAGATTGTAGCTGCTGGTCTCATAGATGCGGTTGTTCCTCGAAATCAACACGATCCTGAAGGTAAACCATTTAAAATCTCTAAGGCTTCTCTTCGCGGGATTGAATCGCACGGAATGATATGTTCAGAATATGAACTTGGATTGGGAGAAGACAAAGATGGCATTCTTATTCTCGATGATTCTGCTCCCCTCGGTACTCCATTAGCCGAATATCTTGGTGTGAAAGACACAATTCTCGAAATTGGTGTAACACCAAACCGCCCTGATGCTCTCAGTCATATCGGAATTGCGAGGGAAGTAGCTGCAATCCAGGATATAGATTTCAAATTGCCCAAAATTAGTATCGAGGAAGAGGGAAAATCAATTTCAGATTTTGCTAAAGTGATCGTCGAAGATATTGAAAACTGTCCTCGATATTCAGGACGTTTGATAAAAGATGTCAAAGTGGCCCGATCACCACTTTGGTTAGAGCAAATTTTAGAGTCGGTTGGTATTAGACCGGTTAATAATATCGTAGATGTAACTAATTACGTGCTAATGGAATGCGGCCAACCACTTCATGCTTTTGATTTCAATAAGGTAGAGAATGCAACCATAATCGTAAAGTCGGGATTGGAAAATTATCAATTTACAACTCTTGATCATAAAGAGAGAAAACTTCGGTCCGATACTTTGATGATTTGTGACGGAAAGAAACCAATCGCGGTTGCAGGTGTAATGGGTGGTGAAAACACAGAAATCACACAATCCACAAAATGCGTATTTATCGAGAGCGCATATTTTTTACCACGGAGCATAAGAAGAACCTCAAAATATTTTGGTTTAAGCTCAGATGCTTCCCAACGGTTCGAACGCGGTGCGGATCCCAATATAACTCTTTGGGCGGTTGATCGTGCAGCAGAAATGATAAAATCAATTTCAGGCGGGACAATCATACGAAAAAGGATAGATGTATATCCTAAAAAAATAAAAGAGAATAAAATTACCCTCCGTGTCTCGAAAGTCAATCAACTACTTGGCATAACTCTCTCAAATAAAGAGATTATCGATTTGTTAGAAAAGATATTCTTCAAGCATGTCGCTGAAAAAACAAAAAGCAAAAATCATGATCTGATTAAATTTTTAGTGCCGACTTTCAGACCAGATATTGAACGTGGAATTGATGTTATCGAAGAAATTGCGCGCATGTACGGATATGACAATATTCCTATCAATGAAATATCGAAATTAAGATTATCCGAGAAAACTCCGCCGATGGATTTTCTTCCAATCATTAGAAATTATTTCGTAGGGGCAGGATTTCAAGAAATAATTACAAATAGCATGCAGCCAATTCTGACAGCTCAGATAGGATCTGATAGAGTTGTAAAAATCGCCAATCCAATAAGTCGCGATATGGAAGCCTTACGTACTTCTTTACTTCCGAGTGTGGTTGAAGTGATTCGTGAAAACATTTTTAAAGGAAATAGTTCTCTTCGTTTATTTGAAATTGGGAAGACGTACTTCTGTCATGATTCAATAGTTGGTGAATATCTTCCAAAATACACTGAAAAGAGACAATTATTAATTTCATCCATAGGAGACCAAAATCCGCTCAGATGGGATGAAAAATCAAAAAATACTGACTTTTTTGATATGAAGGGGGAAATTGAATCATTCTTCAAAAAAATATTTCTTGACAATATTAAATTTATTCAGTATCCTAATACCGATGCTTTAAGTGAACGAGGTGTTCATATTGAAATAAATAAGGAATGCATAGGTAAGATTGGATATGTACACAAAGAGTTATTGAAGCAATTCGGCATCGAGAATGAAATTGTTTTTGCCGAGATTGAGATCGAAAAAGTGATTGACAAAATAAATGTAGAACGGCATTACAAAGCATTACCGAAATATCCTTCAATAATTAGAGATATCGCGTTAGTCATTGACTCTAATATTCCAATGGATAGGATTGAAGAATGTATAAAGTCTTCAGGATCGTCCTTATTGAAAGGTATTGAATTATTCGATACATATTTCGGGAAGCAGGTAGGTGATTCGAAAAAGAGTTATGCATTCAGATTAGAGTTTTATTCTGAAGAAAATACATTGACGCAGATTGAAATTGATGATATTATGAATTCCATAATCAATCAGTTAGAGAATAAGTTTAAAGCAATTATTAGACGATAATAATCATTTTCATTAATAGAAACCTGTTTGGAAAACAATGGAAAACATTGAGCAAGTTTTACGCATATTCTGGGAAAAGACTCGGAGAGCGGCCGAACTTATCTCGCAACTTCGCGAAACGAACAAACAACTTCTAATTTCGAATCAGAACTTAGAGCAAGAGTTACAAAAAACCCATTTAGAATTAGTTGGGAAGGAAACTGAGGCAAAAAAACTCAAACAGGAGCATGCTCAGATGCAGGCAGTTACCAGTGGTGAAGTTTTTACAGTATCCGAGAAAGATGAAGTAAAAAATCGGATAAGAGGATTGATTGCGAAAATTAATTCTCATTTATAAGAATTGATTTCGATTTAAAATAATTGTATGTTTCAAATGGCACTTGGACAAAATTGAAAATATGAGTGTCGGAAAAAATATGGCATCAGACGGAAAAAGCATAAAAGTAAAAATATTTGGATCAGAATATCCGCTTCGAGGTGAGAGTGAAGAGCTCACTAAAAAAGTGGCGGGATATGTAGACCAAATGATAAGCACAATTCACGAGAAAATTCCGGAACAACCCCCGCTCACGGTGGCTGTCCTTTCAGCATTAAATATTACTGAAGATTTATTTAAGGAAAGAGAAAAATATCGTCTCTTAACGTCATTAATCGAGACAGAAGTTCAAAAAATGAATGAATTTCTAGATCACCATCTTAATCCGGAATTATAATTCATTTATCTTTACCGTTCTTTACCATACATTGATGGTCACATGCTTTATAAGTATTAACCGCACCGTCAGCTGATGCCATGATTAAAATAATCATGGAATAAGTCAAACATATTAAAGAATCTGACAAATTATTTTAATAGGGAACTTGACTTGTGAACGTCGATTGCAGGCCTCACCTCTTTGAGGATATTACGCGCTGCCAAAAAATCGGTTTTGAGCGTAAGCAGTGGAAGCAAAAAATGTTCAGGCAAGTACCCACTGTGTATTGATTGAGATTCTTAAATACACTGACTTATAGGCTGCGTGCGGTTTTTTATTTAAATAATATTGAAAATTAAAATTAGGTAAGAAAATGGACTTTGATACAATATTCCCCATACTTTATGCCCTGCTTGCCGGTGGGATTGGTTTTATTTTGGGATGGTACCTAAAAAATAATATTGGTAAAAATAAAATCGCTAATGCCGACGCTCGTGCCAAAAGAATTATAGAAGATGCCGAAAGAGATGCTGCTAACCTAAAAAAAGAAAAGCTTCTTGAGGTTAAAGATGAATGGTTCAAGAAAAAACAGGAACATGAACATGAAGCAAACGCCCGCCGGAATAAACTTCAATCTTTCGAAAAACAACTTGAAAGCCGTGAGGATAATCTTGAGCGTAAAGTAGATATGGTTAATAAAAAAGAAAAAGAGATTACTGGCATAAAGCGAACATATGACGAAAAAATTAAACTGGCGGAAGATAAACAAAACCAGTTGAGTCGCCTCCTCATTGAAGAGAATATAAGGTTAGAGCGGGTTTCTGGTATGTCGCGTGAAGACGCGAAAAAACTTCTAATCGAAAATCTTACTGATGAGGCAAAATCAGAAGCTGCGCAAACACTAAAGGAAATTCGCGATATAACAAAAGCCGATGCAAAAAAAGAAGCCCAAAAAGTTATTATTCAAGCTATCCAACGAAGTGCGACCGATCATTGTGTGGAATCTACCGTCAGTGTCCTTCAAATTCAGAATGATGAAATGAAAGGAAGGATTATTGGAAAGGAAGGCAGGAACATCCGGGCATTTGAAGCTGCAACCGGAGTTGATGTTATAGTTGATGATACTCCAGAAGCGGTGATTCTATCTGCATTTGATCCATTGCGAAGAGAGGTTGCTCGGCTTGCATTGGAGAGACTTATCACAGATGGTAGAATTCACCCGGCTCGCATAGAAGAAATAGTTGAAAAAGTCAATAAAGATTTGGATGAGGAATTACTACATTCCGGGGAAAATACCATGATTGAAGTTGGAATCACCGGGGGTAGTCCGGAATTGCTCAGACACTTAGGAAGAATGAAATACAGATCGAGTTACGGGCAGAATCTTCTCTCACACTCAATTGAAGTTTCACATCTCACAGGATTGATGGCTGCCGAACTGGGTCTTGATATAACCATGGCTAAAAGAGCCGGTTTATTGCATGACATTGGAAAGACAGTAGATAGAAGTGTTGAAGGTCCACATGCTTTGATCGGTTATGATCTTGTAAAGAAGATGAACGAACATCCGATAATTATTAATTCGGTAGGTTCACACCATGATGATATGCCGATTGAGTATCCTATTGCTGCACTGGTGCAGGCGGCTGATGCAATCAGCGGATCCCGACCAGGTGCCAGAAGGGAATCAATCGAAGCGTACGCAAAGCGGATGGAACGGCTTGAAGAAATGGCAAAATCATTCCAAGGTGTAGCGCAAACTTATGCCATACAAGCGGGTCGGGAAATAAGAGTGATTGTTGAGCATGATAAAATTGATGATGCAATGGCAGATATCCTCGCTCACGATATCGCAAAGAAAATTCAATCTGAAATGGGTTTCCCCGGTCAAATTAAAGTGGTTGTAATTCGTGAAAAAAGATCAGTCGCTTTTGCAAAATAGCGCACAAGAATAATTTTTCAGCAATATTCAGCATCCTTGATCTTTATTTAGTATGCAAAATATTAATCAAAGATATAACACACTTGCCATAGGAGTGACAGGTGGGATCGGCAGCGGAAAAACAAAAGTGTGTGAAATATTATCTGCATTTGGCGTGAAATGTATTCAAGCCGATAAAGTTGCTCAAGAGATTATGCGGACCGACAAAAAAGTAGTGAAGCAGATCCGTCAAGTCATCGGCCCCGATGCATATCTTCCTTCCGGATTATTGAATAAACAATTGATCTCATCACTGATTTTTAATAATCACGATCTTCAGGAAAAAATTAATAAGATTGTGCATCCGGTGGTTATTAATCTTATTAAGTCAGAGATCGAGATAGAAAAAATAAATGGAACAATACCTTTAATCGTAAATGAAGCCGCTCTGATTTATGAAGCGCGATCTGAAAACATTTACGATTACATAATTGTTGTAGATGCCTCTCAATCTGTCCGACTGAAGAGATTGAAAGAAAAAGACGGATCTAACCGGAAAGAAATCCTCGACAGAATGAATTCGCAAATGTCTCCTGACGAAAAAAGATTGCGGGCCGATTTTGTAATAAAAAATAATTCAACAATAGAGCATCTCGAAACACAAACTAAATTCATCTATTCAGTACTTCTAGCATTAGCGCGCTTAAGTGATAATTGAGAAATTAATAATTGGAAATGAAATCAGACATATTGGTTATCGGTAGCGGAATCGCCGGTTTGTCGATCGCATTGAAGGCGGCAGCGCTGGGGAGTGTGCTCTTGATAACCAAAAAAGAAAAAGCTGAATCAAACACCAACTATGCGCAGGGTGGTATTGCGACAGTTGTTTCTTCTCTCGATACTTTCGACCTTCACATCGAAGACACTCTACGCACCGGAGTTGGTTTGGGTCATCGAGATTCCATCGAGATCATGATAAAAGAAGCCCCTGAGCGATTAAATGAGCTTGTTGAAATCGGGGTTCAATTCACCGAGAAAAACGGCTCTCTCGATTTAGGTAGAGAGGGCGGTCACTCGCGCAATCGCATCGTACACGCGAGAGACCATACCGGGGCTGAAATAGAAAGAGCGCTGCTTCATGCTATTTCTATTCATCCAAATATCACTCTCTTAGAAAATCACCTTGCAATCGATCTCATTACCGAACATCATTTAGGTGAAAAATATTCACAACAAAAGCCGATTCATTGCTGGGGGGCGTACGTTCTGGATGTTGAAAAAAATGTTGTCAAGAAAATCTTATCTTCTTTTACCGTTCTTGCATCAGGCGGTGCCGGACATGTTTACCTCCATACGACAAATCCTTTAATCGCTACCGGTGATGGTGTGGCAATGGCATACAGGGCAGGTGCGTTGATCGGGAATATGGAATTTATACAATTTCATCCCACAAGTTTGTTCAACTCAGGATCACCCTCATATTTAATTTCAGAAGCAATTCGCGGTTTCGGCGGGAAGTTAATGACGAGGAAGAATGAAGAATTCATGTTAAGGTATGATAGCCGTGGTTCACTTGCCCCGCGCGACATAGTGGCACAAGCGATCGATATAGAGTTAAAGAAAAGCGGTGACGAGTATATAATTTTAGATTTACGTCATCTAGATTCTTCTCTTATTCGTGAAAAGTTTCCATCTATCTACAAAACCTGTCTAGAAAAATTTAAAATAGATATAACTGCTGAACCAATACCGGTTGTCCCGGCTGCGCATTATTCATGCGGTGGTGTTGTTACAGATCTTTTTGGAAAAACCACGATCGATAATTTGTACGCGTGCGGTGAAGTTGCAATGACGGGCGTTCACGGAGCAAACAGGTTGGCAAGTAATTCTCTTCTTGAAGCATTAGTTTTTGCTCACAGAGCGTATAGAGATATGAGTTCAAAGACGATAAAACAAATTAAAGATTTTCCGGCAGTACCCGAATGGGACGAAAGCGGAACGTTCGGTGCCGAGGAGTGGGTCCTGATCGAACATGATAGGAAAGAAATACAACAAATTATGTGGGATTATGTTGGGATCGTTCGGTCTAATTTAAGATTAGATCGCGCAAATCGTCGTTTAATTTTAATTAAGGATGAAATTGAGAATTTTTATAAACGAACGAAAGTTACAGAGGGTTTGATCGAATTGCGAAATCTTTCAACGGTGGCAGATCTAATCATCAAATCTGCATTGCAGCGAAAAGAAAGTCGCGGACTTCATTACACAACCGATTATCCAAACAAGAACGATGATACCTGTCTTCATGATACTTTAATAAAATGTATCGGATCTTGAGTTGGAATATGAAATTTTGTACTTTAACTAATATCAGATCAAAATATTAATAAAATGGAATTTCAAGAAGATAAACCACGTGAAAATTGTGCTGTCTTTGGAATATTCGGTCATCCCGAGGCAGCTAAAATGGCATATTACGGTTTGCACGCTCAACAACACAGGGGGCAAGAGGCATCCGGTATTGTAACAACTTATACCGATAATCAAACAGGTAAGAATCATTTTAAAATCCATAAAGATTTCGGTCTAGTAAATGATGTTTTTAGAGACGACACGATTTTAACTCAACTCCTCGTAGGATCGGCAGCGATTGGTCATAACAGGTATTCAACAGCAGGTGCATCGGACAATAAATTAAATATTCAACCTTTGATTGTGAATTACAGAGATGGAAATATCGGGATTTCACATAACGGAAATTTAACTAACTTCGGAACATTACGTAAGCGGCTTCAGGATGAAGGAACAATTTTTCAAACTACATCCGATACGGAAATAATATTACATCTGATAGCCAAGAGCAGGGAGCAAGACCAGATACATCAAATCATCGACGCGCTTAATCAGGTTGAAGGTGCATTTTCAATAGCGATTTTGACTAATGATAAATTAATTGCGGCGCGCGATCCTTACGGATGGCGTCCGCTTGCGGTTGGTAAATTGGATAATGCCTATGTAATCGCATCAGAGACATGTGCATTCGATATTATTGGAGCTAAATATCTTTGTGATGTTGAACCGGGTGAGATTTTAGTATTTGATAAGGAGACTGTGAATAGCAGTGAGGCAAAATCTTTCCGACTTCAAAACAAACAGCAGAAACCGAATCATTGTATTTTTGAATATATATATTTTTCCAGACCTGACAGCAGAGTGTTTGGTGAGAGTGTTGATAGAGTCCGGCGAAAGTTAGGAAAATCACTCGCAGAAGAGCATCCTGTAGCTCCTGATCCTCCCGATGATACTGTTGTGGTTATCAATGTGCCGGATTCGAGCAATACCGCGACGCTTGGTTATGTCAGTCAAAACATCAAACAAGGGAATAAAAGCAAATATGAAATTGGATTGATCCGAAGTCACTATGTCGGACGAACTTTCATCCAACCCCAACAAGATTTGCGCGAAATGAAAGTTAGAACAAAATTCAACACCGTAAAAGGTGTATTGAACGGGAAGAAAGTTGTCATCATCGATGACTCGATAGTAAGAGGAACAACATCTAAACAACTCGTCAAGTTGATCAGAGATGCGGGTGCGAGAGAAATTCATTTTAGAATCACATCGCCAATGATAAAATTTCCGTGTCATTTCGGTATGGATTTCCCGAGTACGAATGAGCTCATCGCAAATTGGTGCGGCGGAGATGTAGAAAAAATTAAAACCGAACTATGTGTCGATAGTGTTGGATATCTAACACTCGATAAATTACTTGCATCGGTTCCACGCGATAGAGGACAATATTACTGCACCGCATGCTTCAGCGGTCAGATACCGATCGAGATTGACGATCTTTCATCCAAAGACGAACACGAGTTATAATAAATGACCCGAAAAATTTGGACGGTCTCTAACTTATTAAGCATCAGTCGGATTTTATTCGTTCTTCCTGCCGCATATTTAATATTTGCCGATGCAAAGAGCTTCAATTGGGAAATTGTTTCATTAATTTTAATTGCCGCGATTACAGATTATCTGGATGGTTTCTTCGCGCGGAGATTTAATCAAGTAACCGAATTGGGGAAAATTCTTGATCCGGTTGCCGATAAAGTAGCGATTGCTATTCTGTCAGTTGCATTAGTACTTTCAGGAAGATTATCGATATGGTTTTGCGCGATTGTAATTCTCCGCGATATTGCCATTATGCTCGGTAGTGTTCGAATCATGAAAATAAAAAAAATCACAATCCAATCTAATTGGATAGGCAAATGGACTGTAACAGTCATCGCATTATATCTGTTATCCACCATAATATTTGTCGATAACATGTATGGCGTTCTATCTGCACTTCAGGTCATCAGTCTCGTTATGATAATTATATCATTCATCTCTTATCTTACCAGATATTTGTCGGAAGTAAGATCGATACAAAAATAATAAATGAAATAAAACGATATGGGTTTCTTCGATAAATTTAAATTAAGCAGGTTAAAAGAAGGTCTTACAAAAACGCGTGAGAATATATTTGGGAAAATCCAAAAAATACTATTAGGGAAAACCAGAATTGATGATGAAGTTATAGATAAAATCGAAGAAGTATTGATAGGTGGTGATGTTGGAGTTGCAACAACAATGAAGATCATTGATGATATCAGGAAACGCGTCAAGATCGATGGTTTCGAGAATCCTGAAGATCTCGATAGATTGCTTCGTGAAGAAATACAAAAAATATTCTCGAATGGCACCGACAGCGATACCGATCCATTCACATTGCCTCAGTCTCATAAACCTCATGTAATCATGATTGTTGGTGTCAATGGGGTCGGAAAAACAACAACAATTGGAAAGCTCGCATTTAATTATCGAAACGCCGGGAAGAAAGTCCTCATTGCAGCCGCCGATACATTCAGGGCAGCGGCAAACGAACAGCTTGAAATATGGGCAATGCGTGCGGGAGTGGAAATAATTCAGCAAACACACGGGGCAGATCCGGCAGCCGTTGCCTACGATGGGTTGAATTCCGCAATTTCACACAAGGCTGATCTTCTTATCATTGATACGGCAGGGCGTCTTCATACAAAAATAAATTTGATGGAAGAATTGAAAAAAATTAAACGTGTTCTGCAAAAACTTGATCCCGAAGCACCTCATGAAGTATATCTCGTGGTCGATGCATCAACGGGACAGAACGCCATACAGCAAGCAAAACAATTTACCGCCGCAGTTGGCATCAGTGGTTTAGTACTCACGAAACTTGATGGCACAGCAAAGGGCGGAGTAATTCTCGCTATTAATGAAGAGTTACAGATACCTGTTAAGTATATCGGAGTCGGAGAAAAAATCGATGATCTGCAACCGTTCGACCGCAAGGCATTTGTTGAAGCATTATTCGAAAAATAATAGTGACGTTCAGATTTTATAAATACGATTTAAAATTAAAGCACCCATTCACAATTGCCCGAAATACGCGAACAACATCTCCTTCAGTCATTGTTGAATTCGAGCACGAGAACATAATAGGTTACGGAGAAGCCGCGCCTTCAACTCGCTATGGTGAAACTCAGGAAACTGTTTGTAAATTTTTGGCTGATATAAATTTAAAGAATTTTATTGGTCCGTTCGAGCTTGATAAAATATTAAGCTATGTTGACAGTATCACAGAAGGTAATACTGCGGCCAAAGCCGCGGTCGATATCGCACTACATGATTGGATAGGGAAGAGTGAGAATATTTCCCTTTGGAGAAAATGGAATCTTGATACTCAAAGAATACCTGTATCATCGTTTACAATCGGCCTGGATTCACCAGACGTCATTGAGGCAAAGATTCATGAAGCCGAAACGTTTCCAATACTTAAGGTGAAGTTAGGCAGGCAGAATGATCGGGAGATTATGACAAGAATTCGTTCCATCACAAATAAAACTATTCGTGTGGATGCGAATGAAGGTTGGAAAAATAAAGAGGAAGCATTAGAAAATATTTTGTGGCTCGAAAGTATGAACGTAGAATTGATTGAGCAACCGTTGCCGGCTTCAAAAATCGATGAGATGAAATGGTTGTGGCAGAGAGTGCATATTCCGATGATTGCGGACGAATCTGTTGTGAGGGGAAATGATATTCCAAAAATAGTTGGAGCATTTGATGGAATAAATATTAAACTGATGAAATCAACAGGTCTACTCGAAGCGAGAAAAATGATCGATTCGGCAAGAAAACATAAATTGAAAATCATGTTAGGTTGTATGATTGAAACATCAATCGCAATCTCAGCGGCATCTCAGTTGTTGCCACTTGCAGATTATGCTGACTTGGATGGAAACATCTTAATCTCGAACGATCCGTTCAGCGGAGCAGTTTCAGATAATGGAATAATCCAATTAAAGGAGAACTTCGGTATTGGAGTTGATAAAAGATTAGAATATTCATCATGAGCAAGACTATCAAAATATTACCCGAACATCTTGCAAACAAAATTGCTGCCGGTGAAGTAATCCAAAGACCCGCTTCAGCCGTTAAGGAATTGATCGAAAATTCAATCGATGCTCACTCAAAAACAATCAAAATAATCATCAAAGATGGCGGGAAAGAATTAATTCAAGTCGTTGATGATGGTGATGGAATGAGTGCAGACGATGCATCGGTTGCATTTCATCGCCATGCAACGAGCAAAATTGAAACGTATGAAGACTTGGAGGCGATTAAAACGTTAGGTTTCAGGGGAGAAGCACTCTCCTCGATTGCCGCAGTTTCGCAGGTGGAATTACGTGCGCGCCGATTAACAGATACTGTAGGCATTAAGGTTCGGATTTACGGAGGAAAAGAGAGTCAGATTGGTGAAGATGCCTGTTCTCCGGGCACTTCTATCACAATGAAAAATATATTTTTTAACACGCCTGCCCGCCGGAATTTCTTAAAAAATAAATCAACGGAATACCGTCACATCTACGATGTCGTTCAACGATGTGCACTATCACATCCCAATATCGCATTTCTTTTTCATAGCGATAATGAAATAATACTGAACTTGCGGAGATGCGAATTACATGATCGGCTCAAAGATCTTTTTGGAGAAGCACATTTTAAAACACTTATGCCTGTAAACAGCGAAAAAGAATCGGTTGCGATATCCGGTTATGTAGGGCAACCGCAATTTGCGAAACGCGGCAAAGCTGAACAATTTCTTTTCCTTAACAACAGATATATCGTCAGTAAAAATCTAAATCATGCGGTTTATCAGGCGTATGAGCATTTAGTTGAAAAAGGAACGTTTCCATTTTTCATAATATTTATTTCGATTGACCCGAGAAAAATTGATGTCAATGTTCACCCAACCAAAATGGAAGTGAAATTTGACGATGAGCCGGCAATCTACAAGATGATAATGACCGCTGTTCGCGCCACATTGGGGAAATATGAGATGATCCCGCAAATTCATCTGCAATCTGAGATTTCGCAGGGATCTGATAATTTTACAAGATTGTCATCTCCTCCAATTCAGATTCGTGAAATCGATGATCTTAGACAACAATCGCTGAACATACAACCATCGAAGCGGGAATTAACAAAAACTTCTGATGATTTAGGCGCTTCATTAAAAGGTTTGAGCAATGAAACGGTTGGGCAATCGACCGAGGTCGGCCGTAGTGATATTCGCCAGCTTAATAAAAAATATATCTTGTACACATCGTCCGATGGTCTGATGATTATCGATCAGCATGCAGCTCACGAAAGGATATTGTATGAAAAGTTCAGAGCTCGATTAATTGGTAATCAGAAAACATCTCAGCAATTGCTCTTTCCTCAAACGTTACAATTGAACCCCGGTGATTTATCGTTTGTCAAAGAACTTCAAGTAGAATTTGAATCTTTGGGATTTTCGATTAAGTTTTTCGGTAAAACAACGATCATCATCGACGGTGTTCCACCGGAAATCAAGGCAGGCAACGAAGCTGTTATTCTCCAAGATGTTTTAAGCTTGTATAAAGATGACCGCCAGGAAATTAACATGAAACCATCTGAGCGGTTGGCGAAATCGCTTGCGTGCAAAGCTGCAGTGAAAGCGGGTGATTTGCTCACTTATTCTGAAATGACATCATTAATCGAGCAGTTAGCAACCACATCAATTCCAACTGTATGTCCGCACGGCAGACCTGTAAGCATGAAACTGACCATTGAAGAGCTAGACCGGAGGTTCGGCAGGACTTCTTAGATATAAGATAGTTCTGCTGTTGACAATCCAGTTCCTAATCCGTATCTTTTTTAAGATACAATTATCCCAAAATGAAAACGACGAAAGAGAATGCGGTCGCTAATATCTATCATACTACTTGCTAGTCTTATCACCGGTTACTCAGACTGGACGCGTGGACAAAATAATATTTTCGAGGGGGCAGATAGGTGTAAATCATTCCGAACCAGACTACTAAACAATTACATTGATGGGAAGTCCAGCATCGATTTAACATCCAAGGTAAAAATTAACACTCAGTCCTCAACAGAAAAAAAATCAGAGCCTTCGCGCGTAGTAGCTAATTCAACCATTCATACCTCCCAAAAATATAATTCAATTATATCAGGAAATGTCCGCGAAGAATGGGTACAAAGATATGAATCGAATAACTTATCGTCAGTTGATCTATCTAATGCCATTGTCGTAGATGATGAAGGTAACGTAATAGTAACAGGCATTAGTTTTACATCTTACACCGGTGCCGATTATCTCACTGTTAAATATAATGAACGGGGTGAAATGCAATGGAGTAAAAGGTACAATGGCGATGCGAATGGATATGATGAATCGATAGGGATTGTATCTGATAAAAGTGGTAATACTTATGTTGTCGGATTCAGCGCTTTAAATCAGAAAAAATATAACATTGTGACAGTTAAATATAACAGTGCAGGGGATATTGAGTGGATTAAGAAATATTTGTCTAATAACGACAGCATTGCTATACCAACAGCTGTTGAAATTGATAACTCCGGAAATATCTTGATAGGCGGTTATTCAGAGTCAACGCTCTCAGGAATAAACATGCTTACATTAAAATATAATTCAAACGGTGAATTAATATGGAGCAAAAATTATGATGGTATGCAGCATGGAATAGATTTAGTATTTGCTATAACTGTTGATTCAGTCGGGAATGTCTTAGTCGGTGGATCATCGCAAAATTCGGAAAACGGTACCGATATGATCATGATATTGTATGATTCTACCGGCGGTTTTAGATGGGAAGATAAGTTATATCAATCATCGAGTAATCGTGATGCAGTAACATCGGTTTCATTCGATTCGGAAGGTAATGCTTACGCAACCGGATATCATGCGGGATTATCTTCAAATTATGATTATTGCACGATGAAAGACGATAAGAATGGCGTCAGACAATGGTTGGTAAGTTACGATGGTGAGGGAAATGGAAATGATTATGCTTATGAGATGAAAATCGACCAAGATGATAATATCTATGTAACTGGCACTAGTTATGGAGGCATCAGTAAATTCGATTACACAACGATATCTTATGATAAAAATGGAAATCTTAAATGGAGCGAATCTTATAAAGGAAGCGCGGGATATGATGATCAGCCGGTATCGCTGGTAATAGATCGTTCTCATCGAAATATTTTTGTGACAGGAAGTTCTAATTCGAATAACGGCGGACCAGCTGATTATGCCACACTATGTTACAATTATTCGGGATCTCTCACATGGAAAACATTTTACGGTGCTATTTCAAGCGCTGATGATTGTCCAACAGCCATGGCAATCGATGAGAAAGGAAATGTTTACGTCACCGGATCTAGTAACAGCTCATCTTCCTCTTATGATTTTCTGACTGCAAAATATATTTCAATTGAATCCAATCAATGGCCCACACGTTTCAATACCGGTAATGGCAGTAACATTATCTCCAATCTTGCAAAAGATTCAAATGGTGACGTGGTAGTCGCAGGAAACGATTCATCAAAAATCATTCTTGTAAAATTTGATTCAACAGGAAAATTGATCTGGAATAGGAGTTTTGGTAATGAAAAGAGTAAAGCAACAGGATTAACCCTGGACAAAGACGGCAACATTCATGTCACTGGATATTCATATTATTCAGGATCATACGATTATATAACTTTAAAATACAATATTGATGGTACATTATTATGGAGTGCGAGTTACAACGGTACGGGGAATCTTGACGATCGTTCAGCCGAAATTGCGACTGATAATAGTCAAAATGTTTACGTCACCGGCACCAGCTATGGCAACGAAAGTCTATCCGATATTGTAACAATCAAATATAATTCAGATGGATTAGAACAATGGAGTGCCAGATATAACGGCAGTTATAATAGTCGTGACAGCGCTACCGGTTTAGTTGTTGATTCGATTGGGAATGTCTATACTGCCGGAACAACCGTACGCTCCGGCTCATCTTATGATTTCGTTGTTATAAAATATTTAACTGACGGTATCGAATCATGGAAATCATTTTATAACGGTCCGGCAAATGGAGCTGATTTTCTAAATGCAATAACAACCGACAATAAGGAATATATATTCGTTACAGGAAGAAGTAACGGAGTCAGAACATATGGTGATTACACAACGTTAAAGATCAGTTACTCGGGAGCGGTTAAATGGATTGCGCGGTATAATGGACCGGCAAATAGTATCGATGATCCATCTTCATTGGATATCGATTCAGAAGGAAATGTTGTTGTAACAGGTTTAACATTTTCTCCACAAACTGGTTATGATATTGCAACCATCAAATACGATTCTAGCGGCGTTCAATTGTGGTCTCGCATTTATAACGGTGATGATAATGGAAACGATTTTGCATCGGACATTCAAATTGACGTTGAAGGTAATATTTACATCGCTGCAACGAGCAGTCAATTAACTTCTATGGACGATATCGTTACAATCAGATATTCTCCCGTCGGGTATTATGATTGGTTAAGCAGGTATAACAGTCTTTACAATATGAATGATAAGGCCACATCGCTCTTATTAGAATCAAACGGAAAATATATTTACACTAGTGGTGTTAGTTTTGGGTTGGATAAATATCAAGATATTATAATAATTAAAAGTACTTTTAGTGGAGCTTCAGATCAATTATGGCCGCGAAGAGAAAACGGACCGGGTGTTAGTTATGATAATGTAAAAATGTTAAAAATAACTCCGCAAAATGATGTCGCCATCGTCGGCAGGAGCTTAACATCCGGTGGCACTGATGGATATTTCCTTTGTTCATACAAACAAACCGGAGATCAAAACTGGAATGTCATTCAACAAAATTTATCGGGAGGGGATATAAATATTTCCGATATGTCATTCGATCAAAGTGGAAGACTCAATTTGGCGGGTACAAATTACAATCGTTATTCACCAAGTGATATCACAGTTCTCCAGCACAATTCAGATGGGATTCTTTCATGGCAACAACAGGTGATTGGAGGATTTGAAAATAGCTATGAGTTTGGATCATCGATCACTGTTGATGCAAACTCAAATGTCATTGTTGCCGGATATAGTTCAGGAACAACCTCGTATGATTATGTCACTCTTAAATTCGATAGTACAGGCAATTTGTTATGGAAAAATATTTACGACGGGGAATCGAATAAAGATGATTTAGCGTATGATGTTGCAGTTGATAAAATCGGAGATATTTATGTCACTGGGTTGAGTACAGGTTCAAGCACACGGTCCGATTATGCTACAGTGAAATATTCCTCAGAAGGAGAGCAAAAGTGGGCGATTCGATGGAATGGAGAAATTAATGGAGAAGATCGACCCGTTGCGATTGCAGTTGACGAGGAAAGCAATATTTACGTCTGCGGATTCTCTACCGGATCCGATACGAGCTATGATATTGTCGTTGCAAAGTATGATTCATCGAGTAATCTCTTATTTACAAATTCATATCATGGTGAAAACCGTACAGAACAGATGCCAAAAGCGATGGGATTAGATTATCAAAATAATTTAATCATCGTCGGTCAGACAAGATTGCAGGGCTCGAATCATTACGATTATTTGATATTGAAATATGATCCATCTGGAAGATTGATTTGGGAGTATCTGTATGATGGTCAAAGCGGATTGGATGATATACCGGCTGCTCTTGCGCTGGATGCGAACGGAGGAATATATGTTACAGGGAAAAGTATGGGCGATGATTTCAATTTCGATTTTACAACAATTAAAATTAATTCATTTGGAAACATTGAATGGATCGCTCGTTACGGTTCTGTAAGTGGATGCAACAATGAACCAAAAAGTATTGCGATCGATTCATCTAATGCAGTATATGTTACGGGAACATCATCAACAAACGATTGGAGTATTGTATCTACAATAAAATATTCGCAAATAATAGATGCGGTTCCAGATCCGGTAGTCGATGAACCGATAAAATATGACCTTTCTCAAAATTATCCCAATCCGTTCAATTCCCGGACAACCATTCGGTTCTCGCTTCCAAAACGCGATAGGATAAAATTGCAAATATTCAATATGCTCGGCCAGCTTGTTCTAACGATTATTAACGGTGAGAAAAGTGCCGGGATTCATAAAGTTGATTTTGACTCGTGCAATTTAACCACGGGACTTTATTTTTATAGGTTGCAATCAGCTGGAGGATATATTGCATCAAAAAAAATGATGATCATAAAATAAGAACATTTCAAGAACATAAATAATGATAAAAGTCTGTTAGGTTTAACAGGTTCAAGAATTTTTGAAGAATAGCTGAGAATTCTTATCTTAATTCTCAAATAATTCTTTAAATTTGGAATCATGCTGAGACGAAAGTGATTATAGGTATTATTGATGGAAAAAGAAACGAATAAGATAAGGACAGAGCGAATTAAGTGGGAGGAGAAAGCTAAGAGAACTCCTTCGTTGCCTGTTAAATTTACAACTGTTTCGGGTGAACCGATCGAAATGCTTTACTCACCTGAAGATATTGAGAACATAAATTATTTAGCAGACATCGGTTTCCCAGGCGAATATCCATACACGCGTGGTATTCATACAAATATGTACCGCGGAAGAATGTGGACAATGCGACAATTTGCGGGTTTTGGAACACCTGAAGATACGAACGAAAGGTATCATTATCTTTTGAAGCACGGTCAAACCGGACTTTCCGTTGCATTCGATTTACCAACTTTGATGGGCCGGGACGCTGATGATCTGCAAGCGCAAGGTGAAGTTGGAATCTGCGGTGTTTCGATTAGTTCACTCGCTGATATGGAAATATTATTCAAAGGAATTAATCTCGCCGATGTCTCAACATCAATGACGATTAATGCACCTGCAGCTATGCTTCTTGCATTTTATATCGCCGTAGCTCAAAAGCAAGGCGCTAAGACGGAGCAGTTACGGGGAACAATTCAGGCAGATATTTTAAAAGAGTACATCGCACAAAAAGAATGGATATTCCCACCTCATCCATCAATGCGTATCATAACCGATATGTTCGAGTATTGCACCAATGAAATGCCTCAATGGAATCCAATATCAATCAGCGGATATCATATCCGAGAAGCAGGCGCAACGGCGATTCAAGAATTAGCATTCACATTGGCAGATGGTTTCGCTTATGTTGAAGCCGGAATCGCGAAAGGATTAGATGTTGACGAATTTGCGCCGCGCCTTTCATTCTTTTTCAATTCTCACCTCGACTTTTTTGAAGAGATAGCCAAGTATCGAGCGGCTCGAAGAATATGGGCTAAAAGAATGAGAAATAAATACAATGCTAAAAATCCACGCTCATGGTTATTAAGGTTTCATACACAAACTGCTGGATGCACACTAACGGCACAACAACCCGAAAATAATATTATACGCACATCATATCAAGCTCTGGCAGGCGTCTTGGGTGGAACTCAATCCCTTCATACAAACTCGATGGATGAAACACTCGCTCTTCCCTCTGAAAAAGCCGTAAAGATCGCGCTCAGAACACAACAGATAATCGCGCATGAAATTGGAGTAACCAACACCATTGATCCGCTTGCCGGAAGTTATTTTGTTGAAGCTTTGACAACCAGAATGGAAAAAGAGGCTGAAGTATATTTTGAGAAAATTGATTCAATGGGTGGAGTAATTCAGGCGATTGAAGCTGGATTCTTCCAGAAAGAAATCGCCGAGTCTGCTTATAGATATCAACAAGATCTGGACATAAAAGAAAAAATAATCGTGGGAGTGAATGATTACATCGAAGAGAATGAAAAAATTGATATCCCGATTTTGAACATTCCCCCGGAAGTCGAAATTAAACAGCGTGAAAGGATTGCGCAAGTTCGTGCATCACGGGATAATCAGAAAGTAGCCGATGAATTGAAATTACTGCAACAAGCCGCAACGGATGGAACAAACCTGATACCTCGTTTGATTGAATGTACAAAATCGTATGTAACGCTCGGAGAAATGTGCAACGCACTTGCCGAAGTTTTTGGCGTTTATGAAGAACCAGCAGTATTTTAGACCGTGATGAAAACAATAAGATACATAATCGCGTCAATGCGGATCCAGCAATGGATAAAAAATTTATTTATATTTTCCGCGCTCATCTTCTCCGGTAATCTATTTTATCTTACCGATATTTATCTTACGGTCAGCGGTTTTATCCTATTTTCTTTTATCTCAAGCGGTGTCTACCTCTTGAATGATATAGTAGACATTGAAAAGGATAAATTGCATCCTATAAAATCAGTGAGACCCTTAGCATCGGGAAAACTGTCACCAAATATCGCGTTAGTTGTCGCTGTATTGCTGATTGTTCTCGGTATTAGTGTATCATATTTGTTGCAACCATATTTTGCACTGGTGTTGTTAATATATTTGATCCTTAATGTCTGGTATTCGTATCAGTTAAAAACATTCGTGATACTCGATGTGATGACGATATCAGCCGGATTTGTACTACGTGTTGTTGGAGGTGCGATCATAATTGGTGTGCCGACATCTGAGTGGCTGATAATTTGTACGATTTTATTATCTCTTTTTCTCGGGTTCAGCAAACGGCGGCATGAATTATTAATCTTGGAACAACACGCAAATACTCACAGACCCGTACTTCAACATTACAGTCCATACTTCCTCGATCAGATGATAGGAATTGTTACGGCAACAACAGTAATGTCGTATGCTCTTTACACCATCTCCGATGAAACTATCCATAAATTTGGAACTAAAAATTTAATTTACACGGTACCGTTTGTGTTGTACGGAATATTCCGTTACCTTTACCTCGTTCATAAAAAAGAAGGCGGGGGAAATCCTACGAAAATAATGGTCACAGACCCACCGCTTATTGTTAATGTAATACTCTGGATTGTAATTGCAATCATTATCATCTACCGGAAATAAATTTATGACAAAATCAAAAGTTGCCGTAATTAAAACAGAACCTAGAACCGTTTTAGATGATATTATTCATTTAATGGAGTTGGCGGATGTTAAGAGTTCGCTTGATAAGAACTCAACGACAATACTCAAAGATAATATATCATGGCATTTTCCGTTCCCTGGGGCAAATACAACCCCATGGCAACTAGAAGGATGTGTAAAAGGGCTGCATGCGAATGGACTCAATGACCTCGTTTGTATTCAGAATAAAACAGTTGTAACAAACGCGTTCAAAGGTGAAGACCTGAATCATTATGTCCCGATTTTCAAAAAATACAATATTCCCGTCCTTTATAATTTTAAAAAAGAGGATATGAATTGGATTCGGTACACGCCTAAAAAAGCGATGCACGTATTGAATAAAATATATCCAGAAGGAATTTACATACCCGATTATTTTTTCGGAAAAAATATTATTCATCTTCCAACTGTGAAATGTCATATCTATACAACAACCACTGGTGCGATGAAAAACGCATTCGGCGGATTATTAAATACAAAACGCCATTATACTCACTCATGGATCCACAAAACACTTGTTGACCTTCTTGCCATACAAAAAGAAATTCATCCAGGCATTTTCGCGGTCATGGATGGAACCACTGCGGGAAATGGTCCTGGTCCAAGAACAATGAAACCGGTTATTAAAAACTGTATGCTTGCAAGTTCTGATCAGGTTGCAATAGATGCTGTTTCTGCTAAGATGATGGGATTTGATCCTATGAGTATTGAATATATAGCGTTGGCTCATCAACAAAAACTTGGAATCGGTGATGTTCGTGAAATTGAAATAGTTGGCGAGGATATATCAAAAGAATCATGGGGATTTGAAGTGGGTGACAATGGTGCAAGCATCGTCGGGGATCTTCTTTGGTTTGGTCCTCTTAAATCATTACAAAAATTATTTTTTCATACACCGTTAGTTCACATCTTTGTTCTCGGCTCTGAAATATTTCACGATTATTACCGATGGCCATTTATCGACAAAAAAATATTTAACAACTGGAAAAATACTACTGCATGGGGAAAGTTGTTTGAGGATTATGAATTTCCAAAAGAATAATTGTGATAATTATTTATCACCATCACCTTGAATGATAACTTATCAGACTCATGACAAAACAGCATAGAGCCGAGTTGTACATGGCGGCGGTTACCTTTATTTGGGGAAGCACTTTCGTTATAAGCAAATCTCTGCTTGATTACACAACACCGCTGGCTTACACTGCATTGCGTTTTTTCCTCTCAGCCGCAATAGTTATGATCTTATTTTACAAACGAGTCTCGGTCATTCCACTTTCAACAATGTTGAAAGGTTCTGTTTTAGGAATATTATTATTTTTTGGATTTGCTTTGCAAACCGTAGGTCTTCAATACACAACGGCTTCAAAATCTGCCTTCTTTACAGGTATGCTGGTAGTTTTAACACCGATAGTTTATTTCACTGTCCAACATTTTCTCAAGATGGAAAAGAAACCATTGCGGACCGGAAACATTATCGGCGTTATTTTTGCGGCATTCGGACTTTTTCTTCTCACATCACCGGAAGGATCTTCATTTAATTTCGGCGATGCGTTGACACTGGGATGTGCAGGACTATTCGCATTTTATATCGTTTACCTTGATTTTGCATCGAGTGAGCCGGATAAATTACAGCTGACATACATTCAGTTTTTAGTTTGTGGAATTCTAGGTTTAATATCGGCGATTCTTTTCGAAAACTCACATATAGTTTTTTCATGGCAATTTATTTCAGGGCTGCTTTATTTAACTATATTCGCGACTATTATCTCAATGTGGGTTCAAAATCAGTTTCAAGGTGATACAACCCCAACAAGAGCAGCTTTAATATTTGCTATGGAACCAGTGATTGCTGCAGTCTTTGCGTATTATTTTCGAAGTGAAATTATCGGTGTTGTTGGAATTATGGGTGGTGCGATTATTCTAGTCGGGCTGCTAGTTTCAGAATTCTCAGACAATCTTCCGTTTCTGAAAAAAGAATTATTGTAAAATAATTTGAATGCTTATCTTTTATACATCAATTAATTCCGAAGATAATAAATTGAAGTAACGTATATGAGTATCAAAATCAAAATAGCGCTTACATTGATATTTGGAATCTGTCTGGGAATAGCTTATCCGCCATTCCAATTCGGTTGGTTGGCGTTCGTGGTTTTTATTCCGTTTTTAATTGGAATAGATAATTCAAAAACTTTTCGCGAAACATTCTTTTTCAGCTTCATCGCATTTTTTATTTTCTCAATCATCACTCTTTATTGGGTCGGAGCTTTTCACATCCATAAAGATATTTATCTTCTGATAACGGGTGTGGCGTTGCTAATCGTTTGCCCATTATGGTTCTCTATTTTGATCAGTTTACATTATTTTATTAAAAAACAATTCGGCAGAAATATCTCTCTCATAACATTTCCATTCATTTGGGTTGGGTGGGAGTACATTTTAACTAGACTTGAAATCGGATTTCCTTGGTTATCATTAGGGCACACGCAAAGTTACGATTTAGCGGCTGTTCAATTCGCGTCATTTACCGGTGTATACGGTGTTTCATTCTGGATAATATCGATTAACATCATATCATTTTATTTTTTATCAAAAATATTAAATAAAGAATGGCTTTGGTTCTCACTTAAATCTTTATTATTTATTTTAATGATTCTCATAATATATTTTATTCCGAAATTCTACGGTTACACGATATTAAAAAACAATAGCGAAGTATATGATGGGAAATATGAAAAGATCAAGATCGGTGTCATACAGCCGAACATCAACTCATATGAGAAATGGTTCGGTGATTTAGACAAACAAATAAATATATTGCAGCACCTATCGAACCAAGCCGCAAGCGAAAATGTTGATTTGATTCTTTGGCCCGAAACTGCCGTACCTAAATATTTATTATTTCCCGCGAATTATGATATTTACAATCGTATTAAAAATCAGGTAGATTCGATTAACATAAATTTATTTACCGGTGTTACAGATTGGACTTTGTACAAAGACATCTCAATGGCGCCTCGTAGCAGCAAATATACTGAGGGAGGTCAAAGGTACGACGTATTCAATTCTGCGGTATTACTGGAACCTCACAATGAAGTTATTCAAAAATATGATAAAATGTTACTCGTACCTTTTGCTGAAAGAATCCCTTGGGCAGAAGAACTGAGTTTTCTAAATCTCGATTTTATCCGTTGGAATTTTGGAACGTCCGGATACGGAAAAGGAGTGGATACGACTGTCTTTGTTTTCTGTCCGAAGAATATGGCAGACGTAAAATTTTCAGTCATGATATGCTTTGAATCAGTATTTCCGGAATTCGTATCCAGATTCGTGCAGAAGGGATCTCAATTTCTTGTTGTGCTTACGAATGATAATTGGTGGGGAAGAACATCCGGTCCGTACCAGCATTTGCAATTCGATATATTCAGAGCAATTGAAAACAGACGATGGTTGGTGAGATGTAACAATGGTGGAATATCTTCTTTCATCGATCCGTTTGGAAGAATGATCTCCTTCACGGATATCGGTGAGGCAACAATTCTGGTAAACTCGGTTGAGTTAAGAAATGAAATAACTTATTTCACGGCTCATGGTGACATGCTTGGAAGAGGTTGCTGGTATATTTTCCTTTTCTTATTCGCAATATCGTGCATAAGTTTAATAATCAATCGGAGAAAGCGAGATCGCGGATCTATATCGGCAGGTAGATAGTAAAGGTTGTACCTACATTTTCATGACTCTTCACCCGGATTTCACCTCTAAAGCTTTTTATTATTCCGTAACTAACCCACAAACCCAATCCTGTTCCTTCGCCAACTTTCTTGGTTGTAAAAAATGGCTCGAAGATTTTAGACAAATCGTCTTGCTTAATACCCTTTCCGCTATCTTCAACAGTGACGACGAGAGAGTCTTCGCTTAAAGTAGAATGAACATAAATCTGTTTTTTATTTTCCATAGTAGGTATTACTCCCTGTAAAGCGTCCACGGCATTCAGCAGCAGATTGATAAATACTTGTTCAATCTGATCAGGGACAAGCATCAGAGGAGGCAGATTATCTTCAAGTTTTGAATTTATTGTTATCTCTTTTGCTTTTTTACTTACCTTTACAATTTCAATAGCATCGCGTATGGTCTTATTTACATCTGTCAATTGTACTTCGTATGTTGACCGACGAGAATAATCTACAAGGTCACGGATTATTCTTGAAATTCTATTTACCTGACTTTTAATAAGTTCAAGTTTCTCTTGTGTGAATTCATCTTCGCTGGTTCGCTGGATGATTTGAACAAGAGAAGATATTGACGCTAACGGATTACCAACCTCGTGCGCCAATCCGGCGGCAAGCATTCCGATACTCTCCATTTTTTGCGCATGAATTAATTGTTGCTCAAGATATTTTTGGTCAGATATATCGCGATGAATTCCAAAATATCCCACCAACTCTCCGTCAGGGTGGATGATTGGCGAGACGAGAATCTGTGTGTAGAATGGATCTCCGTTCCGTTTTAGGTTCTCAACTTCTCCTACCCATACTTTTCCGGACGATATAGTTTGCCACATCTTGTGCCAAAAGCTTTTCGGATGCTTGCGGCTGCTGAAAATGTTAGGATTTTTTCCGACCAATTCATCTTTTGAATAACCGCTGGCTTGTTCGAAAGCAGGGTTGACATATATGATATTGCCGTGCTGATCCGTTATCTCAATCGGATTTACGGTGAAGTGAGCTAAATTCGTGAATCGTAGCAGATCGAGTTCTTGTTTTTTTTGTGCTGAAATGTCACGTGCAACAACCAGATAACAATCGGAATACTTATGGTTAAGTACATTCAGCGTGCTGAAAAATAACTCCACATCCAGAATATTATTATTCTTTATTGCTAACGTAGTTTCTAATCTTTGTCGCTCAGACGTTTGTGAACAACGGCTCAGTATTTGAGCGAATTGTTCTTGAGATGCAGGAGGCAAATAATCACGAAAATGCATCGAAAGAATCGGAGTATCGTTATTCTTCAATAAATTGATTCCTGCATCGTTACCTTCCAGAATTTTACCATCCCGTGAAATCACGTAAATGATATCGGGTAGAGCGTTGAGAAGATATCGCACGTCATCATGCAACGGAGCGTTATCTTTAGAATGATTTAGATTGACAGTTTTTGCCATTTATGATTTAAAAATATATTCGGGTTATAGAAAATTCTATCAAAATATACTTCACATTTCTGCAATAATCAAATCGGTATGTTCATATTAAAAGGATTCATGTTTGACTTTAATGCAATTTCCTCGTATTTTTTTTAGTCGGAAAATAAATGAATGAACATCAAGTGCATATGATCGTTAGAGGGATGGTGCAAGGTGTCGGATTTCGTTACTTTGTCTACCAACGTGCGATTGGATTAGGATTAAAAGGATACGTACGGAACCTTTCTAACGGTAATGTTGAAATTGAAGTTTCGGGAAATAGGTCATTAGTTGAAGAGCTAATTCAGATGGTGAAGATCGGCCCCAGAGCATCAAAAGTGACTGATGTGCAAATTCAAATAATAAATTCAGATTTAAATCATACATCATTCGAGAAAAAGTGAAATAATGGATATTCGAGTTGGTTTTGGTTATGATGTGCACAAGATGATAATCAACCGTAAATTGATTTTGGGGGGAGTTGAAATACCGTTTATTAAAGGTTTACTCGGGCATTCCGATGCGGATGTTCTCTGTCATGCAATTGCCGATGCTCTGCTGGGTGCTGCTGCACTGGGAGATATTGGAAAACATTTTCCGGACACCGATAATCGATTTAAGGATGTTTCAAGCATTGTCCTTTTGCGTCATGTGGGAGGATTAATAAGATCTAATAATTACGAGATCGTCAATATCGATTCGACAATTCTACTTCAGCAACCGAAAGTTGCTCCGTATATCAAAAAGATGCGGGAGAATATTGCCGATTGTTTAGGAATCTATGTGAACCAGGTCTCTGTAAAAGCTACCACGAATGAAGAATTGGGATTCATTGGATTGGGTGAAGGGGCTGCGGCATATTCTGTGGTTTCCATTCGCGGAATTTAATAATTATAAAAGATAGAAATTACTTTGGAAGAATTAATACAAACAATAGCGAAGCTTGATCCGGCTTGGATCTATTTAACAATATTTGTCGTTGCCTTCATCGAAAATATATTTCCTCCCGCACCAAGCGATATACTTGTTGTGTTCGGCGGTGCATTGGCAGGGATGGAACAGGGAAACTTTGTTTTCGCATTTCTCGCAGGTGCATTTGGCGGCACATTAGGTTTTATGGTTATGTACGCGATTGGTAAATGGTTCGGTCACTCGATTTTAGAAACGGGGAAAATAAAATTCATAAAACTGGATGATTTGCATAGATTTGAACGATGGTTCCAAAAGTGGGGATTCTGGTTAATTATCGGTAACCGGTTTCTCTCAGGCACAAGGGCTGTTGTTTCTTTTTTCGCGGGTGTGTCAGAGCTCGAGTTTAAACGAACAACCGTTCTTTCGTTAATTAGTTCGGTGTTCTGGTATGCAATACTTGTTTATGCAGGCTACTCACTCGGTCAACACTGGGAACAGGTTGGTGATTTATTGAAGACATATAGTATAGCTGTAACGATAGTTATTGTTCTGATCGGGGCATTAAGCGCAGGACGATATTTCTTCCTAAAAAAAAAGAAATAATTCAAAATGATCGATTATTTATATTCCATTGATAAGTGGTTATTTTGTTTCTTTAATCAAACCTTATCAAATCCATTTTTCGATTTCATCATGCCACCGATTACAGATTGGAACCTTAGTTGGATAGGAAGAGGGATAGCAATCACTCTTTGGTTATTGCTTTTTTGGTTGGGGGGTAAGCGCGGAAGAACAGTTGCTCTTTTATTAATCATATTAATTATTATAACAGATCAATTAAGTGCAAATATTTTAAAAAATTATTTTGAAAAAATACGCCCGTGTCAAAAAATAAATGGTGTTCCTGTTGTTGAAACTGTTCATTTATTGGTTGGATGTGGTGGCGGTTATTCTTTTCCATCTGGTCATGCCACAAACAATATCGCGTTTGCCACACTTATTTCATATTATTATCCTAAATGGAAATGGGTTGCATTTTCTTATGGAATATTGATGGCAATGTCGCGAGTTTTTGTTGGCGTACATTATCCTTCAGATATACTATTCGGAGGTTTACTCGGTGCATTCTGCGCACTAATTTTAATTAAAACTTGGAACCATGTTTCTCACCGCTATCCATTTTTGGATCTTAGGTCGTGAGCGAAAACAGAAAAATGAAATTATTTTTGGGATTATTATCCGGATTGTTATTGGGATTATCATTCCCTCCGGTACCGACAGGTGTAGCCGTGTTGATAGCATTCGTTCCTTTCTTCCTGCTTCTCAGCACACTTGAAAATTACGGTTCCACATTTCGCTACACTTATTTCACAATTTTCATTTTCAATCTGATTACTACATATTGGGCTGGCGGCTTTGTTCACTTGAAAGATTGGTACATGATGGTAGCGGGATTGTTGCTGATTATCGGTCACCCGCTATTTTTTATTGTTCCTGTTTTTGTATGGTTATTCATACGTAAACAATTTGGTTTTAAAATCTCGATATATACTTTCCCATTTATTTGGGTCGGATTCGAATATCTTCACGGAATAGGAGATTTAGGATTTCCTTGGCTTACCATCGGGAACACGCAAACATACGATTTATCTGTTGTTCAAATGGCATCTATCACCGGTGCGTATGGCATATCTTTTTGGATACTATGGATCAATGTTCTGATATTCCTCCTGTTTGTAAAATTATTTTTGAAAGAATGGAACATTTCTGAAAAAAGGAGTATGTTGTTAATAGCAACAATACTAATCATGTACTTCATTCCGAAAATTTATGGAATTATTCTTCTTGATGGGAAACCATCAATAGAAAATAATAATGTTTCAATTTCTGTAATACAACCAAACATTGATACATTTGAAAAATGGACTGGCGATCCTACAGTTCCGTTTGAAATCTTACAGGACCAGACGAAGGATATTCGATCTATTCATCCCGATTTAGTTTTATGGCCCGAGACAGCTATTCCATTTTATATTCTGCAGCCGCAAAATATTTATTATTTAAATCAGTTAAAACGAACAGTTGATTACCTTGATATCCATCTATTAGCGGGTATTCCTGATATCGCTTATTACTCTCCGACTGATCATTTTCCCCAAAGCAGTAAAATATCCAAAAGCGGTGAGAGATATGATTCGTTCAATAGTTCTATATTGCTGTCACCCCATGAGAGCAATATTCAAAAATATTCAAAAATTGTTCTAGTTCCTTTTGCAGAAAGAGTACCGTTTTCGGAGGAACTAAGTTTCTTAGATATCATGGAATGGAATTTCGGACTAGGTGGATGGGGTCATGGGAGAGATACAACTGTTTTTGAAATTAATCTCCGAAATGGGAGAATCGTAAAATTTTCAAACCTTATTTGCTATGAATCTGTTTTTCCAACTTTTGTGCGCACATTTGTTAAAAATGGAGCAGAATTCTTGACTGTCATAACAAACGATAGTTGGTGGGGAAATACTTCCGGTGCCTACCAACATAAACAAATTGCCATCATGCGGGCTGTCGAAAATAGAAGATGGGTTGTGCAGTGCGCGAACGGTGGTATATCATGTTTTATTGATGCGTACGGGACTATCGTGCAGCAATCAGATTTGTACACTAAAACAATACTCTCACAAAATGTTAAAGCAAGTAAAGAAATAACTTTTTATACTGAATATGGAGATTGGCTTGCTGAAATGTGTGTAATGCTAAGTTTATTTTTCGTAATGGCGGCAATCAGCGGCAAATTTTATAAAACTTTAAGAAGCAGAGATTATCATGGAATACATTGATCTTAGAAGCGATACTGTAACGAAGCCATCAGAGGCTATGAGGCGCGCGATGATGGATGCGGAAGTTGGCGACGATGTTTACGGTGAAGATCCAACCGTAAATAAACTCCAGAACAAAATTGCCTCGATGTTCGAGAAAGATGCTGCATTATTTGTTCCCAGCGGAACAATGGGAAACGAAATTTGTATTCAGCTGCATACACAACCGGGAGACGAAATAATTGTGGAGGAAGATTCTCATATATTCGTTTATGAAACCGCGGCACCATCGCTTTTAGCTGGTGTTCAAATGTTACCGTTGCGTGGCGATAACGGTGTTATAACAGCGGAACAAATAAAAAAAGCTATAAGACCGGCGGTATATTATTTACCGCCTACAAAATTAATCTGTATTGAAAACACACATGGCAGAAGTGCGGGATCGGTAATTCCGATTGATGAGATAAAAAAGGTATATGATGTTGCAGCCGAACAAAATATAAAGATGCATTTGGATGGAGCGAGATTATGGAATGCCTCTGTTGCATCTAAAATTCACGTTCGTGATTATGCGAAGTATTTCGATTCAATTTCAGTTTGCTTTTCAAAAGCTTTAGGTGCTCCAATCGGTTCAATGATCATCGGTTCCCATCAGGTGATTGAGAAAGCGCGCAGGTACAGAAAAATATTTGGTGGAGGGATGAGGCAGGTTGGCATTCTTGCGGCAGCGGCGATGTATGCTGTAGAAAATAATATCGACCGACTTTCGATTGATCACGAAAATGCAAAAATGTTTTCTAAAGAATTATCAAAGATACAAAAGCTCAAGATCACTCCTGAGAATATTCAAACTAACATGGTCATCGTAGATATAAGTGAAACAGGAAAAACTCAATCTCAAGTGTTGAAGCTGTTGAAAGAAAAAGGAATATTGCTCACACCGGAACGTGATTCATCAGTTCGTGCTGTCATGCATCTTGATGTTGATAAAAATCAAGTTATGGAGGCGGCAAAAATATTTCAATCAATCTTTGATCCTTCATGAATAATGAATTATTTAAACATATTATCGATCTCCGTGTAAGGAATTAAGAAGTCGATTGGCAAAATATATTTCATAATGCCATATATCTTCAATATTTTGAGATTGGCCGGATTGAATATCTCAAGCGAATCGAAATTGATGTAACCGCGGAACAAATTAATGGTGCATCGAAAGTTGTTATAGTCAGAAATGAAATTAATTACTATTCACCGGCTCAGTTTGATGATTCACTAAAAGTTTACACGCGGATCAAATATATTAAAAATTCAAGTTTTGCTTTCGAAGGACTCATCAAAAAATCTGTATCGAATGTCAAAATCGCCGAAAACATATCAGTTCATGTTTGGTTAGATCAACTTACTGGCAAATCGAAAAGGGTCAATGATCGATTTCGCGATAAACTAAAGGAATTTGAACAAAATTCTATCGAGTTTCAAGAAGAAAACGCCTAAAAACTATTTTTTTAAATTTCTTGCTATTGGCATCGAGAGTTGTTATATTTGGTATGCTCTCTTCTAGAAAGTCCCACCTAATGGGACTTTTTTTTTGAACGAAAAGAGCCATAACCATAGAGAAATAAAAAGGTTAGAAGTGTCAGTCATTGATAGAATAAGGGAGCTTATTGAGCCGATTATTGCAGGTAGTGGTGCTTTCTTGATTGATATTGAAATCCAAGGCGGTAAAGATGGAAAAAATTTACAAATCTATCTTGATACAGATCAGGGCGTAACCACAGAAATGTGTGCAGGTATTAGCCGTGATCTTTCGAAGTTGATAGATACCGAAAATATTTTTACATCCCGATATAATTTGGTGATATCTTCACCCGGGCTTGATAGACCTTTGAAATATTTAAGACAATATCGAAAAAATATCGGACGAACACTCAACCTTAAAATAATAAATGCTGATAAAAAAGAAAATATCAAAGGAGTATTATCAACCGTTTGTGATGAAGAAGTAATAATCGAGTTCAATGATACCGAAGAAAGAAATATAAAATTCTCTTCTATTGTTGAAGCGATTGTTGAGACTCCGTGGTAACAGAAATTAGATATAAATTAGAATCAAGGATGAAGCATGAATTACGAAATAGTTGAATCATTTTCTCAAATGGTTCGAGAGAAACGGATCGACAAAGATATGCTGGCAAGTGTCATCGAAGATGTATTCTCGATGATGGTGAAAAAAAAGTACGGATTGGATGCCCGCTTCGATGTTGTGGTCAATATGGATAAGGGTGACATCGAAATTTATCTTGAAAAAGTGATTGTTGACAAAATAACGAATCCTAGCACCGAAATCGATTTAGAAACTGTCCGCAAGAAAACAGACGAACCGCTTGAAATAGGAGATGATTTTGTTGAGGTTATTGACCTGAAAGATTTCGGCAGGCGGCTTGTGGTAAGTGCTAAACAAAATTTAAGTCAGAGAATTAAAGAAATAGAGAAAGAGGTTGTATACGGTGAGTATAGCAATACAATCGGTGAGATCATTGTTGGGGAAATATATCAGGTTCGCAAGGGTGAAATTCTCATCAACCATAATCGCAATGAATTATATCTTCCAAAGAACGAACAGATTGCCAAAGAACGGTACCGCAAAGGCGATACAATCAGGGCAATCATAAAAGAAGTGCGGAAAGATACGGCTACTCCAATGGTAATTATTTCTCGTGCTGATCCGAAATTTCTATCGAAATTATTCGAGACAGAAATTCCGGAAATATACGATGGAATCATAGAAATCAAAGCGGTAGTTCGTGAACCTGGCGATCGTTCAAAGGTTGCGGTTGAATCGCACGATGATCGCATTGATGCCGTTGGCGCTTGCGTAGGTATGAAAGGAGTTCGTATTCACGCGATTGTCCGTGAATTGAACAATGAAAATATAGATGTGATCAATTATTCCGATAATTCGACAACCTACATTACCAGAGCTCTGGCACCTGCGAAAATTAAAAGTATTGTTGTTGATGATTCAAAAAAAATAGCCACAGTCATGGTCGATAAAGATCAGGCTTCCCTGGCAATAGGTAGAAACGGTCAAAACATCAGATTGGCTTCGCAGTTAACCGGATTTCAAATCGATTTGATTAAAGAGGGTGCCGAAGAAGAATACGATATGGACTTGGCTGAATTCAGAGAAGAGTTGACAATTCCGCTCTATGAACGACTTGTTGACGAAGGATTCACAACAGCCCGAAGTGTAATCGAAGCGAATATAGATGCGCTACTCGAGATTGAAGGTTTAACTGAAGATCGAATTCGCGCAATAAAAGAAATGATGAATCGCGAATTGGAAGATGCAGAAGTAGACGAAGAAGCTGAGAATGAATACTCCGGCGAATCTGTGTCAACAAAAGAAGAAACTATTGAATCCAAGGAAGTTTCTAAAGAAGACGATTCAGTAGTAGAAGAAAAAAATGAAAGTAAAGCGAACGATTAAAGACGAAAGCTAAAAAGCGAACTCTATGACTGAAAAATCGCATCCAAAGAAAAAGATTTATCAAATAGCGAAAGAAATCAATATCTCGCACGAGACATTGATGGAGTATTTGAAAAAAAGAGGGCATGAAGTCAAAAGCCACATGAGCTTGGTTGACGATCTCATGATGCATGATATTCTTTCGCATTTCAAAAAGGATAAGGAAGTCGCTGATAAGCATCAGAAAAAAATTCAAACTATTCGCGACGCGAAGAAAAAAGCAGATACGAAAACAAGCGAACAACTCGAAGTTCAAAAATCAAAACTTATCAAACGCAAGAAGGTTACAGAAACCAAAGAAGAACCTGTAACACCGATTGCAGAAACAACGATTGTAGAGACTGTACCAACTCAGATCGCTATTCCGGTAGAAGTACCACTATCCGAAGATCAAAAAATAAAACAAGAAGAAACATCGGCAGATGTTGGAATATTGTCGGAACAAAGAGTTGAATCAACATCAGAAGTTTCTGAAGCTGCTGAAGTAACCGAGGTCCTTGAAGAAGAAATTCTTACAACCGAAGAAATTATTCCTCAATCTCCGGCACCTGCGGAAGAAGGACCGAAAGAAGTTGTCAAAGAGAAAAAGACTCATGAAATCATGAGACGTTTGACACCTAAAATGGGACTGAAGATAAAAGGCAAAATTGACCTTGCCGAGGTCAAGCGTACAACCGATATTCTGGAAGGAACCACAAAACCTGAACAGGAAGCTGCATCAAAGACCGATGAAGCAAAGAAAAAGAAGAAAAAGAAAAAGCGTATCAAAGCTGAACCTGCAGTTGTAGTCAAAGAGAAAGAAGAAGACGAATTACTGCGTAAAGCGAAGAAAAAGCGCAAGTTGAAATATCGGGAAGTGGATCAGGAAGAAGTTGACGAGGCTATTAAAAGAACCTTGGCAGAGATGGACGAGAGTGCTCCGGTTATTACCCGCGCATCTTTTAAGAAAAAGCGAAAAGAAAAACGATTGATTGAAGAACAGCGTCAGAGAGATGAACAGGCGCTCGAAGCATCCATCCTCCGCGTTACCGAATTTGTTTCGGTCAGCGAACTGTCGAATCTTATGGGTGTGTCGGTTGCAGATGTAATTAAAAAATGTATCGAACTCGGAATCATGGTTTCGATTAATCAGAGGCTTGATAAAGACACAATAACGCTCGTCGCTGATGAATTCGGTTTTGAAGTGAAATTTTTCTCTGAACTTACAGAAGATGCTGTTGTAGATATTCCGGATGAAGAAGCTGAGCTTGAACCGAGACCGCCTGTAGTTACCATCATGGGACATGTTGATCATGGTAAAACCTCGTTGCTCGATTATATTAGACAAGCGAATGTAGTTGCCGGTGAAGCTGGAGGAATTACGCAGCATATTGGTGCATACATGGTTTCGTTGAGCGAAACCAAAAGTATCACATTTCTTGATACTCCTGGTCACGAAGCATTCACGGCAATGCGTGCACGTGGCGCTCAATTAACAGACATTGTTGTTCTTGTTGTAGCGGCAGATGATAATGTTATGCCACAGACGGTTGAGGCAATCAGCCATTCGCAAGCGGCGAACGTTCCGATTATTATTGCTATTAATAAAATGGATAAAGCCGACGCAAATGCAGACCGAATAAGGCAACAACTTTCTGATAAAAATGTTTTGATCGAGGAGTGGGGTGGAAAATATCAGTGCGTTGAGTTATCAGCACGTACAGGTAAAAACGTAGATTTGTTGCTCGAAAAGATAGCACTCGAATCGGATGTTTTGAATCTGAAAGCAAATCCAAATCGTGAAGCGCGCGGAGCTGTTATAGAAGCACAGGTTGATAAAGGAAAAGGTACCGTTGCAACTATTTTGGTTCAAAAAGGAAAATTAATGATCGGCGATCCTTTTGTATCGGGAATACAAAGCGGACGTGTACGTGCTATGTATGATGAACGCGGACACCGTGTAGATAGCGCCGGTCCGTCAACACCTGTTCAGGTACTCGGATTCGATGGCGTTCCGCAAGCTGGCGATAGTTTAATAGTCGTTGATAGTGACCGCGAAGCTCGCGAAATAAGTTTGCGCAGACAGCAGTTGAAACGTGAACAAGACTTCCGCCTGATAAGAAGTGTAACGCTCGATGATCTATCACAGAAAATTAAAGATGGTCAAATAAAAGAGTTGAAGGTTGTTGTCAAAGGAGACGTAGATGGATCTGTTGGTGCACTTGCAGATTCATTGATGAAAATATTTCACTCAGAAGTCCGTGTAAGTGTTATCCATCGGGCTGTTGGCACAATCACTGAATCCGATGTTTTATTAGCGGCAGCTTCAGGAGCTGTGATTATAGGATTCCATGTGCGACCGAATATTAACGCTCGCCGGCTCGCTGAGCAGGAGAATGTTGATATACGTCTTTACAACATTATTTACGATGCTATAGATGATGTAAAGAAGGCACTCGAAGGTTTATTAGCGCCCGAAAAGAAAGAAGAAATAACTGCCACTATCGAAGTCCGGGATATATTCAAAGTTCCAAAGATGGGAACAATAGCCGGTTGTTTTGTGCAAGATGGCAAAATAGCCCGTGGAAATAAAGTGCGCTTGGTGAGAGATGGAATTGTAATGTTTGAAGGAGGACTTTCATCATTGAAACGATTCAAAGACGACGTGAGAGAAGTCGAATCCGGTTTTGAATGCGGCATAGGGCTAGACGGTTTTAACGATATCAAAGTTGGAGATATTATCGAAGGTTATAAAGTTGTTGAAACTATGAGGAAATTAGGAGCATAATGACGTTACGAACTGACAAAGTTGCTTCATTAATAAAAGAAGAAATCGGTTCTTTCATCACGCGAGAGTATCGCGATCCGGCTTACGGATTGATAACGGTTACCGAAGTTATAGTTACACCCGATATTAGAATAGCTAAAATATATATCAGTATAATGGGATCTGAAAAAATTAAAGATGCCACGTTCAGAATGCTCGAGGATAACAAAGGCCAGTTACGATCAGTCATCGGTTCTCATCTTAGTTTGAAGTTTACTCCGGCAATTCAGCTCTACATGGATGAGACTCTCGATCGTGTTGAAAAGATAGATAAATTATTGAAACAGATACACGAAAAAGAGGAACATAAAGACGGGCAATGAATGTAATTGCTTCTACAAACGAATTGCAATCGGGAAAAAAAAGTGTTGTTACCATTGGAACCTATGACGGTGTTCACGAAGGTCACCGCGCAATACTGAAGCGTGTTTTGAATAAAGCGAAACAAAACGATGGACAAAGTATTGTTGTTACATTCGATCCTCATCCAAAAGAAGTTGTTGGTCGGGGAAAAGTGGGATTACTAACCACTCTCGATGAGCGAATAGCGATAATGCAAGAACTCGGTGTCGATAACGTTTTAGTGTTGAAATTCACGTATGAATTTTCTCAACAGACATCCCGTGAATTCTATCGAAATCATATTCTCCCAAACGCAAATGTAACCGACGTGATAGTCGGGTATGACCATTCTTTCGGGAAAGATAGAAATTCGAATATATCTGATTTGGAAAAGTTAGGTAAAGAATATAGTTTTAATGTTGAAGTTGTTTCCCCCACTTCGATAGATAACGACATCGTTAGCAGTACAAAAATTAGAAATTTATTGAAGGAAGGATTGGTCGATAGGGCGGCACTTTATCTCGGTATTCCTTATTTTATGAAAGGAATTGTAATATCAGGAGACAGGCGTGGTGCGACCCTCGGTTTCCCGACCGCAAATATTAAACTCTCATCCGAATTCAAAATAGTTCCCAGGGATGGGGTTTATTGTGTATCGGCAGAGTTGGAAAATAATAAGTTTATCGGTATGATGAATATCGGATATAGGCCCACATTTCAGAAGGCCGATGAAAAATATCTGGAAGTAAATCTTTTCGATTTCAAAAGCGATCTTTACGGTAAAAATATTAAGATCAATTTCCTGAAATGGATAAGAGAAGAAAAAGTTTTTAAAACGAAAGAAAATTTAATCAATCAATTACAGAGTGATCGCAGCGAGTGTCAGAGCTACGCGGCTGCGTCACAGATACTTTAGTGGAAAGGAGAAATATATGCCACTGACAAAAGAAAAAAAACAGGAGCTCATGACAAAATACGGCAAGACGCCGACCGATTCAGGATCACCCGAGGTTCAGATCGCGATTCTTACAACAAGAATTAACGAACTCTCCTCGCACTTCGCAGCGAACGTGAAAGATAATCATTCGCGGTACGGATTGCTGAAGATGGTTGGAAAGCGACGCCGGTTACTGGAATATCTCCAGAATAAGAATATTGAGCGATACCGCACAATATTGAAGGAACTGGAATTAAGAAAATAAGTTTGACAAAAATAAACAGAGAACTCGAAAGAAGAAATAGAAATGGTAATAAAAAAAGAGATTGAATTAGGAGGTCGTACTTTCTCACTGGAAACAGGGAAGTATGCTAAACAAGCCGATGGCTCCGTGATGGTGCGATATGGCGACACAATGGTGTTGGCAACGGTAGTTGCTTCCATGGATGTGAAAGAAGGACAGGATTTCTTTCCGTTGCAGGTTGAATACAGAGAAAGAACCGCGGCAGCCGGAAAGATTCCGGGTGGTTTCTTGAAGCGCGAAGGAAGACCTTCGGAAAAAGAAATCCTATCTGCACGTCTGATCGACAGGCCCATACGTCCCATGTTCCCCGAAGAATTTAAATCGGAGACGCAGGTTGTTTTGACTGTCTTTTCATCGGATGTTGAAAACGACGCAGATTGCCTGGGGGCAGTTGGCGCATCGGCAGCACTTATGATAAGCAACATACCTTTCGCAGGTCCGGTTGCAGAAGTGAGAGTGGGAAGAGTTGATGGAACATTGATAATCAACCCAACCTTTTCCGAACTCGCGAAAAGTGATCTGGATGTAACAGTAGCAGGTACGAGCGATTCAATCGTAATGGTGGAGGGTGAAGCGAAAGAAATATTAGAACAAGATTTGTTAGGTGTTTTGCGTTTCGCTCAGGAAAATATTAAAAATTTATGTCACCTTCAGTTAGAACTTGTTAAAGAGAGCAATAAGCCAAAACGCGAGATACCGGTTAATATTCTTAAGAAAGAATTATTCGAACCGGTTTCAAAAATTGCAAGAACTAAGATAAGTCAGGTTACTCATCAGATACTGATGAAAGAAGATCGAAGCAAAGCGAATGAGGAAATATTAAAAGCTTGCATCGAAACTTTGAAAACAGATATTGCTGGAGTTCAACTAACTCTGGACGATATCGATAAGGCGCTTCATCATGAAAGTCCTGCGGCATTCATCGAATCAAAGGAATCTCTCATCGGAGAAATATTCCACGATATCGAATATGAAGAGATGCGCAAGATGATTTTGAAAGATGGAAAACGTCTTGACGGCCGCGGAGTTAAAGATATTCGTAACATAACCTGCGAGATAGGAATTTTACCGAGAACTCACGGGTCGGCTTTGTTCACTCGCGGAGAAACTCAGAGTTTAACCACTGCCACGCTCGGCACAAAAACGGATGAACAAATTTTGGACGGTCTACTTCCGGAATCGACAAAACGGTTCATGCTTCATTATAACTTTCCGCCATACTCAACCGGTGAAGTTGGAAGAATGACAGGAACCGGAAGACGTGAAGTTGGGCATGGTAACCTTGCCGAAAGATCTTTAAAAAATCTAATTCCATCCGAGACCGATTTCCCATATACGATCAGAATAGTGTCAGATATTCTAGAATCAAACGGATCGTCGTCAATGGCAACAGTTTGTGCCGGTACTCTCTCGCTGATGGATGCAGGCATTCCGCTTAAAAAATCTGTAGCCGGAATCGCGATGGGTTTGATAAAAGAAGGAAACGACATTGCCATACTGAGCGATATACTTGGCAATGAAGATTTTCTTGGAGATATGGATTTCAAAGTTGCGGGTACAAAAGATGGAATCACCGGACTTCAAATGGACATCAAAATTCAAGGAATATCATTCGAGGTATTCGAACGCGCTTTGATTCAAGCACGCGAAGGTCGGCTGCATATACTTGGTATAATGGATCAAACCATAAACACACCCAGGGCAGAATTATCACAATACGCTCCGCGATTGACTACGATGAAAATTCCTGTCGATATGATCGGAACAGTTATCGGTCCGGGCGGAAAAATGATCCGTCAGATTGTAAAAGATACCGGTGCCGAAATCAACATTGAAGACGATGGAACAATCGTTATTGCATCAGTCTCTTCAGAGGGAAGCAACAAAGCACAAGCTATCATCAATAGTTTGGTAGAAGCGCCCGAAGTTGGAAAAACATACAAAGGCAAAGTTACCAAGATTATGGATTTTGGAGCATTCGTAGAATTCCTACCGGGTAAAGAAGGACTTGTTCATATTTCTCATCTCGATATCAACCGAGTTAATAAAGTGACAGATGTTGTTAATGTTGGAGACGAGATTGAAGTCAAGCTGATAAAGATTGATGATGAGGGAAGAAAAAATCTAAGTCGAAAAGCGCTTATGCCCGGTTACGATGCCGAGGCAGAAGCCCAGAAAGAAAAAGAGCGCCGCGACTCGCGCCCGCCACGGCGTGATGGCGATAGAAACGGCGGAGGACATCGCGGAGGCGGTGGTCGCAGACCGCATCGCGATTAGTACTTTCACTTATTAAGAATCCCGTGAGATCAGTACATCTAGATTTCACGGGATTTTTTGTTGATAGACTTATTATAAAATTGATTTCTTTCTGTCGAGGATGGCTTTAAAACTGATTTATGATGTTGTATGGGGTTATAATTAGGATCAGTGAAAAAACCAAAATCTGCAAACCAAGCGTAGCCGCAATCCTTCGGAACAAGTCCTCAGGACGACGCCTCTTACCTGATTTAATTTGGGATGGTTGCGCTTTTAGGCAACCAACGCGGACATTTATTTGGAAAAAAAAATGTAGCCGCAATCTCCTCAGAGCTTAAACTCGAGAGGATTGCGGATAATTGCAACAGCGCAGACATTTATCTTATGACAACAAAAATAAATCCGCGGCTACAACAATTCGATCCCTTTTGTATTTCCCCCCATCGAGGGGGAAAGGAAAATTGGAGTTAAATAATTGAACCGGATTTATGTCCCACTTGCGAAGTGGGACTATAGGGGGTCAGATACTGAATTTCCAAATTTATATAAAGAAAAGATAATGATTACCGGAGATCGGTAAATTTGATTATCAGCAACGCGGATCGGTGACCCGCTACTACACTTTAATAATTTGATGTTTGAATTGATCGATCACAACTTCACTCTTTAAAGATTTCACAAAATCCAATCCATGTTTATTCATAAAATGGATAATATTTAATTCCCTCTCCTGGAAGTTGCGGTTCGGGAAAATACTGTTAGTTATTTTGCTGATCTGTTTGAGCGCTGTATCATGCTTACGATTATGTGCCTCCGAGACTTTTCCTTTTAACACGATAAGCTGTTGTTCTATTTTATCTTTCGTATTCTGAAGCGTTCCAAGTAATGTCGGATCGATGTAATTTAATCCAAACTTCATCTCGTTCGTAAGATCGTTTATTTTTTTATCAGCTTCCTGAAACATTTCATCAATATTGACTTCGGAAACTATATCGATAACCTTTGAATTAATCTTATCCGGATTACCGAAAAATTCAATAAGGTCTAATTGATATTTGTCCATTACCCGTTCAAATTTATCTTCAATAATCGTCACGCTGGCTCTCGGATAAATTACAGGCATTGTGAGACCGAAATATTGATATACTTTTTTCAGTTGAGCAAAATACGCAACTTCAGAGGGTCCAGCGACATAAGCGAATGTCGGCAACAGTAAATCCTGACAGATAGGTCTTAGAGCCACATTGGGACTCAATAACTCAGGATAATCAGTTGCTATTTTCAACATGTCGTCTTTTGAGATGAAATGTCTTGTCCCCTTCAAGCTGAAATCTGTTTCGCGCGGCTCAATAAAATATCTTCCATTCTTGAAAAAATAAAAGAGATTCAATGCCTTAGTCTTTATCTGTGCGTGATATTGCTCTTCAAGCTCCGCGCTTTGCTGAATGATTAACTGAGACACTTTAGGGAATTCGGTTATCTCTTTTTGGAAAACAGGGGAGAGGAGCTGTTTAAATTGTTTATTGTAAGATGAAATAAAAATTAGACCATCATCTTGAAAGAAATAATGCATCAAAGCGATAAATGCCTGATTGAACGATGAACCCGGTTTATAACATCTTTGAATCAGTTCTAACAACGCTGTTTTAAATTCCGAATTGCCAATATTGTTTTTAATCGCTTCAAAGAATTGATCTATATTTTGATCGAATGTAATTTCACCGACCGGTCCGTAATTCTTTCCGGTACCTTTGATTGAAGACAGATATGCAACAATCTGTAAAACCTGTTCGTGATTGATGATCCCGATTTTATTGACTTCATCGAAATCGTGATCCTCGCCTTCCAACCAAAATACAGGAACGAATTTGAATTGCGGATTTTGAATACTTAATTCACGTGCGAGCTTTATCGCTGTAATGGTTTTATAAATCGTATAGACCGGACCCGTGAGTAATCCGACTTGCTGTCCGGTTACAATTGAAAAAGTATTATCATCACCCAATAGCTTGATATTATCTACCGTAAACTGACCTGCACCCGCGGAAAGATTTTGTTCAAGTAAAACATCCACCAGTAGTTGTCGATGTTTACATCGCTGATTCAGGTGCGTTGTAAAACTTTCATCACATTTTATATTACGGTAATCAAATTGATAAAATGACTTTAATTTATCGAAATCGTTTATATAATCTTGGTATAACCGGGTGAGTCCGGATTCGCTTCTAGGAAGCTCCGATGTATTGATAAATGCTGAGGTTTCCATAAAGATAAATTGAAATCAATAGTTTAAAAAAGTCTATTTTGATGATATTAAAGTTTAACCGACTGCTTCTACAACACCGGTTATCAATCTACTGAATGTATGTTTCACCCGGTCTGCAACTTCTGTCACTTCCTGATGTGAAAGTTTTTTATCTGATATCCCAGTGGATAAGTTCGTAATGCACGAAAATCCGGCAACTCGCATTCCCAAACTGACTGCGAGGGAGACTTCATTCACAGTAGACATCCCAACGGCGTCTGCTCCCAACTTGCAAATCATCCTGACTTCGGATGCCGTCTCATAACTTGGACCTTTAAGGCCACAGTAGATTCCGGATTGCAAATGAATGCCAGCCGATCTCGCAACCTCGTTAATGGTCCTTTGCATATCGATATCGTATAATGCACGGTTACGCTGTGGCGACGACTTACTACCTAATGGATTTTGAAATGTTAAATTCAGATGGTCTGTAATCAACATTAGATCACCGGGTGTAAATCGATTGTTTATACCACCTGCAGCATTTGTTACAATTAATGTTTTAATACCTAAAGCAAGTGCAACCCGGATGGGATATAAAATTGTTTCTATATTTCCAGTTTCATAAAAATGTACTCTACCCTGAAATGCTAAAAGTGCCGCCTTGCCAATTTTCCCAAATATCAGTCTCCCTTTATGTCCTTCCACTGAAGAAAGAGGGTAATGAGGAATGGTATGAGTGTCGATGATGGTCGGAGATGAGATTGTTTCAGCAAACTCTCCCAAACCAGATCCGAGAATAATAGCAATTTTAGGTTTAAGTTTTACTTGAGTTCTAATTGCTTTAACAGATTCTTTTAGATGATCTTCTAACGATTTTGTTCGAGTTTTTTTCATCCCAATAAAATTCCTGCTATTGTTGCAGTTAAGAGGGTTGACAATGTGCCTCCGACTACTGCCCTAAGTCCTAATGATGCCAAATCTTTTTTTCTCTCCGGTGCCATTGGACTGATGCCACCAATTTGAATAGCAATTGATGAAAAGTTTGCAAATCCACAGAGGGCGAATGTCGCCATCGTGATACCTTTATCAGACATTACACCCTGTTTAATGAAAGTAGCGAGATCAAGGTATGCAACAAATTCATTCAACACTACTTTTGTTCCTAATAAACTGCCAAAGATAAATGAATCGTTCCAAGGAACTCCGATGGCGAATGCCAGATATTGTAATATGGTTCCAAAAACAACTTGCATGCTTAATGGTTGTTTAATCGTCGACATCAGATAAGAATTGATTCCAGTTATGTCGCCGAATTGTAAAAGCAGATAATTAAGCAACGCTATGAAAGCAATGAATGCCAATAACATACCGCCGACATTCAATGCTAATTGAAGCCCATCGGAAGCCCCTGTTGCTGCAGCCTCGATGACATTGGATGAGTTTTGCTCAATCTTTAATTTTACTGTACCCTTGGTGAGGGGATCTCCAACCTCTGGATAAATTATTTTTGATATGGCTAAAGAAGCAGGTGCAGCCATGACACTGGCAGCTAATAATTTGACTGCGAATGTTAGCTGAGCGGTAGCGATGTCTGTCCCTTGAATTGCTGCGAACGATTGTCCGAGCATCTGAATATATGCTGCCATGACGCCACCTGCGATTGTTGCCATTCCACCGACCATAATTGTTAGCAATTCCGATTGAGTCATTGTTGCTATGTAAGGGCGTATCAAAAGGGGAGCTTCGGTTTGACCGACGAAAATATTTCCTGTATTCGATAAAGATTCTGCTCCGCTTGTACCCATTAATTTAGCCATTATCCATGCCATTCCTTGGACAACACGCTGTAAAATACCGAGATAATATAAAACAGATGTGAGTGAAGAAACAAAAATGATAGTTGGGAGAACTTGAAAAGCAAAAAAGAACCCCAAGCTTTCCGGACCATAGTTGACTGCTAAATTTCCGAAAACAAATTTAGCGCCTTCAATTGTAAAACCCAATAAACTCACAACAGCAGTTCCTAACCAATCAATAATAAGTTTCGGTAAACCAAGAGGATAGAAGAATGCGGTTAAAGGTTCATGTAGAATAATCAAAATCGCAAAAATAATTTGTATCCCTAAACCTGAAGCGACTAATTTCCAATTTATTCTCTTTTTGTTATTGGAAAACAAAAATGCAATTCCAATGATTATAATTATCCCTATCAGTCCGCGTACTACAGTTGATGTATCCATGGTTAATTCAATCAGTGGTTGGTGGAACGAAACATTTACGACATCGGGCTTCGTATACGCCGCGTGCTCCAACAACTACTAATTCATGCTGTTCTGTCGTTCTTTGTGTACGATCAGCTGGATTGCCACATTGCATACATATCGCAAGAGTCTTGGTTATATACTCAGCGACAGCCAATAATTTTGGTATTGGTTCAAATGGCCTTCCGCGATAATCTTGATCAAGTCCGGCAACAATAACGCGTCTACCGGCATTTGCCAACTCTTCGCAAACCTCAACCAAGTCGGGAGAAAAAAATTGTCCTTCATCTATACCAATTACTTGAGCATCTTTGGATAGATTAAGTATTTCAGATGGATTATCGACGACAATTGAAGGTAAAGATTGCTCGCTGTGCGATACAATTTGATTAGAACTATACCTATTATCAATTTTGGGTTTAAAGATCAATACTTTTTGTTTAGCTATCTGAGCACGACGCAATCGGCGAATCAATTCTTCGGTTTTGCCGCTGTACATGCATCCACAAACAACTTCAATCCATCCGGTGTTTTGTGGCATATTGTGTAGAGTTACGACTTCCATTGCAATTATTTTTTTTGTTTAAAAATTGAGTTATTAAAAGATGCGGGTAATAAAATGTTAAGTTTAGTTACTGTTATCTTTCCTTTTCTATTGGATAAAACTATATCGATGTCTCCTGCTAAATCCAGCAAAACCTGTCGGCAAGCACCGCAAGGTGGAATAAATTCAATTTTATCAGAATTTATCGCAATAGCTTTAAACTTTCTTTCACCGTTTGAGATTGCCTTGAAGATCGCGGTTCGTTCGGCGCAAATGGTTAAGCTGAATGAACTATTTTCAATATTGCATCCTGTATAAATTTTGTTTGACGATGTTAACAATGCCGCTCCCACACGAAGATTCGAATATGGAGCATGCGAATGTTTCTGTGCGGCTTCGGCTTTCTTTACAAGATTTTTATAATTCAATGATTACCTTCAAATGTTAAAAGTAGGCGAAATATAGAAAAAATGTGGATGATAATCAAGATTTGAACTTCTGGAAAGTATTTCCTATATTTTTTCATCAATTATGAAGCTTAATAAAAAAATTTCCAAAATCCTAAAATCTTCTGTAAGCAAGAAACTATTCTTCGCAGCAGGTGGATTATTGATCCTATTTTTTCTCTTCAACGATCTTTTTATGTATTGGTATGTAAACAAAGAGGCAACGTCCATCGTGCCCAATGTAGTAGGTTTGAAATACGATGAAGCAGTACGTTTATTGGATTCTCTGCGATTTGAACCTCGTAAAGGAGATGTTCGTCTGGATAGGGAACATCCGGCAGATGTCGTGATTGTACAAAATCCGCCTGTAGGGATGAAAGTTAAAACAGGACGGCGTGTTTACATGACTGTTAGCGCCGGTGAAATTACTGTGATAGTCCCGAACATTAGGGGAAAAACTTTACGGGATGCGAGATTCCAGTTGGAACGCGAAGGACTAAGAATAGGTAACATTGATTACGAAACGTCTGATGAATATCCTGCAGGAACTGTTATCTCTCAAAAAATAGAGTCTGGGGTTAAAGTGAAACGAGATATCACCGTTTCATGTGTAGTTAGTATAGGCAGCGAAGATAATTTAATCCAGATTCCTGATCTGACGGGTAAAACTTTGGCGGATGCTGAAAAGTTATTGAAAGATTCCGGATTATTGGTCGGTAATGTCACTTACATATCCTCGAATGATTTACTGCCGAACACTGTCATAGACCAATACCCCAGGTTGGGAGAGAAAGCGCTTCCTGATAAAAAAGTTGACTTGATAGTTGTACAAAGTAGCGACAACGATAATGCACGTGAATATTGAAAAGGATCAGCGATGATTAAAATTGCCCCGTCAATTCTTTCTGCAAATTTTGCGAATCTTGAAAAGGATATTAAAATTCTTGAAAGAGGAGGAGCTGATTGGCTTCATCTCGATATAATGGATGGAAATTTCGTCCCGAATATCACCTTCGGTCCAATTCTTATCAAATCCTTGAGAAAAATAACGAAGCTCCCACTTGATGCACATTTGATGATTGATAAACCGGAAAGATATCTTGAAGATTTTCAGAAATCAGGAGTCGATATTTTAACTGTCCATCTTGAAGCTACAACTCACTTACACCGAACGATTACCGAAATAAAGACATTGGGTATGAAAGCCGGTGTAAGTATAAATCCATCTACACCAGCAATCACCATAAGAGAAATTTTACCTTTTGTGGATCTGGTGTTGATAATGACGGTGAATCCGGGTTTTGGTGGACAAAAATTTATTCCAACCATGATAAGAAAAATTCAAGAGGTGGCGGTCATGTGTGAAGCTTCTGGGCGGAGGATTCACCTGCAGGTAGATGGAGGAATAGATGAGACGAACATTCGTGCAGTCTACGACGCGGGAGCTACTGTATCTGTTGCGGGGTACTCACTTTTCTCGAAAGATAACATTCCCAAAGCGATTCAAAATCTTAAAAAATTGACAAGTTAATTAATTTGAGTGAAAATAATTACCCAGGGGTATTGCTTTTATCATTTTAAAACCTTATTATATTAGGTATTTAATCATATAACCTAAATAAATAAGGATTTATAATATATTAGCGAATATTATTATGATTGATGAAATAGATATCAAGATATTAAACATTTTACAGAATCATGGAAGAACGCGCAGGAATGAAATCGCGGAGTATGTAGGATTATCAATTCCATCGGTCAGCGATCGTCTGAGAAAGCTTGAGGATAGCGGTTTCATTATTCAATACACAACTCATATTAATCCAAAGAAAGTCGGGAAGGATATTACCGCATTCATAGCAGTTAAAGTGGACTCGTCAAAACATTATCCTGCGTTCATCGAGAAGGCGAAAGGAAACGACGATGTCTTGGAATGTCATGCTATTACCGGGGACGGTTCTCATTTGCTCAAAATCAGAACCGAAAACGCGGCAACGCTTGAAAATCTTTTATCAAAAATTCAATCATGGAACGGAGTAACAGATACCCGAACAAGCATAGTTCTTTCAACAGCGAAAGAAACGATGAAAATAAATATCACAACGAAAAGATAATAAGAAAGGTATAAGAATGGCTAAAAATAAATTAAAAAAAGAATCAAAGACAATTAACGACACAATCAAACGCGTAAAAGAAGATGGAGTGCAATTTTTACATTTGCAATTCACAGATCTGAATGGCCACCTGAAAGGTGTAACCATCCCGATCTCAAAAATAGAGGCAGCACTTAATGATGGAATATGGTTCGATGGTTCTTCAATAGAAGGATTCACACGAATTTTCGAAAGCGACATGTATCTTAAACTTGATCCTGATACATATGCTGTTATCCCATGGACGCGGAAAAGTGATTCGCAAGCTGTAGTCGGCCGGTTCATGTGTGATGTTTATATGCCCGATGGCACCCCATTTGAAGGAGATCCGCGCTATATATTAAAACGACAATTGGAACGTGCGAAGAAATTAGGTTTCACGTTCAATGTTGGACCTGAACTTGAGTTTTTTCTTTTTAGAAAAGAAGATGGTAAGTTGAATCCTCTGCCGCACGATAACGCCGGATATTTCGATCAAACATCTGACCTGGCAATGGAGATCAGACAGGAGATGACGAATGCACTCCATGGCTTCGGAATCGATGTTGAGGCATTACACCATGAAGTAGCGGTGGGGCAACACGAGATCGATTTCCGGTATGCAGATGCGTTGAAAATTGCCGATCAGGCAGTTACTCTAAAATTTACGTTGAAGTGGATAGCGTCGCATCATTCTCTGCACGCTACGTTTATGCCAAAGCCGATCAGAGGAATTAACGGATCAGGTATGCACGTGCATCAAAGCATATTCAATTCAGCAGGAAAAAATTTATTTTTCGATCCGAAAGATGATTATCACCTATCGGACATGGCAAAATATTTTATCCAAGGTCAACTCACGCATATCAAAGCGATGAATGCTATTTTGAATCCAACTATAAATTCGTATAAACGGTTAGTTGTTGGATATGAAGCTCCTGTTTATATTGCCTGGGGTCAGCGGAATCGTTCGGCTTTGATTCGAATTCCGCGTTACACACCCGGTAGAGAAAAATCGGTAAGAGCAGAATTACGTTGCCCCGATCCGGCTGCGAATCCTTATCTCGCTTTTGCGGTTATGCTCGCCGCAGGTTTAGATGGGATTGAAAAAAAGAAATTACCGCCAAAACCGATTGAAGAGAATATTTATGAATTTTCTGAGGAAGAAGCTAAGAAAAGGAAAGTTGATCTATTACCTCGCGATATTACCGAAGCACTCGATCATCTCAGCCACGATTCCGTGATTAAAGAGGCGTTGGGCGAATTTGCCTATGAAAAATTTCGCGTACTAAAACTCAGTGAGTGGGATGATTACCGCTTACAGGTTACCCAGTGGGAAATCGATCAATATCTTGAAAAATATTGAATTTCATCCAGCCATCCCGAAAGCCCTGATTATTTAATCAGGGCTTTTTTTTTACATTAAATTTGAGATTGATGCAGAAGTTTCTTAATTTGTGCCTCATGAATTATACATCGATTATATTTGAAGTCGCCGATCGTATTGCTACTCTAACATTATCCAAACCGGAACGTAGGAATTCGTTGGATGATCTGACGATCAAGGAATTAACTGAGGCATTCACATCGGCTAACCGTAATCCGAATGTACGTGCTTTAATCATAACAGGCGCAGGTTCGGCTTTTTGTGCCGGAATGAATCTGGATTATCTCAAAACGTTCACCGAGAAGAGTCATGATGAAAACCTTGAAGACGCCAGAAATCTGATGAAAATGTATCAGGTTCTTCACTCCATGAAGAAACCGACTATCGCGGTTGTGAACGGTCCCGCGTTGGGTGGAGGTTGCGGATTGGCAGTCACTTGCGATTTTGTGTTCGCGGCAAAAAACAAAGCAAAGTTTGGAGTTCCTGAAGTACGAATTGGATTTTTACCCGCTATCATTCTAGTTTATCTAATCAAAAGAATGGGAGAAGGTAAAGCGCGTGAAATGATTATCCGCGGAGATATTTACGATTCTCAAACAGCCGCATCGTTAGGTCTTGTTACCGAAGTTATCGAAGATGAATCGCTTTCTGACAAGAGTACTGAATTTGTAAAAAAACTTATCAATGATTCTTGCTCCTCTTCGATTAATTTGACAAAAGAATTATTCACACGTTATCACGAAATGAACGAGAAAGAGTTAATGGAATATGCCGCAAATCTGAACGCGTTGATCAGAAAGACAGATGATTTTAAACGTGGTCTTGATTCGTTTCTCAACAAGGAAAAATTAAAATGGTAGACAACGATCTTAGGCAAACCATTCGAAGCATACCCGATTTCCCAAAAAAAGGAATTGTCTTTCGCGATATCACCACATTGTTGAAAGATAGAGAAGCTTTCAGAAAATCGGTAGATATTTTATTCGAAAAATATAAATCAGTTCCAATTGATAAAGTAGTGAGTGTTGAATCGCGTGGATTTATATTCGGGAGTGCGCTTTCATATAAACTTAATGCCGGATTTGTACCGGTTAGAAAGCCCAAAAAGCTTCCGTCAAAAACAATCAGAGAAGAGTATCAACTTGAATACGGGAAAGATGCACTCGAAATTCATACAGATGCGATTACGAAAGGGGAAAAGGTATTAATTGTTGATGATCTTCTGGCAACGGGCGGTACTATTGATGCGGCATGTCGGCTCGTGGAGAATCTCGGAGGCGAAATTGTTGGATTGGCATTTTTAATTGAATTGAATTTTTTGAACGGAAGAAATAAAGTAAAAGGATATCCTATTCATTCTTTGATACAGTATGATAGTGAATAGAAATCATCTCTGCGGTATTTATAATTTAAAACCGTTAACGAGAGAATTAAATTTATATTTTAACACGAACTTATTATATGAAAACCATAATTGAACCATTCAAAATCAAATCGGTTGAACCGATCAAATTTACTACAAAAGAAGAACGCGAACTTATACTGCAAAATGCAGGATATAATCCGTTCCTGATACATGCCGAAGATGTGCTTATCGATCTTCTTACAGATAGCGGCACATCGGCAATGAGTTCTAAGCAATGGGCAGGGATTATGGAAGGCGATGAATCTTACGCCGGCGCGAAAAGTTTTTTCCGCTTCGAGAAGACAACACGTGATCTTACCGGATTTAAATTTATAATCCCCACTCATCAGGGCAGAGCTGCAGAAAAAATTCTGTTCACAATTTTAGGTGGAACCGGGAAATATTTTCTCAACAACACTCATTTCGATACAACAAGGGCGAACATCGAATTTTCAGGATCTGAAGCTTTTGACTTTATCACTGAAGTTGGAAAGGATACATCAGCCGTTGCCGATTTCAAGGGAGACATGGATTTAATTGCACTTGAAAAATTTATAAAAGAAAAAGGAGCTGAAAATATTCCGCTGGTAATGATCACTGTAACAAATAATGCCGGTGGTGGTCAACCTGTATCGATAAATAATATCAGAAAAACGAAAGAGATCGCATCGAAGTACGGTATTCCTTTTTTTCTCGATGCTTGCAGATTTGCCGAGAACGCTTATTTTATTAAGAAGCGCGAAAAAGGTTACGCAGATAAATCTGTCAGAGAAATTGCCAAGGAAATGTTTTCGTATGCAGACGGATGCACGATGAGCGCGAAAAAAGACGCGCTTGTGAACATGGGCGGTTTTCTCGCCATGAACGATCCGGACTTGGCGATGAAGGCACGGAATATACTGATCGTTACTGAGGGCTTTCCAACTTATGGCGGACTTGCCGGCAGAGACCTTGAGGCAATAGCACAAGGTCTGGATGAAATATTGGATGAACATTATCTTCAATATCGAATTAGATCAGTCGAATATTTAGGCGAAAAATTAACTGCCGCCGGAGTACCTATTCTACAACCTCCCGGTGGGCATGCCATCTATATCGATGCAAAAAGATTTTTACCTCATATTCCATCACATGAATTTCCCGGACAGGCAATAGTATGCGAATTGTATAAGGTGGGTGGCATCAGAGGAGTTGAAATTGGAAGTGTTATGTTCGGTAAAACGGATAAGATAAGCGGGAAGTTTATTCCTTCAACACTTGAATTGGTTCGCCTCGCAATTCCGCGCCGCGTTTACACACAAAGCCACATCGATTATGTTGTTGAGTGCGTGATTGAGGTTTTTGCCAATAGAAATAAACTTAAAGGTTACGCTTTTACATACGAAGCGCCGATGCTTAGGCATTTCACAGCGCGCTTCAAACAAATCGGTCGCTGAGCAGCTTTATGATTATCTGCCCTGTTTGCGAAACAGAAAATCAGCACCTTGCAATTAATTGTTCAAAATGTAGAGGTTACCTCCAGCAAAAGATCGAGACTCTCGATCTTTTCTCCATCGCTTGGTTGCTGATCGAGTCTCCTAAAAAAGCTTTTCACAAGATAGCGATTGCGACTCATAAAAATTATATTATCTTCCTTTCGGCAATCGCAGGAGTAGGCTTATTATTTTCTACATTTTGGTTTTATAAAATCGGCGATCACGTTTCATCTCTACTCAAATTTCTCGGAATTGGGATCAGCAGCGGATTAATATTTGGTCAGATATTTATCCTGTTACTAAGCTTAATTGTTTGGCTAATATTTAAAATCGAAAAAAGGTCTGTTAAATTTAGACAGGTATTCGCAGTCAGTGCTTATTCATCTATCCCGATAATAATTTCTGTTATTATACTTCTACCGCTGGAGGTGCTAACCTTTGGAACATATTTTTTCGCAACGAATCCGTCGCCTTACCTTCTTAAACCATTCTCATATATAGTTCTGCTTGGACTCGATTTTCTCTTTGGCTTGTGGTCTTTTATATTATTGGGGATCGGTATAAACAAATTGCGCGACGGGGGATGGATAAGATCATTCCTGATAGAAATAGTGTCATTGGGAATATTATGCTCCATTATTCATTATTTTTTTACAACTCTGATATATAATATTTATGGAGCGTGAGGTTTTTGAGAAATTGGTAGAACAGGCGTTCGAACTTCTTCCTGAAAAATTTCGTCTTGCACTTGATAATGTCTCGATAGTTGTAGAAGATTACCCCGCAGAAGAAATTGTAAGAAAAATGGATTTGAAATCAGGAAAGCAATTACTCGGATTATATCAAGGCATTCCCCAAACTCACAGGGGAACGTGGTATGGTATGTCGCCGATTATGCCCGATACGATTTCACTTTTTCAAAAAAGTATTGAACGAATATGTCGCGACGACGAAGCGATAAAAGAAAAAGTGAAAGAAGTTCTGATCCATGAATTGGGGCATTACTTCGGAATGAATGAGGAGGAAATAAAAAATGCGGGATTTTAAAAATATTTTTGTATATTGTTCTGATTAAGGAAAGGAAAACAATGGGTAAAGTTATTTTTACAATTTCATACGATATCATTCCTGAAAAAAGGGATGAATATATCGCATTAACGCAATCAATGAAGAGTCACTTCCAAAACGCGAATGGAAGAGAATATTCTGTTTATGAAGTAAAAGGTAAGAAAAACAGCTTCACAGAATTATTTATTTTTAAAAGTTTAGAAGAGTACAATCAACTGGAAGATAATGATGATAGTATGTCTGATCTTGTTTCGCAGCTCGAATCATTTTTGAACGGCAAAATGAAATACACAACATTAATCGAAGCCGATTAATGTTAAGTATTCTTTAAGAACAAGATATCGATTTAAATTACTTTCCGATAAGCGTAGCTCTCAGAATCTTTTCCTCATTTCCACGCTTCACAACAACTTCAACTTCATCACCTGGCTTAAACTGACCTAGTAGATAAGTGAAGTCATATATATTTTTTATTTCTTTTCCGCCAAACTTTATAATAACATCATCACCAATTAAACCGGCTTTTTCTGCCGGACTGCCCGGACGAGTTCCTGAAATTTTCATGCCGGGTACATCACTGGCAAAATCCGGGATGATACCAAGTGTAACTCTCGCACCCTGGCGGTCACCACCCATCGGCAGGGGAGTTGATTTTGTGAATGGTGGTTTAGTTTCAGCTTTAGCGATATCTATTACAACTCGTTTTGCCATTCGCACAATTTTTTCTTCACCAACATAATTCAGCTTTTCCCATGTGTCGGATGGTTTATGGTAATCTGAGTGAAGGTTCGTGAAGAAGAATACGACCGGAATATCCTTTTTATAAAATGATGCCTGATCGCTTGGGCCAAAACCATCCGGTTTTAATTTTAATGTCAATGAATCTAAATTTTCACGTTTCATCAACGAATCAAAAATTGGAGATGTTCCCATTCCTTCGATAACTAGCACGCTGTCTTTCATTCTCCCTATCATATCCATATTTACCATAGTTATAGTTTTATCTAACGGTTTAAATGGATTTTTAACGTAATAATCCGAGCCAAGTACGCCCAACTCTTCACCCGTGAATGCCACAAACACGATAGACCGTTTTAAAATATGTTTTTGTGAAGATAGATTTTGTGCAAGTTCAAGCAACCCGGCTGTGCCGGATGCATTATCATCAGCCCCTACATGCGGCGCGATAGTATCCGGTTTCAACGAACCGGAACCTTCACCACCCATCCCGAGGTGATCGAAATGAGCCCCGATGACAATCACCTCATTACTTAAAACAGAATCGCTGCCTTCCAAATATCCAACAACATTTGCTGTAGTTGCACGGATTTTTTCAATCTGGGTTACGAGGTTTACTGTGGTCTTTTCAAATTCAAAAGAGTTTGGTTTTAATTCAGATTCTATTTTTTGTTTGATTTGCAGTAGATTCTTTCCTGCAATTGTAAATATCGAATCGGCAACATTCCATTTCATGCTGAGGACTGCAATGCTTGCGCCTCCGGTTCTAGGATCCTCGAAGGCACCCAGGTTGTCGCTTTTTGTCCCGGGCATTCCTGCGAGAAAAATAATTCCAACCGCACCTTTTTCACGAGCTGTGAATAATTTTGCCATTACGCTCGAATGTTGAAAAAACTTATCGGAGACAGAAGTATCGGGGGAACCTCTCATAACCAATACAAGTTTACCTTTCACGTCTAAACCGGTATAATCGTTGTAATTCAGAGAATCGGGTGCGGCTATACCGAAACCTGCGAACACAAATTTTGTAGTGAGAGATGTATCGATTGATGATGATAGCGGGCGATAATCGTCTTTCGGTTTTAAAATTACATTTTTACCATCAATATTTAATTCAAATTTATTATTCGCGCCGACTTTGGTTGAAGAGACGAATTTGAATTCCTGAAAATATCCGCCGTTCGCACCTGCGGGAGATAGACCATATTCTTTGAATTTATCTGCAATGTACTCAGCCGCCTTGCGGTTACCTTCTTCACCCGATCTTCTTCCTGCAAAATTATGAGATGTTAAATCCTTCACATGCTGTCTAAGCTCACTGGATGTTATGTCGGTGGAGATAAATTCATCAACCTTTGGTGCGCAATTGAATACCGATATGATGAAAATGATGATGAAAATAGATGATAATGTTTTCATAAATATTTAATGTGGTGAAATGTGAATGATATCTAAAACCTCTGCTAATTTTCCAACCATACAAATTGATGATGCATCGTCGATAGGGTGGACCACCAGTTCGGCGTATGAATTATTTAAAAAGCGATCAACAAACGTATCGCCTGTTATTTCAAATGTTTTATTTTCTTCGGTAACAAACTGCCAGCAGCCACCCTCGATCTCTCTGTAGTACATAGTCCCACAAATTATTATAGATCCCGGTTCGTATTTTGACAAATCAACCGTAGTGCAGGAACTTTCCATAATTAGAAAAAAGAGGACAGATAAATATAGCAAAATATTCGGCATTTATTTACTTAATCCTTCAAGTGCCGTACGAAGTTGTTTGAATGATTTTTCGTCAGCGACAGAATAGTTCAGATCAATATATAATATTTTACCGCAAACATCGATTACATATACCGTTCTTTTATTATATCCGTGTTCAGAATTATAACTCGAATATGTTTTCGCGATAGAATGATCGTGATCAGATAGTAATTTAAATGGGAGATTATGAAATTTCGCCCATTCGTGATGGGAAAATATATAATCTCCGCTAATCGCGATTACCTCGGTATTTAAATCAGCAAGCGACTTGAAATTATCCCGCAGTGAACAAACCTCCTTAGTGCAGCCGCCGCTCCAGTCTGCCGGATAAAATGCAAGTATGACTTTTTGATTCACCGTTATATCCGATAAAGTTATCTTACCTCTCGACACAGAATCTTTTGTGGCATAAGGTAGAGTAAAATTTGGTGCAGTATCACCGACTTTCAGCACCGTTGCTTGTTGCCCGACTAGTAATTGAATGAACAGCAGACTAAATAATATATAAAAGAAAATATGTTTCAACTTGTCACCTTATAATGTTAATCAAAATAATAATCGTTTTGAACAATATCAAGCAGTTATGGAATAAAGGAAAATCTTATTATATTTCAACCGAAAAAATTGAGATAACTAATGCACATCCCCGATGGTTTTCTAGATACAAAAACGGTCATTACAACTGCTACATTATCAACGGTTGGAATCTCTTTTGCGTTCCGGCATTTGAAGAATTCTGCTATATCTCAACAAGTTCCGTTAATTGGGCTTTCAGCAGCATTTGTTTTCGTTGCTCAAATGTTGAATTTTCCAATTGCCGCCGGTACCTCAGGGCATTTTATGGGAACAGGACTTATCACAATGCTTTTAGGACCAAGCGCTGCTATTATCATAATGACCGTCGTGCTCGGTGTTCAATGTTTTCTTTTTACCGATGGTGGACTGATATCCCTGGGAGCGAATATATTCAATATGGCGATCGGCGGTGCGCTAATCAGTTATGCAATTCAAAAGGTGATTGAAAAGATTCTTCCTGATATTCGGGGAAAACTTATAGCAACAGGGATTTCATCTTGGAGCGCGACGGTTTTGGCTTCGATATTATGCGCAGGAGAACTTGCATGGTCGATGACAGTAAGTTGGTCTGCCGCGTTTACCGCGATGGCAAATATTCACATGTTGATTGGAATCGCCGAAGGAGCCATAGCAACTATCGTTGTAGCGGGCATTTTAAAATCAAGACCTGAAATAATCCGCAATTCTAATCTTCAACAACAAAAACCATCTTTCAGCACAAAATTAATTTATGTTTCCATCATTGTTATCGGCATAATGATTTTTATTACTCCTTTCATCACAGAATTACCGGATGGATTAGAAAAAGTCGCATCTGTTTTGGGTTTCGATCATAAAGCGATTGAGCAACCGATATTAAACGCTCCTTTTCCGGATTATCAATTGGGAATATTTTCATCACCCGCCCTTGCAACCATTGCGGCAGGATTTATCGGGATTACAATCGTATTTATTTTATCTTTCATACTCTCTAAAGCTTTAACAACAAAAAAATCTTGATAATAAATGAGACATGACTTTATAGATAGGTACAGCAGGCAAAAGAGCATCATTCACGATTTGCCGACATTTGTGAAAGTTGCAGCGGCGATCATAACTATCATCGTGATAGTCGCATTACCGCATAAATCATGGATGAGCTTTTGTTTGCTCGCATTATTTTTAATTCCGGTTATCGTATTATCCAAATTACCGATTCGTTTTTTAGTACTCCGATTAATAATGTTAGAACCATTCGTACTGGGAGTTTCAATATTATCTTTGTTCAAGGACGGAGGGATAATTATTTTTGTTTCTATCGTCATAAAAAGCACGTTAGCATTATTAACCATGCTTTTATTATCGAACACTACGCCATTCGAACAGATTCTAACCTTAATGAAGAAAATTAAAATTCCATCGCTCATGGTTACTATACTCGCTTTGTTCTACAGGTATCTTTTTGTTCTCATTGATGAAACAGAAAAGATGCAGAGAGCACGTACGAGCAGAACATTCTCAAATTCCAAAAAACATATCTGGAAAAGCAGAATTCAGATGATCGGTGAACTATTTATCCGCTCAACGGAACGCGCAGAACGAATTTACTCTGCAATGCGCGCACGGGGATGGTCATGACTCCGATTATTGAAGTTAAGGATCTTGCATACAGTTATCACGACGGAACAAATGCACTTCGCGGAGTTTCATTCAAAATTCAAAAAGGTGAATGTGTCGGATTGATTGGTCCGAATGGCGCCGGAAAATCAACGCTTCTTTTGCATCTTAACGGATTACTTCCAGAAAAAAAAGAAAATAATTCTTCGGTGATGATTTTAGGGAAGGCAATTTCAAATGAGAACGCTAACGAAATACATCGTGATGTTGCCGTTCTTTTTCAAAATCCTGACGACCAGTTATTTTGTCCGACGGTTTACGACGACGTTGCATTTGGTCCGAGACAATGGGGAATGAATGAAGAGGATATTAAAATCAAAATTGAAAATCTACTGTCGCAAGTCGGAATCCCCGGATTTGAAAATCGTTCACCTCATCATCTAAGCGGTGGAGAAAAACAAAGGGTATGTTTGGCGGGATTATTGATTTGCGATCCGAAGATACTGGTGCTTGATGAGCCGACAAGAGATCTTGATCCACGGGGTAGAAGAGAATTATCAAATATCTTGAAAAATATCCCGACAACAAAAATTATCGCATCGCACGATCTTGAATTGATCGTAAATCTGTGTGCAAGAACAATCGTTCTGGATAAAGGGAAAATTGTTGCTGATGGGAGTACTCTTGATTTATTATCGGATGAGAAGTTGATGTTAGAACACGGATTGGAGAAGCCGCATTCTCTTCAGCATCTTCACCCTCATAAATAAATCAGCGATTCGAGCGGAGTGAGCGATCCCGGCTGCGATCCCTATCTAATTTTACTGCAGAAGAGGTTGGAGGTATAGATGGGCGCTTATCGATCGGTGTGGTTAGATATTTTATCCACGCTTTCAGTTCATTTAATGGTCTGGCTTTTTTTATAAAACCATCTAACTTTGAAGATTTAACAGCAGAAATTGTATGGTCATCGTCGAAACCGGACACGAACAGAAACGGAATATTCTTGAATTTGGGCGCAGACCTAACATGCTTATAGAATTTTAAGCCATCCATCACCGGCATATAAATATCTGAAATTATCAAATCCATTGAAGCGTCTTCTAATTTATCGAGCCCCGCTTCACCATTTTCTGCCAGAAAAACAGTGTATCCTTCAGTTTCAAGATAGTGACCCAGTAACATCCTGTATTCGGCTTCATCATCAACCAACAAAATATTCATTCAATTTCTCCAAGCTCGTTTTCAATTATTCTATATCAATTTACAATCTTTTCATGAGAGTTTCAAGAGGAGAATTTGAAATAAATAAGCAGAATTCGCATATTTTTCATCAATACGAAAATTTATTACAATAATCTCAAACATTCTTCATATTAATTCGTAAAAGGATTAACAATCATCTAATAATAAACCACACAATATTTTACTTTTTTGGAGTATTCATGAAAAGATTTTTTCAAGGAATGGTATTCCTATTCCTGACAGTAATATCACTTCATGGACAACAGGAAACACGTTTATTACGTTTTCCTGCTATCCATGGTAATCAAATTGTTTTCACTTACGCCGGAGATTTATATTCGGTTGAAGCTGCAGGCGGCATCGCGCGCAAACTTACCAACGAGGTTGGATTTGAAATGTTTCCGCGCTTTTCGTTCGACGGGAAATGGATTGCATTCACAGGCCAATATGACGGTAACACCGAAGTATTTTTGATACCATCGTCCGGTGGAATTCCGAAAAGATTAACATACACCGCAACGCTCGGTCGCGATGATGTATCTGACAGAATGGGACCGAATAATTTAGTCATCGGTTGGATGCACGATAATAAGCATATAGTTTACCGTTCACGGATGAGAGAGTTCAACGATTTTAAAGGGCAACTTTATCTCGCCTCGATAGATGGTGGGTTATCAGAGCAGCTTCCGCTTCCTCGCGGTGGATTTTGTTCTTATTCACCCGATGATAAACAACTTGCATACAACCGGATCTTCCGCGAATTCAGGACGTGGAAGCGTTATCGCGGCGGTATGGCAGACGATATTTCGATTTATAATTTCGAGACAAAGAAGACAGAAAATATTTCCAATAACGATGCTCTCGATATTATCCCAATGTGGGCAGGGAACAAAATATATTACATATCTGACCGCGATGTCAACAAGAGAATGAATCTTTACGTTTATGATCTTACATCAAAAGAGACGAAACAACTTACGACATTCAAAGATTATGATATTAAGTTCCCCTCACTCGGAGATAAAGCCATAGTTTTTGAGAACGGTGGATATATTTACCGTTTCGATCTTGTTTCTGAAAAATCAGAAAAGATTCCGATTCAAATTATTGATGATATGAACGGCGGCAGAAGTGTGCTTTCGAATGTTGGTGACCAGACCACTAATTATGAAATATCGCCCGACGGAAAACGAGCTTTATTCGGTGCCCGTGGAGATATATTCACTGTTCCTGCTAAGTACGGAGTTCCTCGCAATCTCACTAATTCACCAGGAGTTCATGATCGGAATTCGAAATGGTCTCCCGATGGAAAATGGATTGCGTATATTTCAGATGCGTCAGGGGAAGATGAAATTTATATGATTCCTCAAGATGGCAGTGCTCAGCCAACTCAATTAACGAAAAACAGCGATAACTATAAGTACCAAATATTATGGTCACCCGATTCTAAAAATATTCTTTGGGCTGATCGTGCTCAACGTTTGCGCTATGTTGAGATCGATTCAAAAACAATTCATGAAGTTGAGCAATCGAAAGCTTTTGAGTTCGGTGATTATAATTGGTCACCCGATAGTAAATGGATAACTTATGTGAAGCCCGAAGACGATTGGATGTCGAGGGTCTATATCTTCTCGCTTGAAAATAAAAAAGAATATGATGTGACCGATAAGTGGTATTCATCGGGACAGCCGACATTCAGTTCCGATGGGAAATACCTTTTCTTCGTATCAGACCGTGATTTCAATCCCACTTACAGTCAAACCGAGTGGAACCACGCCTATCAAGATATGTCGAGAATTTATTTAGTGACATTGAATAAAGATATTGAATCACCGTTTAAACCAAAAAGTGATGAAGTATCTTTGAAGGAAGATAAACCAAAGTCGGATGAATCAAAAGATAAAAAGGAAAAAGACAAAAAGGATGAAAAGGAAAAATCTGTCGTTGTTAAAATAGATTTTGAAGGAATAAAAGAGAGAATAGTCGCTCTGCCGGTTCAAGCATCTGGATACAGAGGACTCGGATCGGTTGGGAATTCATTGTATTATTTCCGTAACGGAAGTAAAGATGAAAAATCTCAATTTATGATCTATGATTTAAGCGAATTAAAAGAAACCAATTTAGGCGAAGCCGATGGTTATGAAATTTCGGCAGATCAGAAAAAAATGCTTGTCGGGAAGGACAGAGGATATTATATAATCGATTTACCGAAAGGGAAAATCGATCTGAAAGATAAGCTTGATTTGTCAGGATTGGAGGTGAGTTTGAATAAACGCGCCGAGTGGAATCAAATCTTCACCGAAAGCTGGAGACAGATGCGGGATTATTTCTATGATCCTAATATGCACGGAGTCGGTTGGAAAGAGGTTTATGAAAAATATAAACCTTTAGTGCAGTTTGTGAACCACCGTGCTGACTTAACTTATATAATCGGTGAGATGATCGGAGAAATAAACGCCGGGCATACTTATGTAGGTGGCGGCGATTATCCGAAACCGAAACGAATTCAAACCGGATTGTTAGGTGCACAACTTTCTAAAGACAGCAAGTCAGGTTATTTCAAAATCACAAAAATATTGAAAGGCGAAAATTGGGATAAAGGAACACGGTCACCTTTAACTGAAGTCGGCGTGAATGCCAAAGAAGGTGATTTCATCGTTGCAGTCGACGGCAAATCAACCGCTTCAATGGTCGATATCTATTCAGCACTTGTAAACAAAGCGGGGAAGCAGGTGAAATTAAAACTTAATTCAACTCCCGATGAAAGGGGAAGTAGGGAAGTTACAATTCTGCCTATAGCCGATGAAGCCAATTTATATTACTTCAATTGGGTGAGAACCAACATGGAAAAAGTCGATAAAGCGACTAACGGTAAAGTAGGTTACATCCACATACCCGATATGGGTGTGCACGGTTTGAACGAATTCGTAAAACAATACTACCCGCAATTGAGGAAAAAAGCTGTTATAATCGATGATCGTGGTAATGGTGGTGGCAACGTGTCGCCGATGATTGTTGAACGTTTAAAGCGTGAAATTGCAATGATAAGCATTGGACGTAATACAATACCGACTCCAGATCCCGATGCGATGATTTGGGGACCGAAGGTATGCTTAATCGATGAGTTCTCTGCTTCTGATGGCGATATCTTTCCATATCGATTTAAGAAGTATGGATTGGGAAAACTTATCGGTAAACGGACTTGGGGTGGTGTGGTAGGAATACGTGGTACATTGCCATTGTTGGATGGTGGTTTTCTTAATAAACCGGAATTCTCCCGCTACAGCACAGAAGGGAAATGGATAATGGAAGGTCACGGTGTCGATCCAGACATCGTTGTTGATAACGATCCTGCTAAAGAATTCGCGGGAGAAGATCAGCAGTTGAATAAAGCGATCGAAGTGATTCTCGATGAACTGAAGACGAAAGAAAATCAGATTCCACCGGTTCCGGAATATCCGATTAAGAAATAATACCGCTAAACATATTAATCAGCATTCAAAGCCCGCGAGTCAAATTGCGGGCTTTTGATTTTATAAATAGCAATACTTGATATTTTAATACATCTTTTATATTTTAGGCAACATCAATTATCAACAAGCATTTATCAAATATTTGATATATGACTAAAGTTCGTAATGTCGGCTTTGTATTATTAGGTGTGGCCGGACTCATTTTTAAAGGGCATTATAGCGGTCCGGCAGAATATCTAATCAAGAGTTATCTTGGAAATATCGCAATATCTTTTGCGGTATATTTTATAACGATTCAAGTACCAATTAGCTCCAAGTACAAACGAGTCTGGAGCGCTGTACTTGCCCTTGTAATAGTGGAATCGTTTGAAATATTTGATGGATTCGGAATATTCAGCAATGTATACGACAGTCTCGACTTGCTTGCCAATGTCTTTGGAATTTTGTTTGCCTTGATTGTTGATACTGTTTTTTCCTCTTCGAAAAAGATAGCCACAGACAAATAGCTGCTCGATTGGAAATGAAGATTGTGCATTATTGAAATCGAACAAAATAATTTATTCCTTCCTTTGAAATATTCCAGGATTAATGTACCTTCGTAAATCATGCTGGTTTATTTGATCATCGGATTTTCTTACGGCTTTGCCGCCGCCGTGCAACCTGGTCCTTTTCAGACATTTTTGATTTCTCAATCTCTGAAAATAGGATGGAGGCGAACTGCACCCGCAACCTTCGCACCTCTCTTAAGCGATCTGCCGATTGCAGTTTTAGTGCTCGCAGTGTTAAGCAAGATTCCTCTTTGGGCGGAAAATATGTTGCACCTTGTGGGCGGAATTTTTGTCATTTACCTCGCTTATGGTGCATTCCAAACATGGCTGCATTTTAAAAATATTAAAACCGATACCTCTCACTCAATTCAACAAACCATATGGAAAGGAATGATGGTGAATCTTCTGAACCCTGCACCATACATAGGTTGGAGTTTTGTTATGGGTCCGCTTTTGTTAAAGGGGTGGAGAGAAGCACCTCTAAATGGATTTGTTCTGATAATTGCTTTTTACGGCACAATGATTATAACAACAATCGGAATCATAATTCTTCTTAGTGGTGCAAGAAATCTTGGACCGAAAATAGATAGAAGTTTGATTGGAGTATCAGCACTGGCACTGGCTGGATTTGGAATATATCAATTCTGGCTGGGAGTGAGTGCGTTATAACCAGACGGAATATTCTTGATTATTTTTAGTTTACTTTTACATGACATTAAATTTTTATTAAGAGATTGTTTAACCGCAGCAAGTTGAAATCAAACATTTGAAGAGAATAAATATGAAAATGTATTATTTATTTATCATCAGCATAATTCTTAGTATCAATTCTTGTAAGGATGACGTTGCTACTACAACAGCGAACGATGACAGTAACTCACCTGTTGTGGCAAATGTGACGAATAGTTTTACATACACGGTCAATGCGAACCAATATTCATCTAATAGTCAAAACGATCTTAATTTTCTTTCTGATTCATTGGTAGTGACACTTTCATCAAGTAATTATTCCTCGGGTCAGGCAATTATTGTACTGAATGATTCAGCAAATGCAACAATCTTTTCCGACACACTCAAATCTAATAAGACAATTGCAATTACAAGTCTTAAGACAACAAAGCCAAAGCATTGCATTCTTGCTCTCACAAATCTTACTGCAAAACTTATATTTTCTGTTGTAGGTCAGTAAAGGGAAAGATTTATTTAGAAAATTCACATCTTTTCCGTTCACTTCAGTAAACTGAACAGAGAATAGCAAAATAAATCTCCCGAAGATTTGTTTGTCTCCGGGAGATCGAGATTAAATTTCAAAAGCTAAACACAAATTTGACAATTAAAAGGATGGCGATTAATCCGACTATAAAGCCGATAATTCCCAATCCAATTTGTTTACCTGATTGAGTTTTTTCTTCCGACATAATATTCCTTTGTAAAATAGTTTATGCAATCCGTTATTAAATGGATCGCATGAAATATTGTTAATTAAAAGAGCACGATGTTGAGAAGACTTTACAGCTCGGAGGCAGTAAACAAAGTATAAAGGAGATGTTTTTGATAAACCGGTGTTTTTTCGGTTGGGAAATCGGTGAGCAAAACTGAAATGTGCGACTTGTGAAACTGATCTCCGGAAATCTTGTTAAACGAAACAGTTTTTACAAACGAGTCTGGACTATTTTCTCTTGTCTTAATCCAGTTTGCAAAAATACCAAATACAGTTTGTTGAACAATTTGTGTTTGAGAGATCGGCTTAATCGGTGAATCATTGCATACAGGTATTGATATCTCCAGCAAGAGCAAGGACAAATGCAGGAGTATAAGAGTCCTGAATACTGATGAAAATTTATTATTTAAAATAAGATTATTCATTCTAAAAAATAATCTACAAGATTTCATCGCAATTTGCAAAAGAGTCAATCTGCCTTCTCACTAAATCTCTGATTTCAGATGAAACATCATTCTTAAAATCCGTATATTAAACCATGATAAAAATAAGCAGCATTACAAAGCTTTATCCATCAATCACCGCGCTGGATAATATTTCCCTTACTGTCAATAAACAAGAATTCTTCGGACTTCTCGGTCCAAACGGTGCTGGCAAAACTACACTGATGAATTTACTTGTCGGTTACATCAATCCGGATCAAGGTGAAATTCATATTGCTGGTGAAAAAGTAACGCAGGATGGCTTACACACACGGAAGAACATCGGCTTGGTGCCGCAGTCGCTGGCGCTGTATGATGATCTTTCAGCTCAGGATAATTTAGAAATCTTTGGCAGCTTTTATCACATTGAAAAAAAGTTGCTCAAAGAACGTATCAAGGAAAAATTGGAATCGGTTCAACTCTACGAGCGCCGAAAAGATAAGGTAATAACATTTTCAGGCGGAATGAAAAGACGGTTGAATCTTGTTGCAAGCATGCTTCACGATCCGCCGATACTTCTATGCGATGAGCCAACTGTGGGCATCGACCCACAATCCCGAAATGCCATCTTCGATTATCTATTGATGCTGAATGAGCAAGGCAAAACTATCGTTTATACGACTCATTACATGGAAGAAGCGGAACGCCTGTGCAAGCGTATCGCCATCATCGACTTCGGCAGAATTATTGCTGAAGGAACAATAGATGAGTTGATTGAGAAGCTACCGTATGATGAGACTATTCTGATAACAAAAAATCAAGTAACAAAAGGTAAATTAGATTTACTGAGATCATTCGGTTCAGTAGTTGACGAGAACGATCATTTTCAACTCAAACCAAACACAGGATTCCAGTTATCACAGTTCTTTTCAGCATTAGAAAAGAATACAATCAGTTATAAATTTGTTGAGCTGCACAAACCGACACTCGAATCATATTTCCTTCATTTAACGGGAAGGAGGTTGAGAGATTGAAAACAATTCTTCAACTCATCAGTAAAGATTATAAGTTATTCTGGAGCGACAGGCGCGCAGTTACGATGACGTTCATAATCCCGATCGCATTGATTATTATTTGGGGAGCCGTTTTTGGAAATCTGAATAAAGGTGGAACAGCAACCAAGCTTCACATTGCATTCCTGAATAACAGTTCATCTCCAATCGGGAAGAAAATCGAGCGGGTGCTTGATTCTTCTAAAACGTTTGTTCTCATCAAAACGTACAAAGATGAAAATGACAAGCGCATTCCATTTGACACTGCTTCCATTCAGAATTTTGTGAGGAAGGGGAGTGTATCGGCGGCGCTTGTGATTCCTTCTGATGCGTTATCCGATACAGCTTTCGGATTGAAATTGAAATTCTATTACGATCCAAAGAACGATCTCGAAATGCAGATGATAGATGGTATGCTGCAAAAGACAATAATGACTGAAATCCCTGATATCTTTATGCAGGGAATGAAAAATCAAGCTACAAAGTTTTTGGGATTGGATTCTGGCAAAGCGTTTAACAACGAAATTGCAAAGACGGTAGGCAAATATTTCAAGATAGATCCGAAATGGATTACAAATCCACCGGTTGATTCGCTTATGTCAATGGCTGGTGGAAGTGATAGCGCTAAGAATAGTTTCTTCCAAAATATACTTCAACTCGATAAAGTGCAGTTAGTTGGGCAAGACATCGCTAACCCCTGGGCAACGCGGAGTGTAGGCGGCTGGGCAATGATGTTCCTATTGTTCACGCTCACTGCCACATCATCAGCTTTGTTCGAAGAGAAAAAGAGTGGCGTTGTACTGCGGCTTCTTGCTTCTCCTATTTCACGTGTTCAGATACTCTGGAGCAAGTATCTTTACAACATGTCGCTTGGTTTCATTCAGCTTCTTATTCTTTTCAGTGCAGGCGCCTTACTTTACCGGATTGATATTTTCTCCAACTTTATTAATCTCGTTCTTATCATTATTGCTGCCGCAACAGCATGCACGGCATTCGGGATGCTTCTTTCGTCAATCAGCAGAACTGCCGGTCAAGCCAATGGTTACGGAATGTTCTTAATTCTGGCGATGAGTTCCATCGGCGGCGCATGGTTCCCAACATCGTTCATGCCCGATTTCATACAGACGATCAGTAAGTTTACAATTGTCTATTGGTCAATGGATGGAATATTACAGGTTCTCTGGCGTGGTGCCGGTATATTCGATATTCTTCCACACATTGGAATATTAATAGGCATAGCTGTCCTGATAACAAGCATCAGCATCTGGCAATTTAAAAAGGGACACGTCTTTTAAAGAAAGATATGTGCGACTCACTTCCAATTTTGAATCTACACTGAAAGTGAGTCGCACTGCATATTGTATTAATATTTGAAGCTTCGACTTCTGAGGTAGAATATTATCCAAGGATGTTGGAGTTTTGTTTTTAATACAAAAATTATATGTTATTAAATAAATGTAAAGAACCAAGATTAAACTCCAAATACATTAAGTAATATTAAATATTAATGAAATTCATTAATCAATTTTTAAAGAATTCGTTTAATATGTCAAATTGGGATTTTGGTAGAAAATATCTACTCCTTCCGGTGACATTGTTTTTTATTTATTGTACGATTGGTCAATTCATAGAGATGAGTATAAGGAAAATCGATCTTCTTTATGTGAAAGGTAAAATCATTTCTATTCAAAATGTTGTTACTTCAAAAATTAGCAAACCATTTTACAAACATAGCGTCCGAGAACTCCGAATTTATGTCGAGGGATATCAAGAATATTTTCGAATTTCAGATAATTTCAATTATCGGGATTTTATAGCCGATCTTGCAATTGGAGATACTGTTTATATTTATCATCGTAATCTCCTAACAACCATTCTAGGAATGGGCAGACAATTCGATATTTATCAACTTGAGAATAAGAACAGAATATTATTCGACTTAGAAAATAGAAAGCAAAATGCCTCGCAGCTTACACTTGTTTCTTTTATGTTTTCATTTTTCTTCGGAGTATTTTATTTATTATCATGGCTATCTGATAGAGAGGTAGTAGATGATGAGGATCAAAATTAGTAAGATTATATATTTTTGAAGACTTATTACTAGTCCAACTTAAAACAAGTGCTATGATCCTTAAAAGATAGTAGCACTTTTTATTTGTGATCTGCTTCGCAATCATGTTGTTCGATTGAATTCCTTTATTTATATTCAAAATGCTAAATCTATTTTAAAATATTTTATTCACCAATTACTTTTTCAAAAATGAAAACCTATTTCTATCTCCTCGTTCTTGTTTCAATTTTACTTATTAGCTGTTCTAAAAAAGAAAGCAGTCCTACCGGCAGTTCCGATGATAATCCAATTGTGGATAATTCAACAATTGATAATGTAAATGCGGCTAATGGCGACATTTCAGCCGCAATAGATGCGAACGATAAAATACACGTTTCATATTTTTCGTTCAACCTCGGTTTAAAATATGCAACTAATAAGTCCGGCTCGTGGGTTACAACCATGATCCATCCTGAAGATACAACTACAACCATGTCGGTTTATAACGATATAGCTGTTGATGGAAGCGGATTTGTTCATATCGTTTACAATGTGGTTGGACAAACGATAACTGACACCTCAGCAATAATATATGCAACAAATAAAAGCGGTGCGTGGGTCAAGACAAAAATTGCTTATTCAGTCGGGTCGTCCTTGAGCGGATGTGGCATTGCTGTAACATCAACAGGAAAAGTTCATATCGCTTATGGTAATGATGGTACAGATTTGCTTTATACAAATAACCTTTCAGGTACATGGAGCAGTCCTGCACGGATTGGTTCTTATTGGGCTAATGTGCGGCCACGACTTGCCTTAGATGCAAGCAATAACGTTTATGTTGCCTATGAACATGGCGGCGAAGGAACACTTCATCTTCAAACGATCACTTCAGCCGGCACTTTGAGCAGTAATAATATCATCGTTGGTGTTCCGAGTTCCGGTGATGATAAAGGATGGTCGCCCGATATTGCAATTAATAAAACAAACAGCTCGGTGCTAATACCTTATTGGAATTATGACGACAAATATTTGAATATTTACAATAACGGTGTGATTACGAAGATAGATTCTTTAGTTAATTGGACCGAGGCAGGCATTGCCACAGATGTTAACGGAAAGGCATACATCAGTTACACAAATCTTTCAACCTCCGAATTATATCTCACAACAAATAAAACGGGTGCATTGGTGACAGAAAAACTTCCCGTATCAATTAAATCAAAGTCGTCGAATGTTGTAGTTGAATCAACCGGAAAAATTGATATCATCTACTGCGCCAATGGAGTGAACGCTTTGAAAATAATTTCGAAATAGAAAAGTGAATGTGCGACTCACCTCCATGGGTGATTCTATCTTGAAGGTGAGTCGCACTTCCAATTCGCCGCACTTCAACAAGTTGACTTTCTAAAAGAAGAATAGTATTTTACCCCTGCATTTTCTGCCACCTTTTGGTTTTGCATTCATAAATTACGTTACGAAGAAAAGTGGACGTAGAATGATTAAGGAATTTGTATTTGATTATTTATAGCCACAAGGTTGCATAATTTTGTTTTACGAATCAAATAATTGTGCAATAGAATAGATATCCAGTAAGTTATATAATAATAGGGAAGTATATGACTAAACAAGAGGTTCTACAATCTGCAAATTTTGGTCACCGCGTTGCTGAGGAAGAAAGCAAAGAACTTGAGAGGTACTTTGTAGCTACAGATCAGTGGAAGCGTACTTTTGCGGGTGACGTTGACATTATATATGGTGCGAAAGGTACGGGAAAAAGTGCACTCTACTCACTCTTGATTCAACGCGCATCAGATTTACTTGATAAAGGTGTTATTGTAGTGTCAGCTGAACAACCTCGAGGTACACCTGTCTTTAAAGATTTACAGCAAGATCCGCCTACTACAGAACGTGAATTCACCGGATTATGGAGACTATATTTGCTCTCATTACTCGGTGCGACACTTAAAGAGTATTCTGCAAATGATGCAAGTGCTATTGCAGTTCTAGATTATTTGGAACAAGCAAAACTTCTAGAAAGCACGACAAATCTTCCCAAGATGCTTAGGAATGTATTTGAATACGTGAAACGTGTTTTTCGTCCGTCAGCGGTACAAGGCGAAATTAAAATTGATCCAATGACAGGATTACCCGCTGGTTTCTCGGGGAAAATTAGTTTCGATGAGGTATCAATTGCAGCGGATCAATCTATACAATCAGTAAATGAACTCCTGAAAAATGCCGATAAAGCATTTGCTAAATTGGGTGTCACTGTATGGATATTATTAGATAGGCTCGATGTTGCTTTTGCTGAAACAGATTCATTAGAGGAAAATGCGCTTCGAGCCCTATTTCGCAACTATCTTGAGCTAACAAACCTTTCCAATGTTCGCCTTAAAATATTTCTTCGCACCGATATTTGGAATCGTCTTACCAAAACTGGTTTTAGAGAAGCAAGTCATGTAACCCGACATTTAACTATTTCGTGGGATCGTTCTTCATTGATGAGCCTAATGTTGCGACGTGCAGTAAACAATGAATCTATTTGCACACATTATTCTATCAAACCAGATGAGGTTTTCTCTTCTATTGCGAATCAAGAAACTTTATTTTATAGAATATTTCCGAAACAGGTTGATGTTGGACTTAAAAAGCCAAAAACTCTTGATTGGATGATTGGACACACTAAAGATGGTACTGGACATACAGCTCCTCGTGAATTGATTCATTTACTTAGCGTTGCTCGTGAGATGCAGCTTCGACACTTCGAAGTTGGCGATAAAGAGCTTGATCAAGAATGCATTTTTTCAAGTGTATCATTTAGAGAAGCACTTCCAAAAATTTCAGATGTAAGACTTTCGCAAACACTTTTCGCAGAATATCCAAAGTTGCGTCCATTTATTGATAAATTAGCAGGTGAAAAGACACAACAATATTCTGGCACTCTCGCAGGAATTTGGCAGGTTAATGAAATAGAGGCTCTCGCGATAGCTAACAGTTTAGTTGAAGTAGGATTCTTTGAGCTTCGAGGAACTAAAACGACACCATATTTTTGGGTCCCCTTCTTATATCGTGATGCAGCAAGAATGATCCAAGGTGATGCAGACTAGTAAGACGCTATGAAAAATATCTTGAAGGTAAAATTTAAACGTCACCACATTACTTAAAGGAAGAATTCAATGAGACCTATCATAAACATCATCATATTAGTTATTCTGGTTTCGTTACCCATGTCGGCACAGCAAACGACATTTCAGGATTCATTGCTCGATCATATGGCAGGGAAGTGGGTTCTTAAAGGAACCATAGACGGAAAAGAAACTACACACGATATAATCGCAGAGTGGGTGCTGGGTCATCAGTACCTGCAATTTCACGAAACCTCACGCGAAAAAAACGCTAACGGTGAAGCGGAGTATGAAGCAATCGTTTATATCGGCTGGGATCAGCCATCGAGCCGGTATGCATGTCTTTGGCTCGATGTAACAGGCGGCGGCGGTCTATCGGCTCAGGCAATCGGTTATGCTAAACGCAGCTTGGATAAGCTTGCGTTCTTATTCAAAGGCAGCGATGGCAGCATCTTCCATACAACATTTTCGTATGCAAGAAGTACAGATACATGGCAATGGCAGATGGATAACGAAGTGAAGGGAAAACTTCAATTTTTTGCGCGGATGAAGATGACGAGGAAATAATAAATCAAATTGTTCTAGCGTAATGAAAATTCTTTTAATACAACCGAGAAAACCTGAAAAAGCAATAGGCGGAGAAGACTTTCATATCTATGAACCGCTTGCCCTCGAATATCTTGCCTCAGGCGTCAGAGATAATCATGATGTGAGAATTTTTGACATGCGTCTTGAAAATGATCTGGATACGGTACTTAAAAGCTTCAATCCTGATGTTGTCGGCATAACCGCATATACGGTGCATGTGAATGTTGTAAAACAACTCTTTGAAAGAATCAAATCATACAATCCTGAAATCTTCACCGTGGTAGGAGGGCATCATGCTACGGTTATGCCTGAAGATTTCATTGTCCCATCAATAAATATGGTAATTATTGGTGAAGGTGTTTTTACATTCAAAGAAGTGATCGAAAGATTCGATAGAAAAAAAGAGATGGATGGAATTCCCGGAACGGCATTCAAAAAAGATGGAAAAATTATATATAATAAAAACGATCAAGCGATCGATCTTGATTCGTTTCCATTTCCCGATAGAAGTCTGACAACAAAATACCGAAAAAACTATTTTAGTGAATGGATGAAACCTCTTGCTTCAATCCGCACTTCTAAAGGGTGTCCTTTTAAGTGTAACTTCTGTGCATTGTGGAAACTGACCGGCGGCAAGTATCTGACGAGGAGCCCGGAGAAAATTGTTGAAGAACTTGGTACAATAGATGAAAAGTATGTTTTCTTTGCCGATGATGAATCTCTTGTTAACGCAAAAAGGATGAAGACACTTGCTCATCTTATTAAACAGTCGGGTATTAAGAAACATTACTTCCTTTATGGAAGAAGCGATACGATTGCTAAACACCCCGATCTCATAGAAGCGTGGAAAGAAGTTGGACTCCAAAGAGTTTTTATCGGGCTTGAGTTCTTTCGTGATGATGATTTAACGAAGATAAGAAAAGGATCAACCAATAAGGATAATATTGAGGCAGTCAGAATATTAAAATCACTCGATATAGATATTCACCCCAACTTTATGGTGAGTCCTGATTTCAGCAAAAATGACTTTAAGGAATTCAGAAAGAGTTGTTTAAACCTCGATTTTGATTTTATCGGTTTTTCGGTGATGACACCGTTACCAGGGACTGATCTTTATGATGACGTCAAAAACAAAATGATTATTGATAACTATGATTACTATGATTTTTTCCATACCTTTCTGCCAACAAAATTACCTTTGAAAGAGTTTTACAAGGAATACGTGTCGTTATTTAAAAAGTCGAGATCCGTCTCAAAACAGATTAGTTTCATGAAAAAATATCCGATTGCCGAAATTCCTTCACTTTATAAATTGTACTTTAAATTTGTAAAACAGCTGAACAATATTCATAAAGACTATATCTACCAACAGTAAACCGGCGAACGTAGTAATATTGCGTTCTTATTTAAAGGCAGTTACAGCAGTATCTTTCACACATAATTCTCGTACACCGGAAGTATTGATATCTGGCAATGGCAGATGGATAATGAAGTGAAGGGAAAACTTCAACCCTTCGCGCAAATGAAGATGACGAGAAAATAGTTTTTTGTATATTACTGCAATATTTTATACTGACATTAGAAAATGGAATTAGCAGACCTCGGATTTGATAGTTGGTTTCAAAAGAAGCGCGAAGAATCGCATAAACCTGATTTTAGCGTGGCACGAATTACGAGAGTTGACCGTGAACGCTACTTAGTTCGCAATGAGAATGATGAAGTTCAAGCAGAGCCAACAGGCAAACTACTCTTCTTCACCGACTCGAATCAAGATTTCCCTTGTGTTGGTGATTGGGTATTCGTGCAGTACTACAACGATGGTACACTTGCAATAATTCATGAATTGTTACCAAGGAAAACCTTCCTGCGCCGCAAATCTGCAGGCAATACTGTCGACTATCAGATGATTGCATCGAATATCGATATTGCTTTCATTATCCAGTCGTGCGATTTCAATTTCAACTTACGCAGGATGGAACGGTACCTTGTCATGGCAAAAGAAGGTCACGTCGAGCCAATAATCCTTCTCAGCAAAAGTGATCTCGTCAGTTCTGAAGAATTGGAAAAAAGGATTTCAGATATACGGCAAGCTCAAATCAGCGCAAGAGTTATTGCATTCAGCAACAAGACTGCTATCGGACTGGATACAGTACAACAGGTGCTTGAAAAGGGAAAGACATATTGTTTGCTTGGTTCATCGGGTGTAGGCAAAACCACACTCCTAAATCATCTTCTGGGTCGTGAAGTATTTGAGACAAACCCTGTGCGCGAGAAGGACAGCAGAGGCAGACATACAACGGCTCGACGGCAATTGGTAGTTCTTGACAACGGAGCACTCCTTGTAGATACACCTGGAATGAGAGAACTGGGGATGATTGCCGTTGGTACAAGTATAGATGATAGCTTTTCAGATATACATGAACTTTCACAGAATTGCCGTTTTAACGATTGCACTCACACAGTAGAAGTCGGCTGTGCTATATTGACAGGTATTCAAGACGGAAACTTAGATGAGGAGAGATACCAGAGCTACATGAAATTGATGAAGGAATCCAAGTTTCATCAAATGTCTTATGTCGAGAGACGAAAGAAGGATAAGCAATTTGGGAAGATGATAAAAAATGCAATGAAGCAGATTAAGAAGAAATAATATTCTCGGTTGCAATGCGGATATTTATAATTAATAATAGACTCTAACCCAAGTGATCATAGCGCTTAAGAGTTTTTATTGAATTGTCTTTCCATCATTTCCGCTGATACAGATTCATCGATGGCTTTCTCCTGATCGATGTTGAACCAACGCTGGTTGATTCGGCGTCGACATATCCGATGAATGTTGAGGAGATGCCGGGTTGTAATATTATCGGTCGTGCTGTTCTTACCACCTGAGCCACAGCTCAAAGTGAATGAAGGAGGTAAAGAATTATACATTCCACCCAATGCTCCCTGTGTAGATGGTGTATTGACAAGAATCCTTGCAACATCCAATGCGTTTGAAAAATATTCTATACGTTCAGGATTATTAGAATAGATCACTGCCGTATGTCCGATTCCGCCAAACCGAGTTAACTCCATACACCGTTCGATAGAAGATTCGAAGTCTTCCTCAACATAGAATGCCAGGATCGGAGCCAAAATTTCTGCTGATAGCGGATAATCGCGCGATACCTTATCTAAATGCGCTATTAAAACTCTGGTATCATGCGGAATAATGATCTCAGCCATTTCTGCTATACGCTGAACCGATTGTCCAACAACCATTGGTGACATCAATCCGCGTTCTTTATCGTAAGCTATTCTGCTGACCTTCGCAATCTCGTCTTTTGAGAGGAAATAACCTTTTTGTCTTTCAAATTCGGCAATTACCTTTTCTGAAATACGTTTTTTGATTACAACTGCCTGCTCGCTCGCGCAGATAGATCCGTTATCAAAAGTTTTTGAAAACATTATGCTCGAAACAGCGAATGGTATATCTGCACTGGCGCCAATGTAAACCGGAACATTACCGGCACCAACACCAATTGTGGGAGTACCTGAGCTGTAACTTGCTTTAACCAGATCTCCGCTACCTGTTGCAAGTATGAGCGATAAGCCACGATGGCTCATCAACTCTTTAGTAACCAAAAGATTTGGTTTGCGCAACCACTTGATACAATGTTCCGGCGCACCTGCATTCAAAGCTGCTTTATAGCAGATCGAAGCTGTTTCCGCAACCGATTCTTTTGCTGCTGTAGCTGAACTGATAATTATCGGGTTACGTGTTTTTAGCGAGATCAGTATCTTAAAAATTGTAGTTGATGTAGGATTGATCACCGGAACAAGACCCAATATCGGACCAATAGGTTGAGCCATTTCAATTATTCCTGTGTAGGAATCTTCCGATATTACTCCGACGGTCTTCTGATCTTTGATGTTTTCGTAAACTAACTGGCTTGCAATAATGTTCTTGATAACTTTATGCTCCCAGATTCCCAAATTTGTTTCCTGAGCAGCCATCTTGGCTAATCGAACTCGATTATTCATCGCTTCAAGATAAACTGCACGAACAATCTGATCTGTTTGCTTTTGATCTAATTTTTTAAAAGCCAGAGCAGCATGTCTTGCTTTAGAAATTATCTCATCTGAACCGGGCATTGGTTATTCCAATATAATTTTCACAATTGATTTATCATCAATATATGAAACGCGAATCGGACAATCAACTCTTTTAATATTTTTTAAATTAAATAGTTGTCGGAAGGAGAATTAAGTGTTGGGGAGATATTAGTTATATATCAGCAGATTAAATCAATCATTGAAGAAGTTTTAATAACTTTTCTTGATTTACAAAACCAAGAAAGAATTCTTTTATAACTCCATTTTCAATAATTGCGGTAGATGGTGTTCCAAGCACACCGATTGCCATAGCAGTTTTTGCGTCCTTAGAGACATCAACTTTGAAAATTGTTGTAGGAGTGTTGGGGAGACGATCAATAATCGTTGTTTGTTGGCGACATGCGCCGCAGGTTGGAGAATAAAAATAAAGCAGTACTTTACCGCCGCGCCTAACCGCATCTCCGATATACCCTGTCAACACTGTTGCATCTTTACCTTTTTTAAATTTAGATTGAAATCGGAGAAAGAATTGCATTGACATAAAAAGAATTACAATTCCTGATATGACGTAAACAATGGTCACATTATTCTCCTGTTTTCTTTTTTGAAGGAGCGATAACTAAACCAACACCGGCACCATACAACGTGCTGATATAAGGACTACTCGATATCAAACATGTTCCATTGTAACAACCGATAAAAAAGTAATAACTGAAACCTATAACTGCTCCAATAACTCCGAATAGCAGTCTCCTCACCCAAACATGCGCAACAAAGACGGTTTTTATCCTTTCAAAAATTTGAGGACAATTCATTAATGTTGGCATTGATCTCCATGCTCATGATGGTGATGATGTTCATGTTCATCGGCAACTGGAAGAGAGAGGAGTTCTTTGTCGATAATTCCTTTGAGTGTATCTTTAGGAAGTGCACCCACTGCCATCATAGGTTGGCGATCTTTTGGAACGAACAATAAACTTGGTATACTTTGGATTCCAAAAACCGATGCAAGTTCTTGTTCTTCCTCAGTGTTAACCTTATAAAAATTAACTTTTCCTTTATATTCATTTGAAAGTTCATCTAGCACAGGTCCAACTATACGGCAAGGTCCGCACCATGGTGCCCAGAAATCGATAACAGTCGGTAACTCACCGGTGAATTTCCAATCTTTGCTCTTTTCATAATTAAAAACTTTTTCTAAAAAAGCAGTCTTGTTTAAGTTTTCAGTCATTACAACTCCAAAATTTATTACAGATAATTTTATTTTAAATCACTAAATTTGATGCTTGCACGGATAAAAGGGTGCGGATGAGATATAATGGCTGATCAATTCAGTCAAAAACGATCAATATTATCCATTAAATCGATTTTAGACTGATACTGTGGATTTCTTCACAAATGAGTAAACAATTCGGATAAACGAGCTTATTCCAAAGAATAAACCCAAAATAGCAACTAAAGATGAACCTGCTGGGAAGTCGAAATTGAGAGCGAATACTAAACCAACAAAGCCGCTTAAAATACTAATTGCTAATGCAATTAAAATCACCAGCCATCTTCTATGAGCGATCATCATTGCTGAAACAGCCGGAATTATTAAATACGAAAATACCGGGATTACACCACCCATCCTTACAGCTATAACAATTGCCAATCCGATTGAAAGGTAAAAAAGGAAATTCCATAGATTAAAAACGGCGATATGCTCCGAATTCTCGGCGCTATCCGTCAATGAAAAAAATTTTCTTCGAAATATGATGTGAGCTAAACCTATAACTGAAAAAATAATTCCCATGGAGAATATTTTATCCGGAGTGACAGTGAATAGACTGCCGAATAAGACCTCTGAAATATCCGCTTCACCGTGCGGTGATTTGGCGATTAGTAACACCGTGGCGGCAGAAGCTACGGCGTAGATAATTCCGATAATTGCCTCAAGTTTTAACCGCTTATCATTGATATTAATTAATGAAAGGAAAAACGCTCCTGTCATTGTGAAGATAATGGAAATCATGAATGTGTCTTTTTCTATATATCCCGCGAACGCTACACCCAGCATTGATATTTGTCCAAGTGCGAGGTCAACGAATACAATCCCTCTTTCCACAACATGGACGCCGAGATAGGAGAGAAGCAGTCCCATCACGATACTCGCTCCTAAAGCGTTCAGAACAAACTCTTGTTTGAATAATTCTATCATTTATATCTCCGGATATTTTAATCTCAAAAATTATTTAAGTGCATCAATCAGTTTTTTGATGTTGTAATCGAACAAATCAAAATAATTATTGATCGATTTATCGGCACCGACCGAGGTCGCGAGTACAACAACTTTCGCACCGGTTTGGCGCGCAATCAATTCTGCTGATTCTGTTGTAAAATATGGTGATGTAATTATTACTTTAATATTTTGTTCTTTAATTTCATTTATGACTTTTGACAATTGACCCGGTGTTGGAGGAATCCCAGGTTTGGGTTCTAAAAAATCTACGATCCTCAGCCCGAATCTATCTTCGAAGTAAGGCCACTCATTGTGGTATGCAATTATTTTAGTCCCTTTGTATGGCATCATCAGTGCCGACCATTCTTTAATCTTTGAATCTGATTTATTTTTAAAAGCAACATAATTCGCTTCAAAATAATTACTATTGTCTGGAGATATTTTGATTAAAGCTTCGCAAATTGTTCGACCTATTTTTATTCCTCGGACAGGATCGAGCCAGTAGTGAGGATTGCCGTACATATGAATGTCGCCGGAAGAACGATTAGCGTCGTTAGGAATCTGAAGCAATGGAATATTCTTCGATGCGTCTACATATCCATTGCTACCTTTTTGAATTTTATTATTTCGTGAGCTGCTCAACAAAGAAGGTGACCAACCAGTTTCAAGATCAAGTCCGACGGTGACAAACATATCCGCTTTAGTAAGTTTAAGTATGTAACTCGGTTTCGGATCTACGAAGTGCGGATTTTGAAAACCGGTTGCAATGGAAAATGCTTCAACTTTGGTACCACCAATTTCTTCGACAATGCTTCTTAAATCGGGAAGAGTAGTTACAACCTTTATCTTATCCCCGGCGATCAGTTTAATGGAAAATACAATCAATAAAATGTTTAATGCATAAATTTTTAATTTCATATTTGGAGACTTTCAGATAAATTAATATTGGTGGGCAGCATGACTACCTATTACGAAGATCCAACGCATCCACAATTCAAACGAATTTGGCTGATAATTAGAGTCTCTACCACTTAATTGGAATTCAATTTTTTGAAATTCAGTCGCATACCATCCAACTGTTCCGGATATCGCCCGGTCAATCGTTGAGGAATAATCTGGTGTATTTGAATAATCAACGCGTCCTGTTAAGAACCATCTACGGGACAATTGATAAGTGATAAAAGAATAAAAACCAACAGACTTCGTGGAAATATCTTTAGATAATTTCTTCTTACAGAATAATATTTCTGTCTGCCATTGAAATGAATGATATGTATTGTACCGGAGTGGTTTCCATTTATATGTAAGGTCGAGGCCACCGATTGAGGTTGAATAATTATTCTTGTTTGGACCGTTAATGCCACTTAATCCCAATTCAAAAGTTGAATTATCACTTAAGTCCCAGAAGTTTTTAAGATGTACGAGCATCAGGTATTTGCTTGATGAGTTGTGATAGAAAGTTGGTGTTTCAATATTCCCGGACGTTAATTCGAAGGTCAACTCCTGATAAAAATCTAAAGGATTGGGTATAATCCAACTTGCTGATAAGCCGGCATCATTTAAACTTTCACCTAAATAATTTTCGTAGATGGCTGGCAAGTCAATAAATGGTAAAGCATGCGGATGAATGCTATTAATTTTTCCAAATGCCATTCTGAATTTTCCTGCCCGTAGTTGCAGCCCATAAGGTAAATCGAGTGTGGTTATATACGCCTCTTCGAGGTCTACCTCATATTTACCGGATTCAGTATTTTTGGCAAATGAAAGAAAAATATCTGCCTTTGCATACGGATCAACGAAAGAATTAAAAGTGAATTCAGCTTCGTTGAAGAAAAGATCAAATTTTCTCGAACCTGTATTTGAGTAATAAGATTCAAAATCTCCAATCACGCTGATGTTCGGATTGTTTGATATTGATGTACTTGCTTGATCTGAGCTATCCTGAGACATACAGAGGTACGGCAACATAAAAATAAATAAAACATTTAATCCGAACTTAATCATCGGATTACTCCTATCTAAATGTTAGTAATGAAAACAGCTATAATTAAGAAATAGTTCGAACCGGGTGAGTTGCGGGAGGGGCTCTTCCAGGATGGCCGCAAATTGTTGATTCGGATATATCATATTTTGTTATTCGAAACAAAATCGATTGTCTAAATAACAAATGTTGAATATTTATCTTATCAACTATATATGTTTTGTTTAAATTAAACGCCAAACACAACTGACAAGATTTTCCGACTGTTTTTAGATTGTTTATCGAGGAAGGAGTTGTCGTTCGTTCATTTGCAATTTTAGGTGAATGATGATGATAGATCGGCAGAAGGTGGAATGATACTACTAAAAACGGTATAAATAATATTAATATATATTTTTTATTTATACTTGAGATTCTCATAATGCGTTAAAAAATATATGGAATATGACTCGATTTTACAAATTGTCCTCTCTCTGTTGACTCTCATACCGCAAAGTGATATATTTTATCTAAACTAAGGAAAATTGGATGACATTTAAAGAAAAGATATCGGAAGATTTGAAAGTTGCAATGAAAACGGGAGACAAAATCAGGTTAGAAACACTTCGGACGATAAGGGCTGGTTTGCTGGAAAAAGAAGTGGAAAAACGACCAATAGGTGGTATGAATCCTGAAGATGAAGTGGCAGTGTTGATTGCCGCTTCAAAAAAAAGAAAAGAAGCAATCGATATTTACCGCCAGAACAATCGACCCGAGCTGGCTGAGCAAGAGGAAAAAGAATTATCGATTATCCAGGAGTATCTACCACAACAAGCCGGTGTGGAAGAAATAACTGCTTTTATCAAAAAAACAATTCAAGAAGTGGGAGCAGTATCTGCGAAAGATTTAGGGAAAGTGATGCCGATTGTTGTGAAAGAATTTAAAGGCAGAGCAGACGGAAAAATAATTCAAGAAATTGTTAAAAATAATCTACCAGAATAATCATGAATGTAACTGACATTTTGATCGTAATTGGAGTTCTTTTTTTTGTTGCACTTGGTGTACGTGATGGCTTTTTTAAAAAGCTTTACAGCATAATAGGTTTTATAGGCGGTTTAGTTGCCGCAACAAAATTTATGTCATCTCTCGCCGATATATTTGTCGAGTCGATCGGCATATCACGTGATGGGGCGTTGATATTAGCATTTTTCATCATCTTTGGAGGAATTATACTGCTGACAAATCTATTTTATCGTTGGTTCGGGCAAAGTAGCGGAGAATCAATTCATCTCTGGTCAAGAATCGCGGGTGGAATCCTCGGTGCAGCACAAGGACTTCTTGCTGTCAGTTTAGTATTAGTTATGCTCGCTTTCATGCAAATCCCTGAAGAAGAGGCAAAAAGAGAATCACTGTTTTATGAAGATGTTTATCCTTTAGCACCCACAATATTTGATTATACTACCAGATGGATGCCTGACTCGAAAAGATTTTTCGATGAGCTTAAAGGAAAAATCGAATCAGAGACAATAAAATAAAAAACTCGAATGCACGAATATCTTCAATCGTTTGAGAAATTAGAATTTGAAAAAATAATCAAACATCTTCAACGATATTCAACTTCAGATTTGGGCAGGGAGCATTTCCATAAACTTCGGCCATTATCCGATTTGACTGAAATTCGGCAAAAACTTTCGTATGTAACTGAATTCAAAAAAATATTAGAGACCGAAGATCCATTACCTCTGGATTCAATTCCCGACACGCGTGTTGCAATTCAAAGATGTTCGATTGAAAATTTCTTTCTCTCTGCAAGCGATCTCAAGAATATAAGACTGAACCTAACCCTTTCAAAAAAATGCAAAGAATATTTTTCGCTAAGAGGGCAATCGTATCCTCTGATATATTCGTTAGTTAGCACATTATATGTCGATAAAATTCTTGAATATAACATCGATAGGGCAGTGGATGAAGATGGGCACATTAAAGATTCAGCGACAAAAGAATTAGCCGCCATACGTAGGCAAATCATACAGAAAAAAGCACACCTTCATTCCAATCTCGAATCGTTATTGAAGCAAATTTCAGAAAAAGATTGGATTCAGGATGAGATAGTAACAACGCGCGATGGCAGGATGGTTATCCCTGTTAAGGCGGAGCATAAAAATCGGGTACCCGGCTTTATTCATACGGCATCGGCAAGCGGTGCTACCGTATTTATCGAACCTGCACAAACACTTGAATTAAATAATGAAATCAGAACGTTGATTCTTGAAGAAGAACGTGAAATTGAAAAAATATTGAAAGATTTGACAAAACAAATCACTGAGGTTCAACAAAATCTATTACAAAATATAAACGTTTTGGGTGAAATCGATTTTATCCAGGCAAAAGCGAAATATTCGATTGCTGTTATGGGAAGTGAGCCGATCGTTAAACCTGCGGGTCGATATAAATTAGATCAGGCATACCATCCGCTTCTTCTTCAGAAGCATGCTAGAAAAGAAATTCAACCTCTAAACATTGATATACCCGATGAATGCTACACTGTTTTGATTACAGGGCCAAACGCAGGCGGCAAAAGCGTGGCAATGAAAACCGTTGGCATTTTATCTCTCCTTGTTCAATCCGGATGTCATATTCCTGCGTCTCCTGAAAGTGAGATAAGGATTTTCAATAAAATATTTGTTGATATGGGTGATGAACAATCGATAGAAGACGATTTAAGTAGTTTTAGTTCTCATCTAAAAAACCTTAAGGAGATATTAACTGAATCTGATGATGAAAGTTTGGTTTTGATTGATGAAATTGGATCCGGGACTGACCCTGTAGAAGGATCATCAATTGCAGCCGCGTTATTAGAAAAATTAACCGAGCGAATGTCATTGAATATTATAACCACCCACCATGGTGCTTTGAAGGCACACGCATTCGAAACAAAAGGTATGCAAAATGCGGCTATGGAATTCGACCAAGGAACTTTAAAGCCGACCTATAAATTCCGCCTCGGTGTTCCCGGAAGTAGTTTTGCCATCGAGAGGGCTGAAAGAATGAATATGCCTTCCGATGTTATCACAAAAGCACGGATTTTAAAAGGTTCCGATGCAAATAAGTTAGAAAATTTGATCATCGATTTGGAGCGTCAATCACAAGAGCTTCAAATAAAACTTGAGAAAGTGAATTCAGAAAAAAGTAAACTTGATATCTTAAATTCAAATTATCAAAATAAGATAACTTCTTTAGAAAAAGAAATTAAAGTTATAAAAGCTCGTGCTTTGGATGAGGCGAAAAATATACTTCGCGATGCTAACAGATTGATTGAAAATTCTGTTCGCGAGATACGTGAAACATCAGCTAACCGGTTAATAGTACGGAAAGCCAAGGAAGAGATAAAAAAAGCCAAAGAAAATATTACAGATATTTTGCAAAATGTAAATCCTTCTGCAACCTATCCAGATCTTAAGCCGGGTGATCAGGTTCATCTTAAGGAAGGGAAGAGCATCGGCGAGATAGTTTCAAAATTTGATGATGATTATTACATAATTCAAGCAGGCGATTTAAGATTAAAAATTCATCGAAAGGAATTAGAAATATCTCATACAAGAAATGAACGAAAGGTTTTCTCAAATGCTCCGAATTTGGAACAAAAAAATCTCAAGAGAGAAATCGATCTTCGGGGCATGTATGCTGATGAAGCTATACCTGCAGTCGATAAATTCATTGATGATGCGATATTAACCGGACTGAATCGTATAGATATAATACATGGCAAAGGAACCGGGGCTTTAAGAAAGAAAATAACAGAGCACCTTAAAAATAAGTCTGCGATAAAATCGTTTAGATTAGGTGAATGGAATGAAGGTGGAACAGGTGTTACAGTTGTGGAGTTAGAGTAGTGATAGAATGATTAAAAGATCAATAAAAAAAATATTAATTTCGAACAGAGGTGAAATTGCGGTTCGAATAATCAAGAGTTGTTCCGAGATGGGTATCAAAACAGTCTCAATATACTCTGATGTCGACGTATATGCGATCCATGCCAGGTTAGCAGACGAATCATACTGTGTAGGTCCTGCTCCTGCTCGTGATAGTTATTTAAATCAAGATAAAATAATCGAAATCGCGAAATTATCGGGTTGTGACGCGATTCATCCCGGTTATGGTTTCTTATCTGAAAATTCTTCTTTTGCTCACAAAGTTACTGAAAACAATTTAAAATTTATTGGTCCTTCAGCTGCTGCAATGAAGTTGATGGGGGATAAAACTTCGGCTCGTTCTTTCGCAATAAAGATTGGTGTACAGATCGTCCCTGGAACGACTGATCCAATTGATGATATCAGTAGAGCCATAAGAGTAGCTGATGAAATAGGTTATCCTATATTAATTAAAGCAGCAGGTGGCGGCGGCGGTAAAGGGATGAGAATAATTAAAAATGCAAATGAACTTGAAGCAGGATTAAAGGCAAGCAAATCTGAGGCATTATCGGCATTCAGTGATGGAAGAGTGTTTATTGAGAAATATATAGAAAATCCACGGCACATTGAAGTTCAGGTCTTAGCTGATGCTTATGGAAATGTTGTTCATTTCGGTGAACGTGAGTGTTCCATACAAAGAAGACATCAAAAAATAATTGAAGAATCGCCTTCAACTTATATCAATGAAACAATTAGAACCGAATTGACTCAAGCAGCTGTTTCACTCGTAAAAGAAGCAGGGTATACCAATGCAGGTACTGTCGAATTTATTTTTGATCAAAATAAAAAGTTCTATTTTCTGGAAATGAATACTCGGCTGCAGGTTGAACACCCGATCACAGAAATGAGGATCGGTTATGATCTTGTTAAGGAGCAGATAAAAATATCTGAAGGAAATCGCTTAGATTTTTCTCAGAAAGACGTAAAATTTGATGGACATTCAATGGAATGTCGTATTTATGCTGAAGATCCGTATAATAATTTTTTTCCATCCACAGGGAAAATAATTCATCTGCAAGTGCCATCCGGTTTAGGAATCAGGGATGATAGGGGAGTGGAAGAAAGAAGTGAAATATCACCCTATTACGATCCGCTAATTTCCAAATTAATTACATTTGGAAAAACGAGGGAAGAGACGCGCAGTCGTATGTCGGCTGCTTTAAAGCAGTATCACCTGATAGGACTTAGAAATAATATAAACTTCTGTTCATGGATCACCAGTCATCCAAAATTTATTTCAGGAGAATATGATACAGGATTCATAGAGAAATATTTTTCGGTTGAAGAGCTTGACAAACCTTCTGAGGAATTAGTAAATGTCGCTATCATTGCAGCGATTGGCAGAATACAAAATCCGAGTCAGAATGAAATAGAAAAAGGCGCAGTTAATTCTTTTTCTAATTGGAAAAATAAGAAGATAGATGGTTTTAATTGACATGAAATATATGATTTAATTGAATTATGGAACAATATAAAATTACTATTGGAGAAAAAATTTATAATGTAATTAATGATGCAGAAAAAATCATTATCAATGGCAAAGAATGCAATTTTACGGAAACTGAAACAAAAAATGGTATGATTGATATCCATTTGGGAAAATCCCAACATCGAGTCTATACTTCATTCAAGAATAATAATTCCGATGCTGAAGTTTGGGTAGGTAATCATATTATTCCACTCAAAATTGAAGATAGCAGAGGAATGTTATTGAATCGTTTCCAAAAGAAATCCACAGATTTGCGAGGTGAGGTGATCATCAATGCTCCAATGCCCGGTTTGGTAAAAAAAATTGAGATTAATAAAGGTGAGCTCGTAAAGCGGGACCAAGGATTAGTAATTTTGGAGGCGATGAAAATGGAGAATGAAATAAAATCACCGATTAACGGCAAAATTAAAGAAATTAAAATTGAAAATAACAATTCAGTCGAAAAAGATCAGATATTAATAATTATCGATGCAATCTAAAAGTAAAAAAATGAATATACAAGAACCTGAAGTAACTGTTGAACTTGCAATAAAGCACGGTCTTACAAAAGAAGAATATGAAGAGATTCTTAAGATACTTAATCGAACACCCACTTACACAGAACTCGGCATCTATAGCGTTATGTGGAGCGAACATTGTAGTTACAAGAACTCTATTCAGGAAATTAAAAAATTACCCCGAACAGGCGAACGCTTACTTGTTGAAGCTGGTGAAGAAAATGCCGGACTTATTGATATTGGGGATGGTTTGGCAGTCGCATTTAAAATTGAAAGTCATAACCATCCTTCAGCGGTTGAACCATATCAAGGTGCTGCAACTGGTGTTGGCGGAATAATGAGAGACATATTCACGATGGGAGCAAGACCGATCGCTGCGCTCAACTCACTCAGATTCGGAAATCCATCTCACCCAAGAACAAAATATTTAATGAAGAGAATTGTCCAGGGTATTGGCGATTATGGAAATAGTTTTGGTGTGCCAACAGTAGCTGGGGATGTTTATTTCGATGATTGTTATAATGAAAATCCGATTGTGAATGCGATGTCTGTCGGAATTGTAAAACATTCATTGATTGCCAAGAGTGCCGCAAAAGGTGTTGGTAATTTAGTTATGATTGTTGGTTCTTCAACAGGTCGAGATGGTATACATGGTGCAACGTTTGCGTCAGAAGAAATATCGGAAGAGTCAGATAGTAAAAGGCCATCTGTCCAAGTTGGAGATCCATTTACCGAGAAATTATTACTTGAGGCAACACTTGAAGCTATAAAAGAAAATGTTATTGTCGGTATACAAGATATGGGCGCTGCCGGAATAACATGTTCGACATCAGAGATGAGTGCTCGAGGAGGAACAGGCATGAAGATTAATTTAGACGATGTGCCTGTTAGGGAAAAAGCGATGAGCGGTTATGAAATTATGCTATCGGAATCTCAAGAGCGTATGTTAATGGTCGTTAAACCAAAAGATGAAATAAAAGTAAAAGAAATTTTCCAAAAATGGGATCTGCAATGCGAAACCATTGGCGAGGTGACAAATAATGGCAATGTAGAGATTTATCATCATGGAAATAAAATTGCAGAAGTCTCGGCATTTAGTTTAGTACTTGGCGGCGGTGCTCCCGTTTATACAAGAGAAGCAACAAAGCCAAAGTATATCGATGAATGTAGAGATTTTGACATCAACGCTTTACCCGAACCATCGAATTATAATCAGGTAATTTTAAAGATGATCGGTTCGCTTAATCTTTGTTCTCGCGGGTGGATATCGAAACAATATGATGCGATGGTAAGAACAAATACGATATCATATGGCGGTGATTCTGCTGTAGTTCGAATTAAAAGTACAATTAAAGCATTAGCAATGAAAACAGATTGCAACGCAAGATATATATATTTAAATCCTTATTTAGGTGCAGAAATAGCTGTCGCCGAATGTGCTCGAAATCTGGTTTGTAGCGGTGCAAAACCTCTTGCAATTACAAATTGTCTAAATTTTGGAAATCCTTACAAACCTGAGATCTACTGGCAATTCAAAGAAGTGATTCGAGGCATTGGAGATGCTTGTAGATTTTTAGGTACTCCTGTTACTGGTGGAAATGTTAGTTTTTACAATGAAAATCCTACCGGTGCTATATATCCAACACCTGTTATAGGAATGATCGGAGAAATTGAAGATTATTCAAAGACAATCTCGCAGGCGTTCAAAAATCCGGAAGATCTGATTATTCTTCTCGGTGAGAATAAATCTGAAGTTGGTGGTTCTGAATATTTGAATCATTGTTACGGTCTGGTTAAAGGTGAAATACCACGACACGATTTAGATAGCGAAAAAAGATTACATAATTTAATTCTTAATCTGAACCAGGAAGGATTACTTAATTCCGCTCATGATGTTAGTGATGGCGGCATGCTTATCGCAATTTGTGAATCTATTATTCATGCAAATAAAAATTCTGAAGTTAACCTTGGTGCCGAGATTCATGTAAAAACAGGTGACAGGTTAGATTATTATCTTTTTAGTGAATCTCAATCGATGGTGGTGGTAAGTTGTAGTCCGGATAAATTAAATAAATTAAAATCTCAGGCAGAATTTTTTTCTATTCAGTTTAATCTGCTCGGAAAGGTAACACGTAATAAAAAATTAATTGTTAATGATATTATTAATATCGAAATTCAGCAGATAGGAGATCTACATGAAAAGAGGATGGAAGAATTGTTTATTGAATAATATAAGAAAACCGTAATTATACTTTACATAACATATATTATCCGTATTATATATTAATCGTAATTACCCCTGAATAGACAATTTTTGCTGATCCGGTTAAAATGATATTTGCAAACTTATCTTCCTTCATTTCGAAATTCACTGTTAAAATTTCATTACTTTTAGTATGAACATCGATAGGTGGTTTAATATTATTTTTCAATGAATAGACGATAGCAGCTGCTATAGACCCAGTCCCACAGGCAAATGTTTCTGCTTCAACACCTCTTTCATACGTTCTTATGGATAATGATTTATCCTGATTTATCATAACAAAATTAACATTCGCTCCACTTGGCGTGAAAGTTTTATGGTTTCTGATCTGTTTTCCCAGCATTAAAATGTCTATATCAAAATAATTTTCAAAAATTACCACATGTGGAGCCCCTGTATCAATGAAATTATACAAAATAGGTGATGGTTCAATATCAATCAATGACTGATTGAGTTTAATAGAATGTGGATCCTTCATCCGCAATAATACTTTATCATTTAATAAGTTAGCATTATAGATGTGATTCAATGCTTCAAAAGTAATTTCAGATTTTTGTAGTAGGTTCATACCAAACAATGCAGAACATCTGCCTCCATTACCACACATTCCACCGTAACTTCCATCAGCGTTGAAATAGTTCATTTGAAAATCAGCATGTGTGCTCTTTTCTATTACCAACAATCCATCCGCACCGATTCCATAACGACGATCTGTAAGTTTTGTAGATAATGATACCCAGTCAAGATTATATCTACTTTCACGATTGTCGACCAAAACAAAATCATTTCCTGCTCCGGTCATTTTGACAAAATCAATACTAATTTTAGGCATTTGATTAAATAATATACTGAAGAGATTATAAAAAAAAATGCCGTCATTATTTTTAGACAGCATTGTGGAGATGCGGGGAATTGAACCCCGGTCCGAAGAGAAAACCACCAGAACATTTACATCAATAGTCCGCTCTGTACAGGTTTGCCTACAAATTCCGGAGCGAACTCAGTCATTGCAAGCTATCTCAGTAAAATTTCACTTGATGACCCTGAGAATGTCTTCAAGCTATCCCAATTTAAGCGACACCCTATTATGACTCATTGGGCATAATCACATAGGATGGGTTGCTTTAATTAAGCAGCCAGTGCGTAGTTGTAATCTGCACTTATTGTTTTCCGCTTTATTTACGTGCTACGCGGAGAGCACGAGATGCCGTTCTAACCATTCTCATCCCCGTCGAATCCATGTCATCCCCTATTTCAAATATACTATTTTGATTTCCCCAAATCAAGTTAAGATTATTTTATCGATCTTCCGCCGTCTATAGGTATTACTTGGCCTGTGATATATTCAGATTTAGTTGATAAATAGGTTACCATATCCGTTATATCTTTAATATTTCCGTACTTTTGCAATAATATCTTTTTCTTAGGCATTTTAAATTCATTATTTTTGTCACTTTCACGTATTGCAATAAATCCCGGGGCAATTGTATTTACTTGTACGTATGGCGCAAGTTCTTTCGCTAATAGGCGAGTTAACATGATAACACCTGCCTTTGATATACTATACGAAAAATAATTTGTCCAACCGATTAAGCCACCAACAGATGAGATGTTGATTATCTTCCCTCCTTTTTGCTTAAGCATAATTGGTGCAACTGCCTGCGCGCAAAGGAAACTTCCTTTTAAATTAATGTCGATTGTATTATCCCAAATCTCTTGAGACGTTTTCAATAAGGAACTTTCAGTAAAAATACCAGAATTATTTACCAAGAGATCAATTCGACCAAATTTTTTAATTGTTGAATTCACTAACCGATTAACATCCGTCTTTTTGGAAATATCGGCTTTTAAGGGAAATGCTTCCGTACCTCTCTCTTTTATCAGGTTGACTGTTTCTAAAGCACCAGAAAGAGATTTATTATAATTTACGACAACATTAAATCCATTCTCTGCGAGAGCAATCGCAATTGCTCGCCCCAACCGTTTACCGCCACCGGTGACAATTGCAACTTTATTATTTTGCATAAAATATGTTTCCTAAATATTTAAAATTAATTATTGTAAAAATAAATTAATTCATTAAAACGCGATTAAAAGAGGTAAGATAACAAATGTGTGCGCCCATCAGGACTCGAACCTGAAACCCGCTGATTAAGAGTCAGCTGCTCTACCAATTGAGCCATGGGCGCCCAATGATCCTGAAATTTATTTTTTATTTTGTTCCTGAGACGCTGCTTGCTGGCTGCTAGGTGGTAATGCACGCGGGGCTGCAGTTTGAGTTCCCCCTTGCTGAATCACACTGCTGCCTGTTGCTTGTTTACCAGGTAGGAAAAAGATATTAATTACCAAACTTAGTAATATAAAGACTGTCGCTAAAATAGTTGTGGCTCTGCTAAGAAAATCAGCTGTCCGGCGAACACCGAACACTGTTCCCATTGAGGCGCCACCAAACGAACCGGCTAATCCGCCGCCTTTGCTCGATTGCATTAAAACAGCTGCCATTAAGACCACACTTACAAGAATTTCGAGAGTTACCAATATTCCGAACATAATATTCCTTGAATTTTTGAGATTTTAAAACTTTATAAGATAACGATTTTTAGGCAGAATTTCAAGCTTCTATTTTATGATTTCGAGGTAAAAGCTGTGCACTTTTTTGTTGAGGTCATACCCGCGGATATCATCTCCGTGAATATCATAGTTACCCGAGAATCCCAACCAATTCCAATCGGTTAAAATTGCTTCTTTCTCTTCTTCTTTAAGCGTTGAAAAATTATTAATTGTATTCCTGTAATCGGGATGATGATTATATTTTGTAGGATCAACAATCGCAAAAATATGTCTATTCAATATCATTTCCTGCAATCGTTCACCCGTTTGCTGATTTTCTTTTCGAAGAATTACATTCCCTTGATGAAACATCACACTTTTCGATTTGATGAATTCTCCTTCGTCAGTTACAGTAATTGTCGAATTCCGAAGTATCAAAGAAGCTTTTAATAAAAATTCACACACGAGGTATGCGTTAAACTCATTGCAGGCAACACGCGTAAATCCGCTCGCTAGCGATTTATCGATGTAACCACCTTTTTGTGTGATAACCAGCCCCTCTGCTTCAAGAGCTTGAATTGTTTCATTTTCTGTTAAACCGTTTTGTCGAAGTATTTTTTTTCGCTCGTGTATGATTTTATCAAGCGATTCATAATCGATTATGCTTGAATCAATGTTTGGGAAAACTGCGAACATTCTAAATCCCAATCTTCCTGCAGTCCAGATAAATTCGGAATTATACCAATGTTGTAATTTCAGGACATCATCCCATTCCTGATTGCTTATCTTATTCGACGGTTCATCAACAATTTTGTAAAATATCTTCCGAGCCATACCTCTAGTACCCAGATCTTTTTAAAGATTCTAATGTTAAGGTATTATCCGAAGAAGAGATCTTCGAGTTCATAATTTGTGCAACGTATTTTCCTATTATATCAAATTCAAGATTCACTCTCGTACCAACTTTGTACGATTTCATAATTGTATTTGCAAGAGTATGCGGAATAATTGAGACAGATAACGTATTATTTTTTACCTCTGCGATTGTGAGACTTATTCCGTCAATCGCTATTGATCCTACTTTAACCACAAAGTGTTTATAATCTGACTGATATTTTACCTGATAAATTGTACTGTTAGTTCGTTTTTCAATATTAATTATTTCGCCAACTGTGTCAACATGCCCCAATACTATATGTCCACCAAATCTTCCATCGGTTTTTAGTGGCAATTCGATATTAACCTGATATCCTTTTTTCATTTGACTGAAATTGGTTTTTTTGAGTGTTTCTTCTACAGCTTCGACAATAAACGTTGATTTCGACTTTTTGATAACGGTTTGACAAACTCCATTAACCGCGACACTGTCGCCTAATTTTATCTCCTTGTTTGATAACGGAGCATCTACTTCGATAAGTAAGCCTCTCCCCTTTTTCGCAATCGATTTAATATTTCCTATTTCTTCAATTATTCCAGTAAACATAATATTATTTTATTAAAAATATCCTTCGAATACAATATTATCTTCGAGCATGAAACTATTTATATTTTTCAGTACAATACTTTTATTTATATTCCTGTTATTCAAATTAAAAGAAGCGATTCCTGAACCAAGAATTTTCGGAGCGATAAACATGAGCAATTTGTCTGTACTTCTCTCTTCAATAAACCTACTAAATGTTTGTTCACCGCCTTCTACGAGGATTGATGATATACCCATCTTACCAAGAAACCGAAGAAGGTTGGTTGTTGATATTTGTCCTTTGGTGTTTCCGGTTAATTCAATAACATTTACACCCTTCATTCTTAAATCTTTTACTTTCTTGACATTAGTCTTCGCTGTTTGTTTCGTAATCACAAGAATTGTCTTCGATTTATTGTCATTAAAAACCTTTGCGCTCACTAAACAGTTCAAATTACCGTCAATAATAATTCTAATCGGATTATTTTTACTCTTGCTGTGGGTCGTGAGTTCCGGATTATCTTTAATCACCGTCGTGGCACCCACAAGTATAGCATCATAATGCGAGCGAAGTTTATGCACCAGGTCTCTCGATGTTTTATTGGATATCCAGCGGGAACAATAATTGGTGTCTGCAATTTTTCCATCAAGTGTTTGTGCAATTTTCAAAGTAACAAACGGGAGATGAGTTGTTATATATTTCTCGAACACTTCATTAAGTTTCCGACATTCATTGCCAAGAATGCCTGTTCGAACTTCTATTCCCGCTTGTCTTAATTGTTTAACACCTTTACCGGTAACACGCGGATTCGGATCTAACGAGCCGATTACGACTTTTTTAATTCCTTTTTTTATAAGGAGATCTGTGCACGGGGGGGTTTTCCCAAAATAATTACACGGTTCAAGATTGACATAAATGGTTGAACCTTTTACTGATTCTGTAGAGTTCGCGATCGCGTTTACTTCTGCATGAGGTCCGCCGAAATTATGATGATAACCTTTCCCGATTATTCTACCTTTTTTGACAATAACCGCACCAACCATCGGGTTGGGATTTACATCTCCAATCCCTTTATGCGCAAGTGATAAACACTCCAACATAAAGTGCTCATCCTTTTGTTTTTGTAAATTATTCATCGGAAACAGTCAACTTCAATTTACTTTTAATTGGTGCAGTAATGTAATCGGTTGCTTTCCCATTTTTAACAACAAGCTCCAATAAGCCACTGCTGCCAACTATTTGGAAAGGTGTTCGCATTGGTGCATCGGAGTATGAAGCATATTTTTTATGAATTATCTTTTTACCAATACTCAGATGTAATCTTTTGTGTTTATTTTCTTTTATCAAATAGTTCGTGATTATATTTCCGAAATAATCGATATGAATGACTGAACCTTTATAAACATCATTGAAAGAGGTATCGACCTCGATAAACTGTTCAGCATGAAATAAAGGTGTTGTTCTTGGTCCTAATTTTGAAGGAGATAATCCATTCGCAAGATGGGCGGCTATTGGGGCAAATATATCACGCCCATGGAATGTTGTACTTACATGCGGTAGAAAATAGTCCTGATTTTTTACCGCGATAATTTTAGGACGATGCACGGAATCTAAAACATACTTCAACAATCCGTTATCGGGTGCAATGAATCGGTAATCCTGAGTCTCAACGCAAATAATGTTTCTGTTGGAACCTACACCCGGGTCAACTACGCATATGAATGTTGTGTGTTTAGGGAAATATCTGAAAGATGTCCAAAGTATGTATGCCGCTTCATCTATATTCTGTGGTTCGATCGAGTGAGAAATATCGATTATCTTCGTATTCGGCGCGATAGAAAGAATAACACCGTGCATCGAGGCAACATAAGCGTCCATTGTACCAAAATCGGTTAACAGCGCAATAACCGATGACCTTTTCACTTGAGCTTTATCTCCTTTCCCTTTTGAGCAGATTGATAGATTGCATCAACAACTTTCATGCGTTGAACTGCTTCATCACCATCCGAGATTATTGTGTGCAAACCTCTCGCAGCCCCTACGAAATGTTTCAATTCGTTCTCGTAACTTTTTTTCAACAAATTGAGAGGTGAATCAACTTTGACAGGTGTAAGGTTAACAAGATTGCCATGCATCTGTTTATAAATCCGAAGCGGGTTAATCATCGCGCTTCCTTCAGATCCGTATAAATTACAATAAAAATAATCTTCCGCGCAATGAAAAGACCAACTTGATTCCATCACGAGTGTAACGCCGTATTTCACTTCCAGCGTAACTATCGCAGAATCTTCAACACTCTTAGTTTTGTGCATATACATTTTCGCATTAACCCGCTGAACAGGAGGGAAACCTAACAGCCAAAGGATAAGATCGAGCATTACGATTCCTAAATCGAGAAGTACTCCCCCGCCTGCTTTATCTTTTTGAGTAATCCATTTGTTATCAGGAGAAATTCTTTTTAGCCAACCCGCTTTGACATAAAATATCTTACCTATTTCACCTTTTTCAACAAAACTTTTTAAGATCATTGTATCGGGACGAAACCGGTTATTCATACCAACCATCAATTTGCGTTTGTGCTCCTTAACCGCTTCAGCTATTTGAACAGCTTCAAGGTAACGCCGCGCGATAGGTTTTTCTACAAAAACATCTTTACCCGCTTGAAGTGAAGATAAAGTTATAGGTAGATGTGTATCGGTGCTTGTGCAAATATCAACAGCATCCATTTCTTCCTTTGCTAACATCTGCTGATAATCTATGTAAATGCGGGAGATGTTGAACCGATCGGCAATAATTTTCGCGCGTGATTTATCTTTATCGCAAATTGCCACAATCTCAACATCATCCATTTTGGTGAGCATTGGAAGATGAAATATCTGGGATACCCATCCGAGTCCGATAACTCCGAGTCTTAATTTATTTTGTGTTTCTGCCGGCGTCATATCTCATCCCCTGAGTATAAATGATTATGATAATTATTTTTTTAAGAAATCTTTCACGGTATCAACGATTCCCGCAACATCGAGTTTAAGAATTTTATGGATTTCCGGAATCGTTCCTTGCTCAACAAACGCATCGGGTATACCATGACTTTTTACTTTGATATCGGTTGTACCGAGCTTCGAGATCGATTCAAGTACCGCACTGGAAAGTCCGCCGATAACTGAATGATCTTCGACGATGATAATATTTTTATATCTTCTGCAAATATCCGATATCATTTCATCATCGAGTGGTTTTACAAATCGCATATTAACAACTTCTAAATCAATACCACACTCCGATAATAATACGGCCGCCTGAATTGAAGGATAAACCATATTTCCGATAGCCAAAATTGCAGCATCTTTCCCTTGCCGAACCTTTTCTGCTTTTCCAATATTTAGTGTGACTAATGGCTGTTTAAGTGATAACCCTACTCCTGTACCTCTGGGATATCTGATCGATATTGGTCCTTTCTCATAAGTTATCGCGGTATATAACATATGACGTAATTCGACTTCATCCTTCGGTGACATTATGACCATATCAGGAATCGATCTCAGGTATGCAAAATCGAGAACACCATGATGAGTGGGACCATCGGCACCAACAACTCCTCCTCTGTCAAGAACAAATACCACATGCAATTTTTGCAGTGCGACATCATGAACAATTTGATCAAACGCTCTCTGTAAGAATGTGGAATATATTCCTACAACAGGTATATATCCTTGAGTCGCAAGTCCGGCTGCGAAAGTAACCGCGTGCTGTTCTGCGATTCCAACATCAAAAAATCGATCGGGAAATTCTTTTTGAATTTTATCCAAACCCGTTCCATCAGGCATTGCAGCGGTTATTCCGACTACCTTCTGATTTTCTTTTGCTATTTCTACCAAAGCATTACCGAAAACATCTGTGTAACTTGGAGGAGTTCCTGTTTTTTTAGATGAAACACCTGTAACTTTATCGAACGGTGTAACGCCATGAAGTGCTTGTTCGTCTTCCTCAGCCGGTCTGTATCCTTTTCCTTTTTTTGTTACAGTGTGAATTAAAATAGGTCCTGGAAGATTTTTTATTTCCTTAAATATTTTAATTAACTGCGGAATGTTATGTCCGTTGATTGGTCCGAAATAACGAAAGCCCAATGCTTCAAATAAAATACCCGGTGTGATAACTACTTTAATTCCTTCTTCAACCCGTGAAGCAATTTTGCGTATCCTGTCTCCCAGAGAATCAAGTTTGCCTGTAATATCCCAAACGTTCGCTTTGAATTTGTTGTATGAAGGATTTGCTATAAGTTCCGTAAAGTAGTTAGAGAACGCCCACTTGTTTTGTGAGATAGACATATTATTATCGTTCAGGATGACGATAATATTTCGCTTCTGAATGCCGGCATTATTCATTGCCTCGTATGCCATGCCACCAGTCATCGCGCCGTCGCCGATTATAGCAACTACAGAATAATTATCCTTCGCTAGATCGCGTGCTGTCGCCATTCCAAGCGCCGCAGATATAGCAGTGCTTGCGTGTCCGGCGCCAAAAGTATCATACTCGCTTTCCGACCTTTTCAAAAAACCACTGATACCGCCGAGTTGGCGGATCGTCTCAAATTGATCACGCCTACCGGTTAAAATTTTATGCGGATACGCCTGATGCCCCACATCGAATACCAATTTATCATGAGGCGTGTTGAAGACATAATGAAGTGTGACTGCGAGTTCAACTGCTCCAAGTCCTGCTCCTAAATGTCCGCCTGTTTTAGAAATTTTATCTATTATGAAATCGCGTAACTCCTGGCAAACAAATTTCAGGTCAGATTGCTGAATCTTTCTGAGGTCAGCTGGTGAGTTTATTGCAGAGAGATATTTATACATTAATTTACTGATTATTCTTGATTTGTACCGAACAACTCAAAATTGCCTTCGATATCTTTACTCAACTTTTTCAATTTAATCTCAGATACGTGCAATTTATCGATACACTGTTTTGATAAATTAACACCTTCCTCGTATAGTTTCATTGATTGCTCAAGTGGGACACTTCCGCTTTCAAGTGATTCAACAATTTCTTCGAGTCGATGCATCATCGATTCGAATGTGCCGCTTATATCTTTATGTTTTTTCATACAGAACCTATTTAAGAAACGGCCGCCGATTTCTCGCCGTCATGAAATTTTACTCTGATATCATCGCCCGATTTAAGTTTCTTCGCCCGACTAATTATATCATTGGAACGATAAATAATCGAATAACCTCTTTCAAGAACCGAATCAGGATTGAGCGATTTAAGTCGCTTATCCAATGATCTGGTTTGCTCATGGAGTATATTTATTTTGTAGTTTATCGTCTGATCAAGCTGCCTGTCGAGTTCGTCTATTCTTTGAGCGTTTTGTTTGATTAAATCTTTTGGCCTGTTGAACGAATAACTTGCAATCAGTGAGACGATTTTCTCTTTTCTGGATTTGATTGTGTTTTCCAAATCCTGTTCCATAGTATAGCAAAAGTTACGTATATTTTCAAAAATATCAAGCTTATCCTTCACAACAAGTTCTGCTGCTGCAGATGGAGTTGGCGCTCTCAGATCGGCAACAAAATCAGCAATTGTGAAATCAATTTCATGTCCCACTGCGCTTACGATCGGTACCTTAGAATTATAAATTGCTCTCGCAACTATTTCTTCGTTGAAAGCCCATAAATCTTCGAGGGATCCGCCTCCTCGTCCAATAATTAAAACATCTATCTCTCCGAATTTATTAAAATCTTTTATCGCGGATGCGATCTCATGAGACGCGCCTTCACCCTGAACTTTTACAGGATTTAGAATAACTTCCAGCGATGGAAACCGGCGATTGAGGATGTTTAGCATATCCTGTAGCGCTGCCCCGGTCGGTGAAGTAATAATTCCGATTCGTTCGGGATATTCAGGCAAAGGTTTTTTATGTTCCGAATCAAATAGACCTTCACCTGCAAGTTTTTGCTTCAGCTTTTCGAATGCGATTTGCAGTTCACCAATACCGCGCGGCTGCAATTGAAAAACGTCTATCTGATACTTCCCTTGCGGTTCGTATAAAGTAATCTTACCGTTGGCAATTACCTTCATTCCATCTTGCGGTGTAAAGAAGAGATTCCCCGCTCTACCTCGCCACATTACAGCCGAGATCTGAGCTCCTTCATCTTTCAAAGTGAAATAAAGATGCCCGGATGAATGTCTCTTGAAATTAGATATTTCACCTTCAACCGAAACATTACCGAAAGATGTTTCTAAAACACCTTTGATACGCTTGGTCAGTTCGCTAACAGTAAATGTGTTTTGGTTTGACATAGAATATTTGCAATATATTCAAACGATATTTGAGAAACAAACAGATTGTTTTCCAGTTAAGCATTCAATATATTTAAGAGCAAACACTAATACCTAAATAAGAATCTCTAAATATTTTGGTAATTCTGATTGCTCAAATATGATTAAGATGAATTTTTAATTTTTAAAATAATTGAAATGAGGATAAGATGAAATTAGATTTAATCGCTATCGGCGCGCATCCGGATGACGTTGAACTTGCTTGCGGAGGAACTGTTGCAAAATGCGTTAAACTTGGATACAAAGTTGGGATCATCGATTTAACCGATGGCGAACTTGGAACGCGCGGAAATAAGAAAATTAGAAGTTTAGAAGCTAAAGAAGCGGCGAAAATATTAGGTGTGAAAGTACGTGAAAATCTTCACATTCCCGACGGTGATGTTGAAGTGAATAAGAAAAACAGATTGAAGGTAATTGAAATCTACCGCAAGTACCAGCCAGAGATTATACTGATTCCGCATTGGCAAGAACGGCATCCAGATCATGTGCACGCTCATTATCTCTGCCGCGAAGCCCAGTTCTATTCCGGTTTAAGGAAGATTGATGTTAAAACTTACGGAAAGAAACTACCTGCCTGGCGACCACATAAATATTTTCATTATCAACAAAAGTATGAATTTACACCTTCATTCATCATAGATATCACCGATGTTTACGATATCAGGGTCAACGCGGTGAAAGCTCATAAATCCCAATTCTACAATCCAAACTCAAGTGATCCTGAAACATTTCTCAGTCAGAAATCATTTCTCGATTTTATGGAAACACGGATGAAATATTACGGTCAGCAAATCGGGGTTAAGTATGGAGAGCCGTTTTTCTCAGTTGAACCGATCGGAGTTAACGATCTATTCTCTTTACAGCTTTTTAAAGGATAATCATTGTTCTTTTTTTACTTCATCCGAGTCTTTAGTTTTTGGCTGTGACGGATGAATTCGATCGTAATATTGCGGGTAAAGTTTTTGCATACAGTCAGGACAAATACCATGGCTGAATTGGACTGTTGCCCGATGCTCGATGAATGATTCCAATTGATTCCAGTAACCGGAATCATCTCTGATTTTTTTACATGAGGCACAAATCGGTAACAAACCACTGAGAGCTTGCACTTCTTTCATTGCCTGCTGAAGTTCTGTGATAAGGCGCTCACGCTCTTTCTCAACTGATTTTCGTTCAGTTATATCTTCTACCATTCCTTCGTAATAAATTATTTTTCCATCTTCCGCTTTGATAGCTATTGCATTTTCACTTACATTTATGGTAGAACCATCAGGACGTCTCCATATTGATTCAAATTTTTGTATTAATCCCTTATCTTCAATGATCTCTTTGAATATTTCACGTCTCTTGGGATCTTCGTACCCTATCTTATCCATTTCTATTGATGTCAGCTCTTTGAACGATGAACATCCCATCATAGCTATCAGCGCGCGATTTGCTCCGAGTATTTTACCATCGGGAGTGGTTCTGTAAATTCCAACCGGTACATTATCATATAGATTTCTAAATCGCCGTTCACTTTCTGTCAATTCTAATTCTGATTGTTTATGAGCAATCACTCTTCCTACCTGATCGGATACATACTCCAGCATCCTTAATTCCTGTTCACCGTATGCTTTTGCGTCTGAGTAATGTTGAACAACCATAACACCAATGGTTTTTCCTTCGACTATAAGCGGAACACCCAGCCATATCGGTGCCGGCACACCTATAAGGATGGCTTCACCATCTCTGTCCAGTTTCTCAGTCATAATCTCATCGCACAAAAGCGATTTACCGGTGCGTAAAACGTACTCTGTCAGTCCTCTTCCCCGTTTGCGGGGTAATTCGGGAGTATCTACTTCGTCCACGAAATATGGAAAACTTATCAAATCAGTTTTGTCATCGTACAGAGAAATGTAAAAATTATTCGCTGGCATTACATCGCTTATAACATGATGAACAGATTTGAATAAACCCGGTAAATCGGCGACCTGTTCGGCTGCTGTGGATATTTTAAATAATGCCTCGTTAAGTTTTTGCGCCCTTTTTTGCTCCGCGATATCGGCGACGATCGCGACTGAGCCAATAATATTATTATCAACATCGATTAACGGTGAACCGCTTACGCTCGTCCAGATCTTTTCTCCGGTTCGATGAATCATCTGTGTTTCGTAACGGTCAGCAACTCCTTTTATGCGCATCGCAGTTTTCGTCGTTATCTTGTCCCAATCTTCCGCCGTGAAGAACATCCTGGCATTTTTGCCGATTAATTCGTCTTGAGTGTAACCTAGCAAATTACAAAACTGCATATTCACAAATTCGATCTGCTCATTCAAATCGGTCTGTAAAAGCCCTTCTCCCATCTCGGCTAATAATGTTTTATATCTTTGTTCACTCTGTTTTCTTTTTTCTTCGGCAATCGATTTTTCTCTATCAATCCGGTCTAATAACCGGGCGTTAGCCCAAATGACATAAACTAGAATAAAAGTACCCGCAAGTCCAAATATCGCCACCATTTCTTCGAAGTCGATTATCTTACCATAATATGCTTCTAAAAGAAGCCAACCTAAAGTTGCAGGGATTAACATGGCTCCCAAAAGCAATCGACGTAGTGTTATTCCGCCAAGTGATTTGCTCACCACAATTCTCACTATTCCTTCATCAGGTCTTGAGGAGAGTAATCCGATGACGAGCACAATGAATGTGACCGACCCGTGAAGCGCCATTTGATTATAGACCATCCCGTAAATATGCTCGGTTTTAAAAATGTAACCGGATAAATCGATTGCCGAGATAATCCCGGGTATCAATGCCAAAGTCTGAAATATGTATTTGGAGAAATTATTTTTATTTATCAGCAAAATGAACAAACTGATAGAGAAGAAATTTAAGGCAACAGTCCATGGCATTCGTCCCGGGACAAGAGTTGCTTTAGCATCAACACCTTCTGTGAATAATAATTGATCTATTCCAAAATCTATTGAAGAAATGTATTCAAGAATGGTTGCGATTGAAATAAATAAAACGACCGATGATAGTGTTGCCGCGATTGTTCTGATTGCGGAATATCTCTTGTTTAAATTTGTGGTTACGAGCAAAAATGCCAACCCGACAAAAAGGAATGAAACAGCCGCATTCGCCTTCATCGCAATATATTCCTGGGAAATACTCCTCAAGACTGTTATATCAAATTTCCAACCGATTAATACCAAAATTCCAACTAATATAGAAAATAACGAAGCTATTATCGGTATCTTCTTAATCGTCCCAACATATGTACGATTGAATTTTGTCATTTTTTACAATGTACCATCTAAAAAAGAATAATCAAAATTGGTGAAAACCTTCGATTACAGCAACACAAGATAACTTAAATGGCTGCGACCAGTTCACTGGTTCTAAAGGTTTATTAGGTATTGGGGGTTTGTTTCTGTACATTATACAGTATGAAATTCTTAACATCAATAGAAAGTAGTGAATTATGGATGGATTAGGAAACGTTCGGATAAAAGGGATATCGGGAAAAGAATATAAATTCAGAGCTTACCCTTTAGAAACAAAGTTCAGCAACTTTGGCGCTGTTTATTTCATCACGAGTAGGAATCATCAAATGAACGGTAAGATATCTCACAGCAGAATTTATTGTGGGATGGCAAGTGATATGTCGCTTAAAATTGAAAACTCATCTTCGTTCAAAGATTACGATGCTAACTGCATCTGCATCCTTCCGCAGGATGATACAGAACTCCGTGCCGCAATTGAAAACGACATTCATAAGAATTATACTTTGCTATGTAATCTTTGATACTATTTTCTTTACCTAATAATGCTTTGAAGGAGTTCTTCTTCTGAACTACAATCGGTCGGGAGAGAATCTCCCTCCCAGATAAGGTTACGATGCCTCTATCTCTAAACTCTTAAGCCGATCTGCGAGGTGGCCAAATGCTTGCTCCATCGCATCTACATCTTTTACCCGACCGCTGGTACTGCCGAGGAGCCAAACCTCTGAATTACCAATCATGAAATCCTGCTTCCCCCGCTGGCGATTAGCCGATGGGTAAAGTTTTTTAAAACATTTCTCAAATATTTCAACGCTCGTTACAAATGCCACAATCTTCGGCTTATACTTTTCTATTTTCTTGATAAACTTTTGGATATCGTCGGGTGTGGGTTCCGCAGACGGATCATCGTCTTTGCTGACGACAAGCCGACGATTGAGATCAGTTAAACCGATATGATGTTTTAATAATGTCGATTCCTTCTTCTCGAAAAAGAATTGTTTGTACAGATCGTTGAGCACTCCGGTATTTTTAGCATCTGCCAGAGCTTTACGATCAGATTGAGAGATAACAATTGTCGAAGTGATGTTGGCATATTCCAGCATTTCCCAAAACCGGTTCTTGGGAGTCAGATAATAAAAACCAAGCTCGTCCGATATTTCTGCTACCGTCGTTCCGACAAATACAACGCGTAAGTTTTGAATTAAGATTTCTTTTAGCATAAATAGTATATCAATATAAACAAAAATTGGCTAATATTTTGCCGAATTATTTTCCTGTTTTCATATTATTATGATTCTTTTAATAATTATTTCCCCAATGATTTTTCTGCAGCAGCAACAAAGGGCCTTTCCCAGGGAAAATTGGGTTTCAGTGTTGCCAATTTTTCGTATAGGGGTTTTGCTTTTTCAGGCTGCTTCTTAATGGTCTCATAAAACCTTGCCAGATAATACAAGGTGTTGATATCGTCGGGAAAAGCAGTGAGACCAAATTCAAGCAACGCGAATGCCTCATCCATCTTTTCATTCTGGTTAAACTTCTTGAAAGCGAGCCCATATTCCTGAATACTTAGATAAACTCCATCCGGATTATTCTTTCGCGATTTCTCCAATTGAGCAACAGCACTCTGAACTCCCTCGGCACTGCACGTCGCAACAAACTGGTCGATGAGGGAAATCTTCATTTCCTTCAAACTTCCACTTGCTTCTTTTCGGGAATGTCCGCCAACTTTCAGCATATCAATAGCCAATTCAAGCACCTTGTCATTACCTGCAGCAATATCTTCTTTCGTGTTTAATTTGCGAATGTTTGGAGGAACGCCCATTCCTTCCCAACAAAAATCGTTCTGGTCAACTGCATAGCTCCAGGGCATTGTTAGAGTCCATCCGTTCATAAGCTTTTCCGGGTAGTATGCAGCAAAGCAGCCACCCGTGTTTTCCCCGATAGATGTTGCGTTCGGGAGAACACGCATTGCGAGTGCAAAGGCATCTGAACCTGACTCTGAGTAAGCGTTCTGAAGTAGAATAACAGGTCCTGTATATTGAATCGGTCCAAGTGGTTCAACATAATGATACGTGGCACTTGTATACGTTTTACTTTGATCTATGCGGTTGATATTTTTTTCGTAAAGCCGTTTCCTATCTGCAAATCGGCTGCCGAGTGCGGCTACTCCAAAACCGTTTCCACCCGGATTTCCCCTTATATCGAGTATCATTCCTTTTGCTTTCGCTAACTCTCCGATAATGTTATCTATATATTTTTCTATAACCTCTTTAGGAGGGAATCGTCGTATGCGCATATAAGCGATCTCATCTGTTAACCACCCGTAGAAAAACATGCTATCGGGGCTTGTCTTACAACTCTTATTTAGGTACTTGTCGCTTACTAATTTCCAACTGAAATCTTCCATTTTTGGATTTACTTTAACGAATGAGCAGAATCTCTTTTGTCCGGCTTCCAGATTAATATGTCCATCATTAAAATGTTCCAGCATATTGCTGAGAGTATTGAACAACTCTTCTTCCGTTGATGTCGGAGATATTTTAGCCGCGTACACTTTATGAAGTGCATTCCAGTCGATGCCTCGTTGTTCGAAATATGGATAATTGGCGTTGAGCAGATTCCACACCTGCTCAAATACACCGACAGGATTGATACTGTCTTTTTGTGCTTGGGTATTCGATATCCCGGTATCATTTATACTTTCTTTATAGTTTAGTGCCAGAGCACTGCATGCGCAAAATAATAATAGCAATGCAACCAGCAAACTTGTTTCATGTAGTATTCTTTTTTTCATGATTTCCCCTTTTATTGATTTGTATTTAAAATAATTATTTAGTGACTTTGATTTCATAATTTAGATGTAATTCTAATACGCTTATCTTATCTCTTGATGGTAAGCTGAGTTATGATTTGGCAAATGAGAAGTGCATCTGCACCATGATCCAATATCCGTTTCTCTTCTCAAGTACACCTGTCCACCGTGTGTTCAGCCAGTTTGCCGGTTCTCCTTTCCATTCGTTCACATCGTCGAGTATACAATAAAACCAGGCAACATCTCCCCTTTCGGAAAGATTAATTTTCAGATCGCGGATATCGTACTTGATGGCTTTAAAATTTGGACTGTTCCAGAATGGTTCGTTCTTTTTGAATTCGTCGAATCCCAGGATAACCCCGGGAGTCGGATCGACCTCGATGTAATTTGAATCATTAGAAATGATGCTGTAGAGCAATTTAAAATCTTTATTTTTTGCCCAGCCGATAGAGGCGTTGATTGTGTTCTCAACTACCGCTCTATCGATATTTTTGTCTTCGGCGGATCGTGAACATGAGCAAATAAACAAAGACAAAATGATGTATAAAATCTTTAATCTTACCATATCTTCTCCACTCCATAGATACGTTTGTCAAAGTACGCGGGCATTTAGGATTAATAAATCCGAATAATAAAGCAACAGCACTACCGTCCCCAATATACGGCGGCTTTGAAAATAAGTTTTGAAAAATAAGACGGGCGTATAATTAATCTACAGCTTAATTTTGTAGAGGAGTGGTTTTTGTGTAACGCGCGTGGTTGGGAGAATTTTTATATGGTTAATTTGAAGCTGGCAAATTAAGGCATTTCCAATATGGTTGTACCGACAAATACAATGCTTAAGTTTTGGATTAGGATTTCTTTGAACATTAAATACACCTGTTTGCAGTTGAAAATTATTCGTATATTTTATTGTATCCCTTTACGTAACTCTTCAAGCTCATGCCATCTGACATAGAACCGCTCAATTTGTTCCTTTGCCGCCGCAAGTTCTTTAGTCAATTTTACGGTATGCTCCCCATGCTGATCGTAGAAATCATGTGAGGAAAAAATTGCTTCAATCCGTTCCACATCCTCTTCAGCCCGGATAATATCCTGCTCAATTGTCTCAAGTTCTTTTTGTTCTTTCCAGCTTAATTTCTTCTTTGGCTTTTTGATTTGCGGCTTCAATTGAGTGTCTAGCTGTTTTGCTTCAGCAGACTTCGCCTCTGCCTCTGTTAAACGGGCGTTGCGTTTCTCTAAGTAATAATCGTAATCGCCTTCGCTAAAATGAACATAGCCGTTTCCTTCAAAGGCAAGAATACCATTGCATACACGGTTCAGGAAATACCTATCATGGCTTACCGCTATAACACATCCATCGAATGCTGAAAGCGCTTCTTCGAGAACTCGGAGTGTAGCTAGGTCGAGATCGTTTGTTGGTTCGTCTAATATCAGAAAGTTACCACCATTTTTCAATATCTTTGCCAATAAGAGCCGGCTCCGTTCTCCGCCGGAGAGTTTTCCTACCTTCGTCTGCATTCTGTCATCGTCAAACAGAAAACGACGTAGGTATTTCCAGACTGTCATACGTTCTTCGCCAAAGATAATCCATTCGTTACCTTCTCCAATTTCCTGTAAGACAGTGTTATTATCATTAAGCGCCAAACGCGATTGATCGATGTAATTAAAGATTGTTCTATCACCTATTTCGGTATGACCATCAGTCGGACGCAATTCTCCGAGTATAATTTTCAATATCGTAGTTTTTCCAAGACCGTTACGACCAATGATGCCAAGCTTTCGCGTTCTGTCGAAATTGAAATCCACTTTACTGAATAGCTTTTTACCTCCAAGCTCAATTCCGACATTCTTCAAGTTCAGAATTTTAGAGCCAAGAACCGATGCAGGTGGGATGATCAGCTCAACTTCCGCTTCCGGCTCGTGCCCTTTCTTCTCAACCTCTTCAAAATATTTGCTGAGCCTGCTTTTCGATTTGGTTCTCCGTGCACGTGGTCCTTTGCGCACCCACTCAAGCTCGCGGAGCAGGAAACGGTTTCTTTTTCTTTCTTCAGTCTCTAATTGCGATTCACGCTCTGCCTTATCAAGCATGAAGTCGGTATAATTACCGGTGTGTGAGTAACAGACACCATTAGCAAGTTCAATAATCCGTGTCGCAATCGAGTCAAGAAAATATCTATCGTGCGTAACAAAGAGACAGGCACCTGAATATTTTTCCAAAAATTCCTCCATCCATTCTATCGATTGAGTATCGAGATGATTCGTTGGTTCATCGAGGATGAGAAGATCGGGGCGTGAGATAATTGCTTTGCACAATGCTACACGGCGTTTTTCTCCTCCAGAGAGAGTAGTTATATCACGGTTTTTCTCAGGCGCATTCAGCGAGTGCATAACTGTTTCGATGCGGTTTTCTAAATTCCATCCGTCCCGATGATGGATGTGCAACTCAAGAAGATGCCGTTTTTCTGATTCAGGTGGAAGCGACTCATATTCACGGAGTGCTTCGATTACATCGTGTGCTCCCTCCATTATGTTTTCGTACACAGTTAATGCTGGATCAAGTTGAAAATCCTGGGACAGGTAACCTACGATGATATCCCTCCGCCGGGTCACCGTTCCGGAGTCTGGTTCCATAATACCCGTGATGATCTTCAGAAGTGTTGATTTACCAGAGCCATTATTGCCTATCAAACCGATTCTATCGTCTTCATGAATGCTCATGATTGCATTTTTCAAAACTACCTGCTCACCAAAGCGAATGGATAGTTCTCGCGCGGCAATAAGTACGGGGTTTACTGTTTTGGACATAAATCTCTTTTCATGAATAAAATATACCTTATCTAAACCTAATTGCCAAAAATTTATTCAATTAATAATTATGTGTATCAGCTCGATAATCGAAGAAGCAATTTCGATCCTGGTATTTTGCAGATAAGAAGCTGAACCATTAAACCTATCTCATATTCTAACATATCAGGTGCATTGCTTAAGGAGGCATAGAAGCTATCTAATGAACAAACTGCGAAGATTTCTGAAATCATTACACGCAACAAACAAAAAGCAACTCAGGAACAATCGTCGAAACCGTTGATTAAATGCAATGATAAAAAACGAACAGTTACGCATGAAAGCAATGGATAAAGAGATTGAACCTCTGCTGACTTCCGAACAATTGAAGAAGTATGAATCATTCAAGAAAGCGCAAATGAATCAAATGCGGAGCAGAAGTAAGGGAAGAAAATTTAATTCAATCTTAAGTGATTCAGCTATAACTTAAAAATATCTGAAAAGGCAAATGAGATGAAACATAAAAAAAATAAAAATGGAGTCCACTTTTGATGGACTCCACTCTATTAGTTGAATATTAAATAACTATTTTACAAAAAGCATCTTTTTCGAGCTGATTAATCGCTCGGGGGAAGTTATTCCATTCTCATCCAACTGTTCAACAGTCAAACGGTAGATATACATTCCTGATGCCAATGTGCTTGCATCGAAGATTGCTTCCTGTATTCCTTCTTCCAACGTTTTGTGATTCAGCAAGGAAGCAACTTCTTGTCCCAACATATTGTATACTGTTAATGTTACAACTGCCGAAAAAGGTAACTCAAACTGAATAGTCGTTGTTGGATTGAAAGGATTAGGATAATTCTGTTCCAGATTAATTTTTGATGGAAGAGTCACGACCGGATCAGGAATGTTCTGATCGTGATGTACAACAGGCGTCATACTGCTTGGTGAAAGATATCCGATATCCTGCAATTGACTCAATCCGGTCAGATGCATCGCAACGCTCCATGATGTTGTATCGATCGGACCGGAGAATGCGGCATTCAAACCGCAAAGTAAAGAATCCAAACTGAAATATAACGAAGGTGTGCTTGTATAACGATCATGATAAGTCATCATTCGATCTCCTTCCGTTGCGATATCACGAAGAAGCATACCGTTCCAAGGATTTCCAGGCTGAACCAATTTAAGATCTCCAAATCCTGGTGGAGTAATTCCTGAATCACTGATAAGAATATTAAACTTGAAAGTTAACAAGTCGGCAAATGTTTTATTGTTTTGTTTTGTCGGAACTAAACTTGTTTGCGCTTTAGTAAATGCTTTTGTGCCAATTAGATCAAATCCTTTTCCGATAAGTACGTGCTGACCTTTATCGTACAATGATTTATACATGTCGCCACTCTTCTTTAGCGAAACCCATCCGTATACTTTTGCCGAGTCAGGATTTGTCATAGCAACACCTACGATCCACGGATTGGTTGCAAAACCTGCTCTCAGGAATGCAAGATCGCGTACCGATGCAATGTTAGGCATTGGTAGTTCATGCAGATCAATATCGGGTGCAATATTTTTTGCGCTTGGGGTTCTTGTAACCGGACCGAGAAACAATTTGTTAATCGCCTGTACCTTAGCTTTTGTACTTCGTCCTTTTATAATGAGTGTCTGATTATGACTTAATACTCCACCGCTGAATTTCCAATCCTTCTTTAATCCTGAGGCTGTAAAAGATCCGCTGACGGAAAGTATTTCTTTCACGTCGTTTTTAAATGATACGTTTATTTCTGAAAGATCTCCTGGGGTTGTATTTATGATGCTGAATTCCCAATACTCTGTAACAGGTTTTTTGGGAATCGCTTTCTTCACAATCATCGAATCATATATGAATGTTCTGTAACGTGCACTATAGGCAGGCATCAGTTTGAAGAAAGCCTGAATGGTATGGTTAGTTGCAACGGTATTAAATGTATAACCGGTTACAGCACCAACAGAAAAGCCATCCACCACCACACTATCTACCGCATAGTGTGGATCAGGAATCATCGTATAACTTTGATCAGCACCATAGTTGACAACAGATACACCCGGTGAAGAAATTGTACCATTACTTCCGGTGCTTGCTGTAATTGTGTAAGTATCGATGGCGAATGAAACTGATAAGGTATGATTAGTCAAAACATTGTGCAATGTATAACTTGTTGAAGCTCCAACTGAACCGCCATCCAATAAGACATCCGCGACATGATAGTGTAGATTCGGATTGAATACTACCATCAGACTATCACCATTTTGAACGGAAACATTTCCTGATGGTACGGCTGAACCATTCGCACCGGCACTGACAACAACAGTATCCAATTTCACAATGAATGTTGCATGAATTGTATGATTGGCAACAACTGCCGGAAATGTGTAACTCAAACTTCCTGTCTGGCCTACGCCATCGATATATAAACTATCAATTTGGTATCCAATTGAAGGTGACATCGTGAATGATTGATCCCTTCCGTAATGAGTTAACACGGAACCGGATGGTAAAATAGAACCATGAGGTCCTGTGGTGGCTGTAATGATGGCACTAATTGTATCAGCATAAGCTGAAGATGAACTCACATTGAAATCGGCGTCACCGTTATAATTACCGGTGATTGAATGTGTACCGAGTGTTAATGATGAAGTTGTTAGTGATGCAACTCCGCCACTCAAAATCATAGGACTTGATGGATTACCATCAATAGAAAATGTAACTGTACCTGTTGGTGTACCGCTTCCTGGTGATGAAGAAAGAACGGTAGCAGTAAATGTAACTGCCTGACCAACACCTGCTGGATTTACATCAGCAATTACACCAGTTGTTGTAGCAGATTTATTAATAACCTGTGAGAGAATGGTAGATGTACTCGTGGCATAATTAGCATCTCCACTAAATGTTGCTGTAATGGATCGCGGACTTGCCGACGATGCAAATGCTGTCGGACTAAATTGTGCTTGTCCACCACTTACAGTCACTGAAGGTCCAAGAGGTACACCCCCATCATAAAATGTAACTGAACCGGTAATTGTTCCGGCTGTTAACGACGTTATCGTTGCCGTGAATGTTGCAGGCTGTCCGGTAACTGATGGATTATGATTTGATTGTAAAGTAGTAGTTGTAGTTGCTTTTACCATCTGACTCAAAGGAGGTGATGTACTACCCAGGAACGTTGCATCTCCTCCGTAAGAAGCTGTTATAGAATGCGATCCCGGTATCAATGAAGATGTTGCAAACGATGCACTGCTCGCACTTAACGCCACAGGAGCTGAGATTGGATTTACACCATCATAAAATGTTACACTTCCTGTAGGTGTTCCGCTTGTGGTTGATGAAACAGTTGCCGTGAATGTTACAGATGTACCTTGATTTGATGGATTATTATTTGAAATTACAATAGTAGTTGATGTACCTTTTACATATTGCCCAACTATAGATGAGGTGCTGACATCGAAAGTTGAGTTACCATTGTATACCGCAGTTAAATTGTGTAATCCCAGTGGTAATGTTGATGTACTCATCGATGCAGTCGCAGAGATGTTTAATGAAACAGTTCCTAATTCACTCACTCCATCCATAAATGTGACAGTGCCCGATGGTGTTCCTGGTAAAGGAGATGTCACATGTGCCGTTAAGGTAATCAATTGCCCGGTAGTAGATGGATTAATATCTGACAATAGAGCTGTTAACGTTGGAGATTTTGCAGCTCTTACACCATCGACTGACACGTAGACACTCGCGGCATCAGTTGCTGAATGTGAAATTACACCGGTATAAGTGCCAAGTGTTGGCGTATTTAACCTAACGAAAATAGTTGTCGTTGGAATTGTTGTAGGTCCATTCTGTCCGATTGTAATTGAAGCCGGAGGCGCAACCCACGCGATTTGATCTATGGATATTTCAAACCCCGTTGGTGCAGTTACTACTACATCGGCCGAAATATTTGTACCGGATAATATGTACGATTGTGTCGGACATGGAGTTGAATTTGTTTGGATAAATCCGGTTAACGAGGGTACAGACGTTTGAATCTGTGCATTGATAACCGCAAAACCCATCAAGAGAATCGATAAGATGAACAGTATCCTGTAGTTCATTTCTAACCCCTTTCAAAAAAAGTTGAACGATAAAGTGATTATTAATTTATTATGTGATTTATTTTCTTGTATGAGTTTTAAATGCCGGATTTTGTCAATGATTTAGTTATCGATTATACTTCAATGTCGTTGTAATAAATCCAGCTAAGCAAAGTACTGCCTACTTGAACAACCAACATTGAAGTAAGGATAGTTCCCACCGATTTATCAAAAGAGGTAAGTATTGTTGAAATAGTTAAGAATATTATAAATATGTTCCCCTATCAACCCGAATGATGAAAATTATTGATCATTCAAATGGAATGTTCACCAATAAACACCACAGAAAAATCGATCATGATTTCTATGGATATTAATAAAAATGGAGTCCACTTTTTGTGGACTCCATCTATGCATCAACCCAATTAAATATTTACTTCATCAATATCAATTTCTTTGTTTCTACAAAGCTACCAGCTTGTAGTCGATAAAAATAAATTCCACTCGATAAATGAGTACCATCTAAACGCACTTCGTATGTTCCAGCTTCTCGTTTATCATCTACGAGCGTTATAATTTCTTGCCCGAGCAGATTAAATACTTTTAGAGTTACAAACGATTCTTCCGGAACTTCATACTTTATTAATGTTGTAGGGTTAAACGGATTTGGATAATTTTGAGAAAGCAAGTACCCGTTTGGAATATTCCGATCATTTGTTTCCACATCTGTCAACGGACCTGTTGTACCATGATAGCGTAACAACGCAAAATCGTAACTGTTGCTTGGTGTAAGTGTTTCACCGGCAACTACTATGCTTCCATTTTCCTGTATTGCCACTCCAAAACCTTCTTCAAAAAATCCACCCATATCCGTCATAGTACCTCCGGAGCGATTGAATGATGTATCTTCCAATCCATTCTCCAAATATCGTGCGACAACAATATTCTGTTCACCACCACCGTTCTGAGTCACACCTGAGACAACAATTTTATTATCTTTCTGCAACGCGACGGAATAAGCTATATCGTAAAGGTTCTGAATTGTATCTTTTCGTGAACCAAACTTAGCGAAAGATGAATCAATCAATCCTGACGGCAGAAATCGCGCGAAGGCAAAGAAATCTCTACCTCCACCATAAGTATCACCAACGAGCAATATTCTTCCGACCGAATCGATCGCCATCGCATATGCTTTATCTACCTGAGAACCCGGGAATGTCACTCCTGCCCTTCCGGTTCCGTTAAAGGTTGAATCGACTGTACCATTTGTATTATAACGAACAACCCCAAATTCAGAATGGCTATTAAGATAAAAACTACCCGCTACGAGAATTTTTCCATCTGATTGTACTTTAACCGACTGAGCTTCGTCGTTTCCACCACCTACATCGGTAACTACTATTCCAAGCGCACCAAATGTAGAATCAAGTGTGCCATTCGTTTTTAATCTAAGTAATGCAATATCTTCATTGCTGACTCCATTGATGTAGCCTGCTAATAGAATCTTACCATCCGGCTGCAATGCCATTGCATAACAACGTTGATTTCCGCTTCCTATCGGAATGGGAATTGCCTTGAGTCCTCCATTACCAAAAGTCGGATCTAAATTGCCGGTTGTATCGTATCTTCCAATCATGAACATATATGGACTTGTAAGTGAGCCAGCCGCAACAATTTTCCGGTCTGACTGGATTGCTACTGACCAAGCAAAAGAATAACCGTAATTGTCGGTTACCACTTTACCGTTTAATCCGAACGTAGAATCCAGAGTACCGTTAGGATTGTATCTTGCCAGTGCGAACATACTATTTGCCGATCCAACAGCCACAATTTTCTGATCTGGTTGAATTGCAACACCGTACGCATGATCGCTTGAAGTTGAAAAATCTGTTCGTACAAATCCGTTAGTCCCGAAAGTAGAATCAATCACCCCCTCCGTGGGATCGGATGGATATACAAGATTATCCCTTTGAGCGACTTGTGAATAAGAAATCCCGAAACAAAAAAGAACTAATAACAAAGAACGTTTCATCTGATGATACCTTATAAAATATTATTTGATGACAAATAAATGATATTTAAAATAATAATATTTTATCTTGTTACCAAGAGAATTTTTATTTACAGTTGAATTAGACTGCACCATAGTGGCTAGCTCTAGCGTTCGAAGGTTTACGTTTTACTTTCTAACTGGTGGACTACGTCAGTAAATGTTTAAACAAATGTCAATATTTGACTTCGACATAAACCTATCTTATATTTCATTACTCTTAGATTTTGAATATAGATTAACATATTTTAAAAAGGAACGAAAGATGAACATATATAAATCCCTCCTCCTCGTATTACTCTTTTTCGGATTTACGGGTATAATAAATTCTCAGGATCAATCACGTACTGAAAATAGAGTCCAAAGACTGAAAGAAGCATTGAAACTCACTGATGAGCAAGCTGCGAAAATTTCTGAAATCATGAAACGCAACGAAAAGACATTTACTCAAGGACAATCAACGAAACCGTTGAATAAAAGAGAGATGATGAAAAATGAACGGATTCAAATGAAAGCGATTGATAAAGAGATTGAACCACTTCTCACTCCCGAACAATTAAAAAAGTATGAATCTTTCAAGAAAGAGCAAATGAATAAGAGGCGAAGCAGAAGCGAGGGAAGAAAATTTAAGGAGTAACAAAAACAACCGACGTAGAGATCACTGAGATAGACTCAGCATCTCTGGAATGAAACCGCTTATAGGTTCGCTATGTTTCGCTCGAATACTCTCCTGAAGTGGAAACCATATATCGAAAGTGTAATAGCGAGTGGAAAAAGCCGTGGATGCCGGATTACTGTCCATATAAAAAGTTTCCAGTATTGATAGCGTTCTTTTCCAATAACACCAAGCAATAGTATCGACTTGTATAACGCAATCAATCGACTTAGCTTAAAGTTAAATTTACGCATGCTTGGTTGTTTATAATTCTTGAGGAACTCTTTAACCCTTGCGTAATATTGTTTTGGTGAATAGATATTCTTAAGAATATTTTTATATCCATCGATTAGCGCTTCACGGTTCATCTTAGGTATAAAGTTCATTGAAAAGTCGGTGTTGTCGCCTGTAAACGATTTCAGTAACCTCCCCTCACTGTGAAGCCGCTTGTAAAGCTTTGTTCCTTTGGGTGCATTCAGCAAGCCCACCATTGCCGTAGCAATACCGCTTTCCTGTATAAACGCAGAAAGCCGTTCGAAGATTGATGCAGGATCGCTATCAAAACCTACGATAAATCCGCCTTGAACTTGCAGTCCAAACTTTTGAATCTTCTTGACAGACGCTATCATGTCACGATTTTTATTTGTCACCTTTCCGCACTCAACTAAACTATCTTCGTTGGGCGATTCAATTCCAATAAACACGGCATCAAACCCGGCTTGAACCATTAAACTCATAAGTTCTTCATCGTCAGCTATGTTAATTGATGCTTCTGTGTGAAATACAAACGGATGTTTCCTTTCATTCATCCACTCAATTATGACGGGAAGAATTTCTTTTTTAACTTTTCCTTTATTGCCGATGAAATTATCATCGACGAAAAAAACAGGACCCCGCCATCCCGATGTGTAAAGACTTTCTAATTCCGCAATAACCTGATTTTTTATTTTTGTGCGTGGTTTGTGTCCATAAAGGACAGTTATATCACAGAAATCGCAATCGTATGGGCAGCCACGTGAATATTGCAAATTCATTGTTGCGTAGTGCTTGAAATTAATTAACTCCCAGAGTGGTGTTGGCGTTGTATCGATATCTGCCCACTTATCTGTTGAATAGACATGGTTGGTAATTCCGTTTTTCAAATCTTCTAAAAACAATGGCAGCGTAATTTCCGATTCGTTTAGCACAAAATGATCTACATCGGTAAACTCATCGTGTTGTGCAGTGAAAAGCGGACCACCTGCGACAATCTTTGTTCCAAGTCTTTTACATTGCTGGATAATTGTCTTAACAGATTCACTTTGAATCGACATGGCGCTTATAAAAACATAATCTGCCCACCGGATGTCGTCATCCTCGAGGTTTGCGACGTTTAAATCAACTAAACGTTTCTCCCAATCTTTCGGAAGCATTGCGGCAACAGTTAGAAGTCCTAAAGGTGGAAGACTGGCTTTTTTAGATATGAATTTTAACGCGTGCTTGAAACTCCAGAACGTATCCGGATATCGAGGGTAGACGAAAAGAACTTTCATCACTCGGCTTTCCTTAACAACAAATCGGTACAACATTCCACCTAAATAACGCAAATCGCCGGGAGCGTAAGGCAGTTGATGCAGTCACATTTGTCCGGTTGTGGAGTGACTGTGTGATTAAATGTAAAGAAGAATTTTGTTGGATGCAATTAAGCTTTGGATTTATTAAGAGAGGCATCGTTTAGAAACAGAATCATTGCAAGTATTGAGCAAACCGCTCCAAAATAAAATGGAGTCGAGACGCCAACATAATTCCAAAGCAGTCCTGCAATGAGGCTGGAGAAAAATGTTACTATACCGGTGGATGTATAGAAAAGTCCAATTGCAGTTGCGCGTGTTTCACTTGGGACAAGATTCGAGATATATGCTTTGCTGATGCCTTCGCTCATCGCCATATACAATCCGTACATTGGGAATAATATCCAGAGGATAAGTCCATTACTAGCGATTCCGAAACCCGCATAAACAATTGCGAATAAGAGAAACGAACCGATAAGAATTGGTCGTGCACCAAAACGATCTGATAGCTTTCCGAATGGGTACGATAGCAATGAATAAAATGCGTTGAATACAACGTAAAGTACTACCGCGCCGGTCGTAGTATAGCCGAGCGATTGAGTTCTGAGAATTAAAAAAGCATCCGAGCTGTTGCCGAGTGCGAATAGAATGTTCACTAAAAGGAATATTTTATACGGTTTGCTGAATGAACGCAGAGGGAATTTCAATTTGAATTCTGATTTCTTGATTTCATGCTTAGGTTCTTTTACAACCAAAAGCAAAATCCCTACACCAATAAACGCAGGAATAGAGGCAAGAAAAAATATGAGCGAATATTTATTATCTAAAAAGTGAAGAAGTACCAACGCTAATAGCGGACCTACAACCGCCCCCGCAGTATCGAGTGCACGATGAAGACCGAATGCTGCGCCGCGTGTTTCAGGTGAAGCTGAATCTGCAATGAGCGCATCGCGTGCAGATGTGCGAATACCTTTGCCAAATCGATCTATGAATCGCGCGAAGAGAACATATAACCATGACGCGGCGACGGAAAGAACAATTTTTGCCAAAGCTGAGAGCGTATAGCCCACTGCTACAAAAGATTTCCGATGACGCAATCTATCCGAGAGCCAACCTGAGAATACTTTCAGCATGCTGGCAGTTGCTTCTGCGATCCCTTCAATAACGCCAACAATGGGAATGGGTGCACCAAGAAATGTTGTGAGAAAAATCGGAATAATTGGATACACCATTTCGGAAGCGATGTCGTTGAACATGCTTACTAATCCAAGTGCTTTTACATTTCGTTTACCGGCGCTACTTACTTGTTCATATTTCTTGGATTTAGCAACCGTATCCATTTCTGAAGATTACTTCCTGTACTTCGAAATGAACTCCTCGACTTCCGGTATGCCGCCCTGGAAAATCAGATAGCCGTTACTTGGTTCGCGCTCTGTGATCTCACCAGCAATGGGTGTCATCATAATTTCTCTAACTTTTTCCAAATCATTTGTCTGCCCAAGCGCCCAACCCAATTTCATATACCCAACCTCCGGCAACATATTTTCACCCGGTATCACGCCTAACTCCATCATATCTCGCCCAGTGTCATAAACATACATTTGAACATATCCCCACAACGTCTGCACTGTCATATAAACAGCAATACCTTTTTCTTTAGCACGTTTTAAAGCAGGATAAAGCGGTTTGTTGACATGTCCAAGCCCGGTACCGGCAAAAACGATGCCTTTATAATCATTATCGATCAACGAATCAATAATATCCGGTTTCATATTTGGATAATAATAAACGATGCTGACTTTCTCTTCAAATGCAGTATTGATCACTGCATTCTTGTCGTTCCTTCGTTTTTTATAATCCGTCCGTATCGGTGTAATCTTTTCGGTGCTCACCATCGCAATCGGTATGTCGCCTATTGTTCTGAAAGTTGAGCGATAACTTGAGTGCATTTTTCTTACACGTGTTCCTCGATGAAGCAATCCATATGTATCAGAGGTTGGTCCGAACATACAAACCATAACTTCAGCGATATCACTTTCGGCTGCTGTCTTTACGCTATGCTGAAGATTCAATGCTGCATCCGAAGAAGGTCGATCGCTCGACCTCTGTGATCCAACCATGACAATCGGCACAGGCGAATTCTGCACCATGAATGAAAGTATGGCGGCAGTGTGATGCATTGTATCAGTGCCATGCCCAATGACAATTCCCTGAACTCCTTTTTCAATTTCTCTTCCTATAGCTTCAGCGGTACCTTTCCATTGTTCGGGTCCCATATTTTCGCTGAAGACTCCATAAAGTTTTTCTGTTTCGAGATTACAAATATCGGCGAGTTCCGGAACGGAGCCATATAATTCACCGGGAGAAAATGCCGGGATCACCGCACCTGTTCGGTAATCTAAACGACTTGCAATTGTACCACCTGTTCCAAGTAATTTCAAATTAGGTTTTTTAGGGTCGTACGGAAATGCTTTCTCAGGAATTTTGTAATGCGCCTCTTTCCTTCCCGCTATTTTTATATTCTGAATTTTATTTGCCGCAATCCCGATGTTATACCCCGAACGCAATTTGATTACAACATGCAGAGGATCAGCAGTCTCTGAACGCGGAAGAATAATACCGGTATAACTTCCTTTGCTTGTTTTAATCTCTACATCGCTCCATACTAACGCATTAAAATTTTTAAGCGTTGATAATGCCTCACCGCGATAACCCTTATATTCATCCGTTGCCATTAGTTTTTCCCCTTCCCCGAAAATCCGATTTTCTCCGCAACAAGTTTTCCGTCAACTTTGCCTCTTACTTTATTCATTATCAAACCGATTAATATTTCAGTTTTCTTTTCATCTTTTTGAATTTTCATTTTTTTGATTGCTATTTTTGAATCTTTAATAATCTTCGTCAGTTCAGTCGATTTGATTTTCTTTTGGAATCGCAATTTACCATTCTCTAAGAAACTCTTCATCGCTAAGAAGATTCCTTCTCTGGTAACTATGCCGGATTTAAATGCCTCAAATATTTCTTCAAACGCTTCTATCTCTATTTGTTTCGCTTTGGGGAAATATGTTTTCAAACGTTTCTGATATTGAATTAATGCAACAGCAACTAAAGTCGGATTCAACTTCAAATCCTTGACTGTAATCTTAAACAGTTTTGTGTATTTAGAAGCTGCAAGTGGTTCAATGACATCAGAAGGGATTTTCAATTTGCGATACCACTTTTCATTTTCCCAGATTCGATTCGGCAAAGTGAGACGTAATTTATCCAACCTTTCATCCTCAATCCGTTTGGGAGGTAAATCTGTGTCGGGGTACATTCTGTCCGGACCGGGGAGTATTCTTTCAAATCCATTTGTCCCGTCTCTCAAAGCTTGACGCGTTTCGGATGGAATTCCGATTGTCGCTTCTCTCGCGCGGATTACTATTTCCTGCGCGCCTGTATTTGCATCTTGCTCATCACCCCAAACTAATACTAAAGTATCATCGTCTTTACCGCCAATCTGTTTTTTAATATTTTGCCATTCAGATGCGGCGATTGTGTCTCCGGAACTATCCGAATGAATTATATTCGGCAAAGTTGTAAGGCATGCAACAACGCGAACTCGATCAGATATCTCACGCGAGAAATATGTGTCGGTCTGAGTTTGCCATCTCAATAATCCTTTGTATCCCTGCAGAAGCACACAATTTATTTTCATTCCCTGTTCAATTGCGTTTTGTATCGGCTGGTATCGGGTCTTGCTGAGAATTTTGGTAACATTCTCGGTCTTCGATTTGAAAGATTTTTCCGTGATGCCACGGCGTTTAAGTTCTTCGCGCAGTCGTAAAAGATTCCATTGCCGCATCGCTTCGTTGTAAGTTAAAAGCGGTATACTAACGATTCGAGGTACGCCTTTTATTTCAATTCGTGTTCCTCCTGTAACACTCACGTTAACATCTTCCCTGCCGGCACCAATACCTGTGCGGACTCTTCCGGTGCTTCTGACCAAGCGTCTGCATATCTGTGCCACTTCGGCAACTTCAACCGGTGTGCGCATATCAGGACCGGTGACTGTTTCTATCAACGGCATACCTAATCGATCTGTTATATAAACTCTGCGATGTCCGATGTCGCTGACTTCACGGCAAGCATCCTCTTCAATCGATAGTTGTATAATTTTTATTTCCCGATTTTTGTAAGGGATTTTCCCATCTACGCCCACAATCGCTGTCCGCTGAAATCCTGTCGGGATACTTCCATCCAAATATTGCTTCCTCGCGATGTGAACCTCGTCCACCATTGTGCATCCGTAGAGCATACCGATGGCAAGTGCACTATCAAGCGCGTGATCATCAATTTGAAATGGAGGTGTATCATCCATCTCGTATGTGCAAACTGTTTCGCGTTTGATGCGGTAAATAATTTCTTTTTTCGTTTTGAATTCCATCAATGCTGTGCCGTCATACTCGCCAAGTTCCGATAACGTCGGACGCATATGGCGAAGAATTTCAGCATCATACTTATCGCTGTACCGACCGGCAGGACAGCGGCAAAATAGTTTCTTCTCGGTTAAGAGTTGTTGATGAATTTCCAAACCCGATTTGAATCCGACCGTGGCGTAATCTTTTTCAGTCATCTCATCAAATGGTTTAAATATAAATTTATGCATAGTAGTTTTTAGTTTCTTTCGTGGCTGTCATGGTCCATGCCATGACAGTAGATTGATTGATAATGTCTTTTTTCTGATAATGATTTTTTTATTATCTTGTTCTCCATCTGCTTCGGTCACGAAATGGTTCGTGACCGCTGGATTAATCTTTCTTTTTCCGTGACTGTTTTGTTCGATACCATGACATCAACAAATGTGATAGAAGGCCAGTTTCGGGAAGAGCAGTCATTCCAAACTTCCCGCAACTTTCTCAACTTCCTTAAGTATTTCACACGACTTAACAACTTCTTTCATCTTTGTATGATCGGGATAGAGCGGACGATCAACATCGAGATGAGTTACATATTTGCGGATAACTTCTTTTGCTTTCCTGTTTCCAATGCCGGGTGTGAACTCACGGAAATCGAGTGCTTGCGCCGCCGCCATGAATTCGATACCTAGAACTCCGTAGG